>DATICZ010000210.1:0-15606 GCA_035456525.1 Gemmatimonadales bacterium
CGAGGCCCGGCGGAGCGGCAGCGCGCGCTGTGCGGCGCGCTCGAGTCGCTGCGCGAGACGGTGGATGCGCTGCATCTCTATCAGACGTTCGGCGTCGAGTCGGCGAGCGACCTGCTCGTCTGGTCCGCGATCGCCGGCGACGACCTCGGCATCCCGGCACGCTTCTTCGGCGACTTCGCCGCACGCCTCGCCCCGTTGCGGCGCACGCTCACCCTGCGCACCGCGCTGTGGGGATTCACGCAACCTTCGCAGTACACGCGCACCCGCTCGCGCCAGGAAATCGATCCCTTTGCCGCGGAGCGGCAGCCGTACCTCGTCATGTACCCCTTCACCAAGACCGATGACTGGTACCAGCGCAGCCGCGACGAGCGGCGCGACATGATGATGGAGCACATCAAGCTGGGCAAGCAGTACGAGGACATCACGCAGCTGCTGCTGTATTCGACCGGCCTGCAGGACCAGGAGTTCGTCGTCGTCTACGAGACGCAGAACCTGCTGCGCTTCTCCAGTCTCGTCACCGACCTGCGCAGCACCGCCGGGCGGCCCTACACCGAGCGCGACACGCCGCTCCATACGGCCATCCACCAGCCGGGCTTCGAAGCCCTCGCGAGGTGGGTGTGAGCACCACGAAGACCGCGCCGGCATTCCTGGCCGCGGCGCAGCGCGAGCCGGCGGCGCACACGCCGGTCTGGTTCATGCGCCAGGCCGGCCGCTACCTCCCGGAGTACCGCGCCATTCGCGAGCGGCATTCGCTCCTCGAGATTTGCGCCGACCCGGAGCTCGCGACCGAGGTCACCCTGCAGCCGGTGCGTCGCCTCGGCGTGGACGCGGCCATCCTGTTCGCCGACATCCTGCTGCCGCTCGTCCCCATGGGACTCGATCTGAAGTTCGCGGCGGGTGAGGGTCCGCTGATCGCGAATCCGGTGCGCGACGCGGCCGCGGTGTCCCGCCTCGCCCCCGTGGACGTGCACGACGCGCTCTCCCCGGTGCTCGAGACGGTGCGGCGGGTGCGGCGCGCGCTGGACGACCAGGTGCCGCTCATCGGCTTCGCGGGAGCGCCCTTCACCGTCGCCTGCTACGCGATCGAGGGGGGCGCGACGCGCCACTTCGTCGAGGCGAAGCGCCTGATGTACGGGGCCCCCGAGACGTGGGACGCGTTGATGACCCGCCTGACCACCGTGCTCGGCGACTACCTCACGGCGCAGGTCGAGGCGGGCGCGCAGGCGCTCCAGGTGTTCGACAGCTGGGCCGGCGCCCTCGGTCCCGACGACTATCGCCGCTACGTGCTCCCCTGGTCGCGCAAGCTGTTCGAGCGGCTCGAGGCGACCGGCGTCCCCCTGATTCACTTCGGCGTCGAGACGGCCACGCTGCTCGAGCTGATGCGCGACGCCGGCGGCGATGTGATCGGTCTCGACTGGCGCGTGCCGCTCGACGAGGGGTGGGCGTGGATCGGTGAAGACCGCGCCGTGCAGGGCAACCTGGACCCCGTCGCTCTGTTCGCCCCGCGGCCCGAGCTCGAGCGACGCGTGCGCGACATTCTGCGGCGCGCCGGCGGGCGGTCCGGCCACATTTTCAACCTGGGACACGGCATTCTGCCGGACACGCCGGTAGATCAGGTGCGCGCCGTCGTGGATCTGGTCCACGAGCTGACGGTCTGACAGTGGGCGCGCCGGTCGGGGTCCTGGTGATGGCCTACGGAGGGCCGAATTCCATCGAAGAGGTGGAGCCCTACCTGCTGGACGTGCGCGGCTTCCGGCCCACCCCTCCCGCCGTCGTGGCGGAGATCAAGTCCCGCTACGGCGCGATCGGCGGGCGCTCTCCCATCCTGGAACGCACCGAGGCCCAGGCGCGCGCCCTCCAGAGCGCGCTCGACGGCAACGGGGGAGGGAGCGCGTTCACCACGATCGTCGGCATGCGGCACTGGCGTCCCCGCATCCGGACCGCCCTGGCGCGGTTCGACAACATCGGCGCGCGCGGCGTCGTCGGCCTCGTGATGGCGCCGCACTACTCCCGCATGAGCATCGATCTGTACTTCCAGCAGGTCGAGGAAGCACGCGGCGGCCTGGAGGTGGCGTCCATCCAGGAATGGCATCTCCTTCCCGGATACCTCGATGCCCTGGCGGGGCGTATCCGCGACGGGATCGCGCTGTTCCCCGTGGAGGTGCGGGATGACGTCGCCGTGATCTTCACCGCGCACAGCCTGCCGGAGCGAATCCTCGAATGGGGCGATCCCTACCCCAAGCAGCTCGCCGCGACGGTACAGGCCGTGCTGCCGCGGATCGGCCCGCGGGAACACCGCTTCGCCTACCAGTCCGCGGCGCTCACGCGCGATCCCTGGCTCGGGCCCGACGCGACCGCCGTGCTCGACGAGCTGGCCGCGGCCGGCCACCGCCATGTGCTCGTCGCGCCGATCGGTTTCACCTGTGAGCACGTGGAGGTGCTCTACGACCTGGACATCGAGCTGCGGCGGCACGCCGCGGCGCGAGGCGTGCGACTCGAGCGCACCGTGATGGTGAACGACCACCCGGCGATGATGGCCGGTCTGGCCGGGCTGGTGCGCGACACCGCCCGGCAGCGGGGGTGGTTGTGAGCACCCCGCGGCCCGTCGTGACCGGCACGCTCATCGTGGGCGGGGGCATCACCGGACTCGCGGCGGCCGAGCGGCTGGCGCAGGCGGGCGCACCCTTCGTGCTCGTCGAGGCTTCCCCGTGGCTCGGCGGCAAGATCGCCACCGAGCACGTGGACGGCCTGGTGATCGAGGGCGGGCCCGATTGTTTTCTCGCGGCGAAGCCCGCAGGCCTCGCCCTCGCGCGCTCCCTGGGACTCGAGGAGCGGCTGCGCGGCACTGATCCCGCCCACCGCCGGACCTACGTCCGCCGCGGCGGCCGGCTGCACCAGCTTCCCGAGGGCCTCACCGGTCTCGTGCCCTCCCGCATCGCGCCGCTCCTGAAGACCCGGGTGCTCTCACCGCTCGGCCGGCTGCGTGCGGGGTGCGAGGCATTGCTCCCCGGCCGCGCCGCCGCGAACGACGAGAGCATCGCACAGTTCGTCACGCGCCGGTTCGGCGCCGAGGCCTACGACTGGTTGGTGGAGCCGCTCCTCTCCGGCATCTTCGCCGGAGACGGGTCGGCGCTGTCGCTCGCCGCCACCTTTCCACAGCTCGCGAGCCTGGAGCGCGAGCAAGGAAGCGTGCTGCGCGCGATGCTGCGTCGCGCCCCTCTGCGGACCTCGGGTCCGAGCAATGCCCCCGCGGGCTTCGTCACCCCGGTGGGCGGCCTGGGCGAGCTCGTGGACGCGCTGATGGCGCGCCTTCCCATCGGCGCGGTGCGCTGCGGCACCGCCGTGACCGAGATCGCGGCTCACGGCGTCGCCTATCGCGTCGCCCTGGAGGACGGCACCGCCATAGTCGCCCGGCGCCTGCTGCTCGCGACACCGGCGCACGCGAGCGCGCGGCTGCTCGAGGCGCTCGACCCGGCGCTCGGCGGCGAGCTCGCCGCGATCCCGTTCGTGTCCACCGCCACCGTGTCGCTCGCCTTCCCCGTGTCGTCCGTTCCGCGCCCGCTCGACGGCTACGGCTACGTATCGCCGCGCGCCGAGGGCGGGCCCATCGTGGCTTGCACCTGGACCTCGAACAAGTTTCCCGACCGCGTCCCGGCGGGGAGGGTGCTGGTGCGCTTCTTCATCGGGCGTGCCGGTGATGAAGCGATCGTGGACGCTCCCGACGAGCGACTGGTGGACCTCGGGAGGCGCGAGCTGGCGCAGCTCTTCGGCGTGACCGCCGCGCCGGCGCTGGCCCGCGTGTTCCGCTGGCCGCGGTCCATCCCGCAATACGTCGTGGGTCACCTGGCGCGGCTGGAGCGGATCTCCCGGCTCGCGGCCGGCCACCCCGGGCTGCTGCTCGCGGGCGCATCGTACCGCGGCGTCGGCATTCCCGATTGCATCGCTTCCGGCTGGTCCGCGGCGCAGGCGGCGCTCGACGCGATGGGAGCTGCCGCATGAGCGCGTCTCCCGTGGTGACGACCCGCTCGGCGGAGCTGTTCCGCGAGGCGCTCGACCTCCTCCCCGGTGGGGTGGATTCCCCGGTGCGCGCGTTCCGCGCCGTTGGGGGCGAGCCGCGATTCATCGCCCGGGCGTCGGGGGCCTGGCTCGAGGACGTGGATGGGCGGCGGTACATCGATTACATGCTGTCGTGGGGCCCGTTGATCCTCGGCCATGCCCCACCCCGCGTCATCGACGCGCTGCGCGAAGCGCTGGAGCGCGGCACGAGCTTCGGCGCGCCGAGCCCGCTGGAGCTCGACCTGGCGCGGCTGGTGCGGGGCTTCGTGCCGAGCATGGAGCTGCTGCGCTTCGTCAGCTCCGGCACGGAAGCCACGATGAGCGCGCTGCGCCTCGCCCGGGCGTTCACGGGCCGGGCCAAGATCGTGAAGTTCGCCGGCTGTTATCACGGGCACGCCGATCTGCTGCTCGTGCAGGCGGGGTCGGGCGTCGCGACGCTGGGGCTTCCCGACTCCCCCGGCGTGCCGGCGGCCACGGTGGCCGACACCCTCGTCGCCCCCTACAACGATCTCGCCGCGGTCGAGCGGCTGTTCGACACCTTCCCGCGCGACATCGCGGCGGTCATCGTCGAGCCGGTGGCGGGCAACATGGGCGTGGTGCCCCCCGCTCCGGGGTTTCTCGAGGGGCTGCGCGCCCTGACGCGGGCGCACGGGACGGTGCTCGTGTTCGACGAGGTGATGAGCGGGTTCCGTGTCCATCCGGGCGGCGTCCAGGGACTCACCGGCGTCGTCCCCGATCTCACCACGCTCGGCAAGGTCATCGGCGGCGGCCTGCCGGTTGGAGCCTACGGAGGCCGGCGGGAGATCATGGAGCTGATTGCCCCGGCTGGACCCGTGTATCAGGCCGGTACGCTGTCCGGCAACCCTCTCGCGATGACGGCAGGGATTGCCACGCTCACGGCGCTGGAGCAGACCGGCGTATGGGAGGGCGTCGACCGCACCACCGCCGATCTCGCGCAGCGTCTGGCCGACGTGGCCCGCGCCGCGCGCGTACCGGTGATGGTGAACCGCGCGGGCACCATGCTCACGGTCTTCTTCACCGATGTGCCTGTGACCGACTGGGAGAGCGCGCGCCGGTGCGACACGGCGCGATTCGCCCGGTTCTTCCAGGCGATGCTGTCCGCCGGCGTGTACTGGGTGCCGGCGCAGTTCGAGGCGGCGTTTCTTTCGGCGGCCCACGGCGTGGCCGAGCTGGATCTCACCGAAGCGGCTGCGCGGCAGGCGTTCGCGGCGGCCAGAGAGGCGGCGGTATGATCGCGGATGCGACGCTGGTCGGCGACGCGTACCCAGGATTCGTCTACGCCGGAGCGCCCCGGAACGTCTACTGGGAGATGACGATCGCCTGCGATCTCGCGTGCCGTCATTGTCGCGCCGACGCGATCCACGCTCGCGATCCGCTCGAGCTCGATACAACCGAGGCCCGGGCGCTGCTGGACGACATCAAGAGCATGGGCAGTATGCTCATCCTCACCGGCGGGGACCCGATGAAGCGCCCCGATCTCTTCGAGCTGATCGCCTACGGCCGAAGCATCGGGCTGCCGGTGTCGATCACCCCGAGCACGACGCCCACGGTGACGCGCGACGCCATCGCCGGGTTCAAGGAGCTCGGGGTGGCCGCGCTCGGGGTGAGCGTGGACGGACCGACGGCCGAGATTCACGACGCGTTCCGCGGCGTGCCGGGGACGTTCGACCACGCGCTCACGGTGCTCGGCTGGGCGCGCGAAGTCGGATTGCCGGTGCAGGTCAACACGACCGTGACCCGCCAGACCATGGAGCATCTGCCGGCGCTGTACGAGCTGCTGCGCGATCGGGCCGCGCCACCGGTGCGCCGCTGGAGCCTGTTTCTGCTGGTCCCGGTGGGTCGCGGCGCGGCGCTCGGTATCCCCAGCGCCGAGGAAGTGGAGCGGCTGTTCGGCTGGGTCTACGAAACGGGGGCCGAGGCGCCGTTTCACGTCGGGACCATCGAGGCGCCCCACTACCGCCGCTACTGGATCGAGCGCAAGTTGGCGGAGGGAATGCCCAGGGCGGCGCTCGGCTCGGCTGCCAAGCGGATGGGCTTCGGCGCCCGCGACGGCAACGGTGTCGTGTTCGTCTCGCATCGGGGAGAGGTCTACCCAGCCGGCTTCCTGCCGCATCCGCTGCTCGGCAACGTCCGCGAGCGGCGCCTGTCGGAGATATACCGAGAGGCGCCGGCCTTGCTGGCGCTGCGCGATATGAACGCGCTCTCCGGCAAGTGCCAGGGATGCGACTTCCGCTGGGCGTGCGGCGGCTCCCGCGCCCGCGCGTACTCGATGACGGGCGACCCGATGGGGTCCGATCCGTTCTGCGCCTACGAGCCGGCGGCCTAGGAGGAGGATCCGTGCATCGTCTCGCCAGTGCACTCGTCGCCATCACGATCAACGCGGTTCCCGTCGCGCGCGCCCAGCAGCCCGCTGCGGATTCCGCGTTCGTCACGACCGACACGATGATCCCTATGCGGGACGGCCTGCGGCTGCACACGATCATCGTCGCCCCGCGCGACTCCCTGGCGCACCCGATTCTCATGCAGCGCACGCCTTATGGCGCGGACGGCCCGGCGGCCGGCGTCCCGCGCGCCGCCGCCATGCTCGGCCTCGACGGCTACATCCTCGTGTTCCAGGACATCCGGGGCCGGTTCAAGTCCCAGGGGACGTTCGACATGAATCGCCCGCCGCACTCCGGGCACGCGGGGACCGACGAGAGCACCGACACCTACGACACGATCGACTGGCTGGTGAAGCATGTGCCGCGCAACAACGGCCGGGTCGGGATCTTCGGCATCTCCTATCCCGGCTGGCTGGCCGCCGTGGGCGGCATCGGCGCCCACCCGGCGCTCAAGGCGATCAGCCCGCAGGCCCCGATGGGCGACGCCTGGATGGGAGACGACTTCTTTCATCAGGGCGCGTTCCGGCTCTCCTACGGCCTGGAGTACGCCTGGATGATGGAAGCCTCTTCGGACCTGAGCGTCACGCCGTCACCGGCACGCTACGACACCTACGACTGGTACCGGTCGTTCCCCACGCTCGGCGCGCTGGCCGCCGCGGTCGGCGCCGATCGCTGGCCCACCTGGCGCCGCTTCGCCGCGCATCCCGCATACGACTCGGCGTGGCAGGCGCGTGCGCTGCCCCGCTATTTCACCCACACGACCGTCCCCACGCTCACGGTGGGCGGTTGGTGGGATCAGGAGGACGAGTATGGGCCGCTCGCCTCCTACGCGGCGCTCGAGCGTCGCGACAGCACCCGGCTCAACTTTCTCGTGATGGGACCGTGGTACCACGGACAGTGGTTCGCGGATTCCGGCATCGCGCTGGGCAACATCCGCTTCGATCGCCCGACGGGCGCCGACTTCCGGGCGCTGCAATCGCGCTGGTTCGCCCACTGGCTGAAGGGAGAGGGCGACGGGAAGTTCGACGAGGCGACGGTGTTCGATGCCGGCACGAATGAATGGCGGACGTTCGACCGCTGGCCGCCCACCGGCGCAGCGCGCCGGCGTCTGTATTTCCAGGCGAACGGCGAGCTCTCCTTCAGGCCGCCCACCGCCGCGACCGGTTGGGATCAGTACGTGTCGGACCCGGCTCGCCCCGTGCCCTACCGCCCGAGGCCGGTGGAGCGCACCTACTCACCCACCTCTCGCTGGCGGCGCTGGGAAACCGAGGACCAGCGCTTCGTGGACGGCCGGACCGACGTGCTCAGCTGGCAGACCGCCCCGCTCACCGCGGACGTCACCGTCGCGGGAAACGTCGTCGCCCACCTGTTCGCTTCGACCACGGGCTCGGACGCCGACTGGGTGGTGAAGCTGATCGACGTATATCCCGACACCATCCCCGACCGGCCCACCATGGGCGGGTACCAGCTGATGGTGACGGGGGAGATCATGCGAGGACGCTACCGGGCGGGGTGGGATCGCCCCACGAGGATTCCGCCGAGCGCGGTGACGCCGTTCACGGTGGACCTGCACCAGCAGTCCTACACCTTCCGCAAGGGACACCGGATCATGGTACAGGTGCAGAGCACCTGGTTTCCGCTCTACGATCGCAACCCGCAGACCTTCGTGCCGAACATCTTCACCGCCCGGGCCGAGGATTACCGGGCGCAGATCCACCGGGTGTACCGGACCGCGAGCTATCCCTCCAACGTGGAGATCGACGTAGCGCCGCTGTCTCGCTGAGCGCGGGCGACGGACAGCTGCGGTTCCCGCGGCAGGTCCTCTGGCGGCCGCGTCCACAGACCGAGGACGCTGGCGATCGCCGCTCCACCCGCCATGCCGGCGAGCAGCAGGGCGGTCCCACGCCCGCTGGCGAGCGTTGCCCCCACCGTCAGGGCGATCGCGATCCCCACCTGCACCGCCCAGGTCACGAGCTTCTGCACCGTCTCACTCCGATTCTGGTGTCACACCAGAATCGACCGAGGCGGCCGAAAGGTTCCCGGCATTTCGTCAGGAAACGCGCCCCAGCCGGACCGCGAGCTCCCAACGGACCGGCCGCCGCGTTTCGGCCGCTCCCCAGGCGCCTGACAATTCGCGGGCGAACTCCTCGACCATACTGCCGCCCCGATCACGCTCCAGGACCCGCAGCGCCGACCACGTACTCACGAATCCCAGTACGTGGGGAAGAGCCCAGTCCGCCTGCATCTCGAGCGGCGGCGCGGGCAGCTCCGCGAACGGGAAGTCGATCGTGCGGTAGGCGGTCTCGACGAGGCGCCGCTCGGGCGGCCAGTACTGCCAGATCGTTTGCCAGTAGAAGCGATCGATGATCCGGTCCAGCTCGGGGGTGATCCGGAACAAGTTGTAGGTCACGAGCGCGATCAGGGCGCCGGGCCGGCACACGCGGCGCACCTCCTGATAGTAGGCCGGCCGGTCGAACCAGTGCACCGCCTGCGCCGCCGTCGCGAGATCCACGGTGTCGGAGGGAATCCCGGACGCCTCCGCACTGGCCCGGCGATACTCCACCCGTGGATGAGCGGTCGCCTGCGCCAGCTGCTGCTCACTCGCGTCCGTGGCAATCACCCGGGCGAAGCGCTCCGCCAGGGCCACCGACAGCTGCCCGGAGCCGCACCCCGCGTCCCAGGCCAGTTCGCGGCGCGGCGCGAGATCGGCCAACACGTCCACCAGCGCGGCCGGATACCTGGGCCGGTACTCGGCGTAGGATGCCGCGACGCCCGAGAAATGGTCCTTGCCTCGGTCCATGAGCGGTGAAATCTATGGTCCCCCTGCTCAAACCCGCCGCGCACGAGCGGCATCGTAGCCATGCACCCTCCCCGAGCGCCCCAATGTCGCGCACCATCGCCGTCCTGACCGTGCTGCTCTCCGTCGCCGCCCACGTGCGCGCCCAGAATCCCCTGCACCGCTTGGTCGACGCCGTGGAGGTCCGCTACTCGACCGCCCAACCGGTCGTCAGCTACACGCTCCGCGTGGACGGTGCGGACCTCTCCCGGTTCGACGTCGAGATGCGGCTCCGCAACGCCCGCGACACGATCCGGCTGGCGATGGTCGCGCACCCGGAATACGACGACCGCTACTCGCGATTCGTGCGCGATCTCCGGGTCGAGGGCGCGGCCGGCGCTGGCTCCGCGGCACGGGAGGACAGCGCGCTGTGGCGAGTGGTGATCCCGGGTGGCGCCGGCGTCGTGCGCTATCGTCTGCAGCTCCCTCCAGCCGAGGGCAGGTTTCGCTCCGCGTGGGTGCCGTTTCTCGCGCCCACGGGTGGCCTGGTCGGAGGTCCGCACTCCTTTCTGTACGTGGTCGGCGCCGAGCTCGCTCCCGCGCACGTCACGCTCGATCTGCCTGGGGGATGGGACGTCGCGACGGGCCTCGAGCCCACCGCGGACCCCCGTACGTTCTTCGCGCCGAGCGTGGACGTACTGGTGGACTGCCCGATGCAGGTAGGCCGGTTCCGGACCTGGCGCTTCGCGGTGGATGGGGTGCCGCATCGGGTGGCGTACTGGCCGCTGCCGGATGCACAGCCGTTCGATACCGCCGCACTGGTCGGCGGCCTCGAACGACTGGTGCGCGAGGCGGTGGCGCTGTTCGGCCGCGCGCCGTATCGCGACTTCACCTTCCAGATCCAGGACGGCGCGCTCGGATCGCTCGAGCACGCCAATTCCGTTTCGATCGGCGCGCCCAGCGCGCAGCTGGCGCAGGGTCTCACGGAGTTCTTCGCCGAAGCGGCCCACGAGTACTTCCATACCTGGAACCTGGTGCGCATCCACCCGGCGGAGTACGGCGTGGTGGACTATCGCACGCCGCCGCGCTCCCGTGGCCTGTGGTGGGCCGAGGGAATCACGATTCACTACGCGGACCTGCTGCTGCGGCGCGCCCACGTCCCCACCTACGACTCCACTCGGGCCACGCACCTCGAGGGGGCGATCGCGCGCTACCTCGCAAACCCCGGCAATGCGCGCTTCACCGCCGAAAGTGTGAGCCTGGTCGCCTATGGGGCGCCGCGCGGCGCCCTCGGCGACTACAGCGCCAGCACGCACCTCCAGGGTGAGCTGCTCGGCACGATGCTCGATTTCGTCGTGCGCGACGCCACCGGCGGACGCCGCTCGCTCGACGACGTGGTCCGCGCGACGCTGGAGCGGTTTTCCGGAGAGCGCGGCTACACCGGGCGGGACCTCGAGCGCACCGTGGCGGATGTGTGCGGTTGCGCGGTCCGGGACTTCTTCGATCGGTACGTGCGGGGCGCCAACGCGATCGACTTCGACCGGTACCTCTCCCTGATCGGCCTGCGGACCAGGGTCGCCTCGGTGCCTGCGGCAGGCTCCGACGGGCGCCCGGCCGCCGACGTGCGCGTCTTCGCCTGGGCTCCCGAGGGGGAGCCCACGTTGCGCCTGCTGCTCTGGAACCCGATGAGCCTCTGGAACCGGGCGGGCCTGCACACGGGCGATCGGATCGTCACGGTGAACGGGGCGCCGCTCGCCGGCATGGCGGATTTCCGCCGGGTGTTCGGGAGCCTGCGCATCGGCGACACGGTGCGCGTGGAGGTCGCGCGTGCGAGCGGCGCGTTCAGCGCGACGGTGGTGGTTTCAGGCTACGACCGGCCGACGGTGCGGCTCGAGGAGCTTCCGGGCGCCACGGCGAGCCAACGGTCACTGCGAACCCGTTGGCTCGCGGGGGAGCCGTAGCCTCGCGGTCAGAAGGTGTACTCGAGTCGCAGACCGATGGAGTAATTCAGCGCGTTCGTGAGGTCCGCGTCCAACGGCAGGCGGATGAGCGCGCCCGGACGCAGCCGGCCGAACGTCATCGTGCCCCCGATGCCGAGCTCGTGAACGGTACGCTCCCCGACGTTTCCCGGCTCGGTGAGGATGGCGCGACCGCTGAAGACCATCCCGACGCTCGCGCGCTCGGTCTCATACCCGCCCTGGATGCCGTAGTCGAGGAACAACTCCGCGTCGCCCCCACTGGTCGGAGCGACGAGCGCGGGTCGGACGGCCATCCGCAGACCGTAATGCTGTGGCGAGAGGAAGTGGTGGCCGGCCGTCGCACGGATCGTCAGCAGGTCCTCGCCGTAGGCCTCGAAATCGGCGAAGTCGCCGAGCACCCCCACGGCCGCGGCGAGGAAGCGCTCGGGACTCGACACACTGGCGATCGGCGGCCGGACGCCGAACTCGCCGATGAACGACGAGCTGGCGCGTGTGGCCACGCCGAGAAACGGGTTGCCGATCAGCAGGGCGCCGGAAGGCGCTCCGTCCGCCTTCGCGTTGACGAACGGAGCCTCGGCCACCAGCACGACCTTCCCCACCGCCCAGCGAAAACCGACCTGATTGATCGTGGTGAGCGCCGTGGTGCCGCCGCCGTCGAACGACGGCCGGAGCACGTCCAGGGACACGCTCCGGTCGACCTGCGTACCCCAGGGCTGGAACACCTGCGCCCGGGAAGGAGTCGCCAGCCCGCCCAGCATCAGGGCGAGCGCGAGGTGGCTGCGTTGCATGAGGCACGCTCCGGTTGGAGGACGGGCGGCGTCACGATAGCACGCCGCCCGTGGTAAGGATGAATTGGGCCGGTCAAGCGGACGTCAAGCGCCTCGCTCTCAGCGCCCCGGGGTGAGGTCGATCCGCCCCAGCCGCTGGGTGCCGCTGAGCGCCAGCCACACGCGGCCGCGCGTCGAATCCACGGCCATGTTGCGCACGATCGCTCCTGCGGTGGGGATCGCCACGGTTTGCATGCGCTCGGCCGCGGGATCGAACACCACCATGGTGTTCTTCCCCGCCTCGTTGTACCAGATCTTGCCGTCCGTGCCCAGCGCGATCCCATAGGGCCCGCTGTCGCCGCCACCCGGGCTCGCGAATTCACGTACCTGCCCCGTCGCGGGATCGATTCGTCCGAGATAGCCACGCGCGTAGTCGGTGTACCAGACGACGCCCTTCGCATCCACGGCCAACCGTCGGGGTCGCGCCCCGGGATCGGGCAGGGTGTACTCCTTCAGCGTGCCGTCGGCCGGGTTGATGCGGTCGACCTTGTTGGTCCCGAGCAGCGCCATCCACAACGCACCGTCGGGGCCCGCGACCAGGCCATACGGGCGTGCGCGGGGCGTGGTGAGCGGGAACGTATCCACCTTGCCGGTCGCGGGATCGAGCGAGCCGTAGAGGTTGGCCCCCTGTGCCGTGAACCAGATCTTCCCGCCGTAGTAGGCCGGAGTGTGTGGATCGCGGGCTCTCTCGGGAAGGGGGAACTCCTTGATCGTTCCCGTCGCCGGATCCACGCGCCCGATCAGCGCCTTCGCGTTCCCCGTGTACCACACCGCCCCGTCGGGCGCCACGATGATGCCGTGCGGCCCGGAGGCGGGGGTGGGTGTGGCGTAGTCGGTCACCTTCCCGGTGGCCGGATCGAGCCGCCCGATGTAGCTGTTGCGCTGGTCGGTATACCACACGATCCCGTCCTTGCCGACCGCGGGATCGTGGGGGAACACGCCGCTGCGCGGCAGCTGGTATTCCACCACCGTCGGTCCCTGGAGCGCAGTCGCGACGATGAGAGGGATGAGGCGTTTCATTTCATGGTCCTCCAGCCGGAGATTTCACGTCTTTCGAGACACCCCGCGCATGGGAATCTGCCCTGTTCGGGCACCCCTGAGCAATGTCGACACACGCCGTCCTCCATTCAAGACGGCCCGCAACGTCGCGAGCCGTCGATGCCGCCGGTGTTCCCTCGCACGAGTCCTGCAGGGAGGGCATGGAGGAGTCCCATGAAACCACGCCGAGTCTGGGCCTTCGGGCTGTCTGCGTTGGGCTGCGCGTTCGCCGGGTTCGACCACGATCCCCACGCCGTGACTCCGGGTTACGATCGCTGGGAGGCGAGCGTTCCGACATCACCGGACTCTGCCTACGTCGTCGCCCTGGCGGTAGTGGTGCAGTCAGGATACCTGGTGGCCACAGCGAGCGGCGTCGACCGGGTCATCACCACGCACCTGCGCCATGTGGAGCTCGGGACTGGACTGTCCGCGGAATCGCACGACGTGCGCTTCACTGTCGCGGTGCTGCCCATCGGCGCGGATTCGGCGCGCCTGTCGGTCACCGGAGACAGCTGTTGGGGAGACGGCCTGTCGAGCTGCCGCGTCGTGACCGCCAGGTACGACGGCGGGTCCGTGGGGCCCTGGCAGCTCGTGCGGCGGCTGGGCGAGGCGACCCTCTCCCCGCCTGGGGGCCGAGTGAGGTCGCGTCAGGACGGGCCGGCGGCCTCCAGCAGACGCTGACGCTGCCCTTTCAACACGAGATCCTGTCGGACGATTTCCCGCACGATGCGGGCGACGAACCCGTATCCCCGGGCGTCGGCGGTGAGCCAGCGGCTCCATTCCAGCTCATCGAGCGCCTGGGCGACCTCGCCCGCTGCCAGCTCCGTGGCGCGCGCCAGTCGCTCCGCCCCGACCGGTCCCTCGAGGACCGCGATCGCCTGCAGCAGGCGCTGCGCCGCGGGGCTCACGCGCCGAAAGCCGACGCGAATCGCCCCGACGACCGCTTCGGGGAGCTCGACCGGCAGCGACTGGTCGAGTGTCCGCAGCGGTTCCGGCCACGCGCCGCGGATCCTGTCGAGGTCGAGGCCCGCCGCCACGGCGCTCAATAGCTCGACCAGGAGCAGCGGGAGTCCCGCCGAGTCGGTGCTCACGCGCCGGGTGAGGCGATCGAGGGCGGCTTCGTCGAATTCCGGCACGGCCCAGCGCGCCAGCTGCTTGATGTCGGCGGCGCCGAGCGGTGCGAGGCGCAGCACGACGCCGTCCACGTCACGCCCGAGCTGCGACCGGAGATCGTCCACCTCCGGTATCGCCGCCGCCCGGCCGGTGGTGCACAGGACGAACAGCGGACTGTGGGCCAGATCGCGCAATGCCGCGCTGAGCGCGAGCAGGGAGTCGCGATCGAGGTACTCGGCGTCGTCCACCACGAGCACCACGGGCTGCGCAGCCGCCGCCGCTCCCAGGACCTCACTGAACGCGCGGGCGGGGGCCTCGGCCGCTCCTCCGCCCCGTGCGGTGGGGAACCGGTCGGCCCATTCCGCGATGCGCTCCGCGAACCAGGCGAGGGCGGCGGGTGCGGCGCCGGCGACTCCGGCTGCCTCGAGCAGCCCGCCGCGGGCCAGGCCAAGTATCCCGTTCCACGGCGTCGCGAGATCGCTCTCCACCGCCCGGATCACCGCGGTCGCCGCCCCCTCCAGGCGCAGCCGCTGCGTGACCTCCTGGGCGAGCCGGGTCTTTCCAACGCCCGGGTCGCCGATCAGGAAGACGCCGGCGGCCCGCTCGCCGTCCCGGCTCCGGCGCCACACTTCGAGCAACCGTTCCAGCTGCTCCCCACGACCGACCAGCGGCGCCCGGCGCGCGTTGCCGGGCGCCCGGCGCTCAGGCGCCCCACCCGCTCCCGGCGTGCTCCGAATCCGATGGGCCAGCGTGGCGCAAGCGGCGCTCGGTGTGGTCCCGAGCTCCGTCCGGAGACGCGCGGCGAACTCCTCGTATTCCCGCAACGCTTCGGCGGGATTGCCCTCCAGGGCCAGCGCCCGCATCAACATGGACACCGCGGCCTCGGAGTCGGGGGCCATCGCAACCGCTCGGCGCGCCACGCTCAACGTCGCCTCCAAATCCCCCCCGTCCAGCTTCACCTGCGCGCTGCGCAACAGGGCGTTCACACCGCGCGCGTTCCACTCGCGCCGCTCGGCGCTGAGCCACTCTTCGAACGCCCCGGCGCCCGAAATCGCAAAGCCCTCCAGGAAGGCCCCGGTAACGATCGCGGCCGCTCCCTCCCAGTCGCCGGCCGCTGCCAGCGACTGGAAGCGGTCGGTGTCCAGCCGCACGGCCCCCGCCACCAGCCGCACCTGGTCCCCGACCGTTTCGACTCCCGCCTCACCCACTGCGGCCCGGATCTTGGAAAGGGCTTCTCTCAGGGACTGGCGCGCCTTCTCCTCGGCCTTGTCGGGCCACAGGAGACCGGTCAAGTGCTCCCGCGTACGGCTGCGTTTGGGGGAGCAGGCGAGGTAGATCAGCAGCGCGAGATTCCTGCGCCACAGCAGCTCGGGCGGCGGGGCGTTGCCGTCCACGCTGATCTGGACCGGACCCAG
>DATICZ010000211.1:0-9774 GCA_035456525.1 Gemmatimonadales bacterium
GCGGAGCACATGGCGCTCGCGGCAGAGCGGAGGCCCTCGCAGGTGGCGTGGATCGATCACGAGCTGCGCTACGAGCCGAACCGCCGCAAGGTCCGCGAGCTGGTGCGTGCCGGCGCCATCGGCGAGGTTCGCCACATCGAGCTGTCGCTCAAACCGTACTTGCGTGGTGACGGCCGACCGCAGACTGCCAGTGCGCCGTGGACCTGGTGGTTCGATGCGGCCCAGGGTGGCGGCCTGCTCGGCGCGGTGGGCTCGCATCTGATCGACCTGTGCCGTTTCTGGACGGGTACCGAGGTGGTGGGGGTGGCCGGCGGAGTCCGGACGTTCATTCACGAGCGGTCCGATGCCCAGGGCGTGGGGCGCGAAGTGACCGCCGACGAATTCGTGTCCGGGGTACTGACCCTCAGCGGAGGAGTGATCGCGACGCTCACACTCTCCGCCGTCGCGCATCACGGACCCGGCCATCTGGCCCAGGTGACCGGTCGAGACGGCTCGCTCGTGCTCACCGGCGAGGGGCGGCTGGAGATCGGCCGCCCGGGAGCGGCGCTCGAGGACATCACGGTGGCCGACGACCTCGCCGGCCGGACCTCGGTCAACAACATGTGGGCCCGCTCCTTCGTCCGGCTCGCGCGCGATCTCGTCTCCGTGATCGGCGGCAACCAGCCTGAGGGCGAGCCGGCCGGCTTCCGCGACGGCTGGCGTGTGCAACGCGTGCTCGACGCCCTGCGCACCGGGAGGCCAGCGCCGCTAGATTGACCTTGTGGAGCAGACGTACTTCCGCAAGGGCTTCGGGCTCAAGGACGCCATCGAGGGCGCGCTCACGACCGACTATCACAGCCGGCTCGTGGACGCTATCCGCGCCAACGACCACACCTTCGTCCTGGGAGATCTGACCTTCCGGTTGGCCCGGGAGTTCGGGTTCTGCTACGGCGTGGACCGGGCCGTCGAGTATGCGTACGAGGCCCGCAGCAAGTTCCCCGAGCGCCGCGCCTTCCTGGTGGGCGAGATCATCCACAACCCGCACGTGAACTCCAAACTCCGCGCCATGGGCGTGGAGTTCCTGTTTCGTGGTCCCGGGGGGGATTTCGATTTCGACCAGGTGACGCAGTCCGACGTGGTCATCCTGCCGGCCTTCGGCGTCACGGTCCAGGACTTCGCCCGGTTGCGCGAGGTCGGCTGCGTGCTGGTCGACACGACGTGCGGCTCGGTGTTGAACGTCTGGAAGCGCGTCGAGTCCTACGCGCGCGACGGCTACACGGCGGCGATCCACGGCAAATACTTCCACGAAGAGACGAAGGCGACCGCCAGCCAGGTGACCAAGTATCCGGGGGGGAAGTACATCATCGTCCGACACATGGACGAGGCACGCGAGGTGTGCGCGTTCCTCGAGGGGACCGTGAAGCGGGAGCAGTTGCTCAAGCGCTTCGCCCACGCCGTCTCGCCCGGTTTCGACCCGGACCGCGACCTCGTGAAGATCGGCGTCGCCAATCAGACGACGATGCTCTCCCACGAATCGCTGGCGATCGCCGGGGAGCTGCAGGCCAGCGTGGCGCGGCGCTGGGGGGAGGCCGCGCTGGCGGACCACTTCCGCACCTTCGACACCATCTGCTCGGCCACGCAGGATCGGCAGGACGCGGTGCTCAAGCTGATCGAGGAGCCGCTCGACGCGATGGTGGTGATCGGCGGGTACAACTCGAGCAACACCACGCATCTCGCGGCCATCTGCGCGGCGCGCGTCCCGACCTTCCACATCGAGGACGCGCTCTGCATCGACCCGCAGACCGGGAGCATCCGCTACCTCCCGGTGGGGCAGCGCGAGGAAACGAGGGTTGAGGCGTGGCTGCCGCAGGGTCCGGTCCGCCTCGGCATCACGGCCGGCGCCTCCACCCCGAACAACAAGATCGGAGAGACGGTCGAGCGGATCGCCGCGATGCGCGGACTCACGCCATGAACGCCCGGTTCCATCCCGTCGTCGCGCGCTGGTTCTCCGGCCGGTTCGCCGAGCCCACCGAGCCGCAGCATCGCGCCTGGCCCTTCCTCCAGGCCCGACGCGACGTCCTGATCGCCGCTCCGACCGGCTCGGGCAAGACCTTCGCGGCCTTCCTCGCCGCGATCGACGAGCTGCTACGCGAGGGACTCGAGGGCGGCGGCACGCTGCCCGATGAGACGCAGGTCGTGTACGTCTCGCCCCTCAAGGCGCTGTCCAACGACATTCAGAAGAACCTCTCGCAGCCGCTGGACGAGATCCGCGGCGCCCTCGCAGCCGAAGGGCTTCCCGACGTCGATCTCCGGGTCCTGCTGCGCAGCGGGGATACCAGCCCGGCAGACCGGCAGGCGATGGTCAAACGCCCGCCTCACATCCTCGTCACCACGCCCGAGTCGCTCTATCTGATTCTCACCTCCGAGCGGGCGCGGGAGACGCTGCGCAGCGTGCGCACCGTGATTGTGGACGAAATCCATGCGGTGGCGCGGGACAAGCGGGGCAGCCATCTCACCCTGTCGCTCGAGCGGCTGGCGGCTCTGTCGCGGCATCCGCTGCAGCGCATCGGGCTGTCGGCCACGCAGAAGCCGATCGAGGAGATCGCGCAATTCCTCGTGGGGACGGAGCGTCCGCTTCCGGTCATCGTGGATTCGGGTCACGCGCGGCAGCTCGACCTCGCCCTCGAGATTCCCTCCTCGCCGCTCGAAGCGGTGATTTCGGCCGAAGTCTGGGAAGAGGTGGACGAGCGACTCGCCCGGCTGATCGGAGAGCACCGGACGACACTGGTGTTCGTGAACACGCGCCGGTTGTGCGAGCGGCTCACGATGCAGCTCTCCGAGCGGCTCGGCGCGGACCAGGTGACGTCGCACCACGGCAGCCTGTCGCGCGAGAAGCGTCTCGATGCCGAGACCCGCCTCAAGAACGGCGAGCTGAAGGCGCTGGTGGCGACCGCGTCGCTCGAGCTGGGGATCGACATCGGCTCGGTGGATCTCGTCTGCCAGATCGGGACGCCGCGCGCGATCGCGACGCTGTTGCAGCGCGTCGGCCGCTCCGGGCACCGCCTGGGTGCCGTCCCGAAGGGACGGATCTTTCCGCTGTCGCGCGACGAGCTGATCGAGTGCGCCGCACTGTTGCGGGCCGCCCGCGAAGGCAAGCTCGACCGGCTGATCATCCCCGAGCACCCCCTCGACATCCTCGCGCAGCAGGTCGTGGCGGCGGTCGCCTGCGAGGAGTGGGACGAAGACGCCCTGTACGACCTCGTGCATCGGGCCTACCCGTACCGGGACCTGTCGCGGAAGGACTATGACGACGTCGTGCGGATGCTGTCGGAGGGGTTCACCACGAAGCGCGGCCGGCGTGGGGCCTATGTGCACTACGACGGGGTGAACCGCCGTTTGCGCGGTCGCCGCGGCGCCCGCCTCGCGGCCCTCACGTCGGGTGGTGCCATTCCCGACCTCGGCGACTACCGGGTCGTGCTCGAGCCGACCGAAATCTTCGTCGGGACGCTGAACGAGGACTTCGCGATCGAGAGCGCGCCCGGCGACATCTTCCAGCTCGGCAACGCCTCCTATCTGATCCTCAAGGTCGAATCGGGGCAGGTGCGGGTCGCCGATGCGAAAGGGCAGCCGCCCTCGCTTCCCTTCTGGCTGGGCGAGGCACCCGCGCGCACCGACGAGCTTTCGGAGGAGGTGTCGCGGCTGCGCCAGGACGTCGAGCGGCGGCTGGGTGACGTCCCCGGGGCGATTCGGTGGCTGGAAGAGACCGGCGTCCCCGAGCCCGTCGCGCGGCAGATCGTCGAATACCTCGCGGCGACGCGCGCCGTATTAGGTGTGGTGCCGAGCCAGGGAACGCTCGTGCTGGAGCGCTTCTTCGACGAGGCGGGCGGGATGCAGCTCGTGTTGCACGCCCCGTTCGGCGCGCGAATCAACAAGGCGTGGGGCCTCGCCCTGCGAAAGCGGTTCTGCCGCTCGTTCAACTTCGAGCTGCAGGCGGCGGCGAACGACGAGGCGATCGTCCTGTCGCTCGGACCGCATCACAGCTTCCCGCTCGAGACGGTCTTTCAATACCTGAACACCGCCACGGTGCGCGACGTCCTGATCCAGGCGATGCTCGTCGCCCCGATGTTCCAGAGCCGGTGGCGCTGGAACGCCACGCGGGCGCTGGCGGTGCTGCGGTTTCGCGGCGGCCGGAAGGTGCCGACTCCGCTCCAGCGCATGGAGGCGGAGGACCTCTCGGCGGCCGTCTTCCCGGATCAACTCGCCTGCCCGGAGAATCTCGTCGGCGACCGCGAGATTCCCGACCACCCGTTGATCCGCCAGACGATCGAGGACTGCCTGACCGAGGCCATGGACCTGGCGGGTCTCATGCGGGTGCTCGAGGGCATCACGGCGTATCGTTTCACCCTGGTGGCGCGCGACACGACCGAGCCCTCGCCCATCGCGCACGAGATCCTGAACGCCAAGCCGTACGCCTTCCTGGACGACGCGCCGCTCGAGGAGCGCCGCACCCAGGCCGTGGCGACGCGACGCACGCTCGACGTGAAAACCGCCGAAGAGTTCGGCAAGCTCGATACCGATGCCATCACACGGGTGAAGGATGAGGCGTGGCCGGAGGTCTCGAGCATCGACGAGCTCCACGATACGCTGCTGGTGATGGGAGCAATGCCGGTCGGGGACGGGGGACGAGGGACGGGGGACGAGTGGGCGCGGTTCATGGACGAGTTGCGCGCAGCGGGGCGCGCGGGCGTGCTCCAGGCGTCGGCGCCGCTGTGGGTGGCGGCGGAGCGGCTGCCGATGCTCGCGGCGGCCTATCCCGGCGCGGTATGCGATCCACACACCCTCACGGCACCGGAGCGGGAACGCGCGAGAACGTGGACCCACGAAGATGCGGTGCGCGAGCTGGTGCGCGGGCGGCTCGAGGTCGTCGGGCCCACGACCGCCGCGGCGATCGCCGCCTCGCTGGGCCTGCCGCAGGCGGACGTGGAGTTCGGCCTGGGCGCGCTGGAGCAAGAGGGGTTCGTGCTGCGGGGGCGGTTCACGCCCGGCGTGACGGAGCTCGAGTGGTGCGAGCGGCGCCTGCTGGCGCGGATCCACCGCTACACCCTCGACCGGCTGCGGCGCGAGATCGAGCCGGTCACGGCGGCGGATTTCATGCGCTTCCTGTTCCGCTGGCAGCGCCTCACCGACGAGACCCGCGCCGAGGGACCGGAAGGGCTCGCCGCGGTGCTCGACATCCTGGACGGGTTCGAGCTGCCGGCGGGGGCATGGGAGAGTGAGGTGCTGCCCGCGCGAGTCGCGGACTACGATCCGCTGTGGCTCGACGGTCTGTGTCTTTCAGGCGAGATCGCCTGGGGTCGGCTGAGCCCGGCCGCACCGGCCGGCAACGGGGGACACAAGTCGGGTCCGATTCGCACGACACCTTTGGCGTTGTTCCGGCGCGACCGGGGCGAGGTATGGCGAGCCATTCACCCCGAGCCCGTGGTCGACCAGCTTTCGTTGTCGCATGCCGCGCGCGCGGTCCTGGACGCGCTCGACGGGCGCGGGGCGTCCTTCTTCGGCGACCTGGTGAACGGGACCGGCCTGCTCCGCACGGAGGTGGAGAAGGGGCTGGGAGAGCTCGTGGCCTGGGGGCTCGTCGTCTCGGACAGCTTCGCCGGACTGCGAGCGCTGCTGGTGCCGTCGGACCGCCGCAAGCCGATCGGGCGGTTGCGGCGCCGCGGACGGAGCGCGCCGTTCGGCGTCGAAACCGCAGGGCGATGGTCGCGCGCCGCGCGCCGCTCGCTCCTGCCCGAGGAGCAACAGGCCGAGGCAGTGGCCTGGATGCTGCTGCGCCGCTACGGCGTCGTCTTCCGGCGGCTGGTGGAGCGCGAGACGGTGCTCGTGCCGTGGCGTGACGTGCTGCGCGTGTACCGGCGGCTCGAGGCGCGCGGTGAGATCCGTGGCGGACGCTTCGTGGGCGGGTTCTCCGGCGAGCAGTACGCGCTCGCGGAGGCGGTGGGCACCCTGCGGGCAGTGCGTCGCGAAGCGGCAGGGGGTTCGCTCGTCGCGGTGAGCGGGGCCGACCCTTTGAACCTGGTCGGGATCATCGTGCCCGGGGAGGCCCTGCCGGCGCTCGCGGGCAACCGGGTGCTGTATCGGGACGGCGTGCCCGTGGCGGTGCGGGAGGGCAACGCGACGCGCTTCCTGATGGAGGCCGGCGCCGAAGAGAGGAACCTGCTGCAGACCGCGCTCGTGCGTCAGCGGGTGGCTCCGCTGGTGCGGGCGTACCTCGGAAAGCGGTGACCGTGGAACCTGTCGCGCCCCGCGCGACCCCGTTCGAACAGCTGTTCGAAGGGGTGCCCGAAGCCATCGTCCTCGCCGACGCGCGCAGTCGCGTCCTCCGCGTGAACGGCGAATTCACGCGCATGTTCGGCTATCCGGAGGCCGAGACGCTGGGCCGCACCCTGGAAGATCTGATCGTTCCACCCGAACGGATCGCCGAGGCGCGGCATGGGAGCCTCGCGGCCGCGACGGGTCGCCACGCCATCGACGTCACGGTGCGGCGTCGGAAGGACGGCTCGCCGGTCGAGGTATCGGTGCTGTGCACGCCGGTCACGCTCGAAGACGGGGCGCCCGCGATCTACTCGATTTACCGCGACATCTCCGGGCGGCGTCAGGCGGAAGAAGAGCTGCGCCGCTCGGAGGAGCAGCTGCGGGAGCTGGCGCACCGGCTGCAGGCCGTGCGAGAGGAGGAGCGGCGCCGCATCGCCATCGAAATCCACGACGAGCTCGGTCAGGCCCTCACGGGCTTCAAGCTGCAGCTCGCCTGGCTGGAGAGTCGCTTGCCTGAGGGGACCCGGTCGCTGCGCGGCCCGGTGCGCCAGATGCTCGGCCAGATCGACCGGACCATCGAGTCGGTGCAGCGCATCGGGGCGGAGCTGCGCCCGGCCGTGCTCGACACCCTGGGGCCCCTGGCGGCCTTCGAATGGCAGGCCGAGGAGTTCGCCCGGCGCACGGGGATTCCCTGCACCGTGGCGGCGCCGGCCAGCTGGCCCCAGATCGATGATGCCCGTTCCACCGCGCTCTTTCGTGTGTTGCAGGAGGCCCTGACGAACGTGGCTCGCCACGCGCAGGCGTCGCGCGTGCGGGTGAGTGTCGCGATCGAGGACGACTGGCTGGTGCTGGCCGTCGAAGACGACGGCAAAGGCGTCGCCGACCGGCAGAGTACCGGGCCCAAATCCCTCGGGCTCGTCGGGATGCGCGAACGCGTCGCGGCGTTCGGCGGCCGTCTGCGGTTGGCGTCGCGCGAGCCTTCGGGGACGATACTCGAAGTCCGCATGCCGGCCGGGCCCCGGATCGAGCGGATTCAGCTGTGATCCGGCTCCTCATCGCAGACGACCACCCG
This sequence comes from Gemmatimonadales bacterium, assembly GCA_035456525.1. Classification (GTDB taxonomy): domain Bacteria; phylum Gemmatimonadota; class Gemmatimonadetes; order Gemmatimonadales; family GWC2-71-9; genus DASTHG01. The sequence goes on from DATICZ010000211.1 coordinate 7,364, forward strand.
GTCGTGCGCGAGGGACTGCGGCGCGTGGTGGAGTCCGCATCGTTCGTGGTCGTGGCCGAGGCGACCAACGGCGACGATCTGCTGGCGCGGGCCGCCGAGGTCCAAGCGGACGTCGTGCTGCTCGACATCACGATGCCCGGTCCGGGATTCGTCGAGGTGATCCAGCGCCTGCGGCTGCTGCGCCCCAACCTGCGCGTGCTGGTGTTGAGCGTTCAGCCCGAGGATCAATTCGGCCTGCGGGTATTGCAGGCGGGAGCCGCCGGCTATTTGAGCAAGAACCAGTCGCCCGAGCAACTGGTCGCCGCCATCCGCCGGGTGGTGGGTGGGGGGCGGTACGTCAGCCCGGCGCTCGCCGAGCAGCTCGCCTCCGTCGTCGCCAAAGGGGACACTCGTCGGCCGCACGAGCTCCTGTCGGCGCGCGAGTATCAGGTACTGTGTCTGATCGGCGCAGGGAAGAGCGTGAAGGAAGTCGCCGCGGCGATGTCGCTCTCGCCCAAGACGATCAGCACCTACCGCACGCGCGTGCTGGAAAAGACCGGTCTCAAGTCCAATGCCGAGATCATCCGCTATACCATCGAGAACTCGCTGACGTCCTGAGGCCGTTGTAGGACGCCGCCCGACGCGTTGTCGGCCATGTCCCGGCCGGCTCGCTCCCGGACGGCCGATACTCGGTTCCCTCGGCCCTCGCCATCCTGAGCCATCCGCCGCCGCACGTGCGCGGCGACAGGCCGTCAACCGGCACAGCTCAGGAGGCTTCCGTGTGCTGCCTGCATGCTTCCGTGTTTCCGCTCCTGCTCGTATCGGCAGCGCTCGGGTGTACCGACCGCAGGACGTCGCCGATGGCAGACGTCGAGTCGAGCCTCCCGCCGCTGAGTCTCCCCCAGGCGGTTGCGAATTCGGCCGGAGGGTTCGCCGCGGTCAATCTCAACTGCTCTGGGGGGCAGACCAGCATCAGCGAGCGCGGCGGCCACAGGTGCGCTCACTTTTTTCTTTCGACGTTTCTCGATTGGGGAGAGGGTCTGCCAGGAGGGAGTGACGCCGTCGATCGATCGTCCGTTGTCCGGTGCGGTGCGGCGCTTCGCGCTGGCGGAGGAGCGCGGGCGGGTCAACGCAGCTTATTATCACTGTCATTACATCTTTCAGACATCATAGCAAGTTTGCTCGCCAAATCGGCTGCTTGACTTTCGGCTTTTCTTCGGGCACGTTCTCTTTCCCAGAGCCCAGTGTCGTGCCCGATGGACCGCGCCATTCTGTACGTCAACCCGCTCACCTTTCCGATCGCAGTCGAGCGTGTCGCACAGCGGGGCGCGCGGTTCCTCGATCGCCCGCTCGCGATCGCGCCGGGGGGGACGGACCGCGCGATCATCTGGTCAGCGTCCCCGGAAGCGGCCCTCGCGGGCGTCACGGCGGGCATGCCCATCTATCAGGCACTGCGCCGCTGCCCCGACCTGCTGCTCCTGCCGCCGCGCTACGGTCTCTACCAGCGCGCCGCCCGGGCTCTCGAGCGCATCCTCCAGCCCTACGTCCCGGTCATCGAGCCGCATACCCTGGGTCACGCCTACGGCGATCTCTCCGGCACCCGCAAACTGTTCGGCCCGGCGGCCGACGTCGCGGTTCGCATCCGGCGCGAGATCTGGGGGCGCCTCGGCCTACCGGTGACCGTGGGCCTCGCCGCCAGCAAGGTGGTGAGCGAAGTGGCGGCGCACGTGCTCAAGCCCGAGCCGGTGGTGGACGTGCGGCCCGGCGACGAGCCGGCGTTTCTCGCCCCGCACCCGCTCGCCTCGCTCCCCGGCGCGTTCCCCGCGGTGCGCGAGCAGCTGGAGCGCTACAACGTGCACCGCATCGGCTCGCTCGCGGCGCTCACCCGCGTACAGGTGCAAGGAGTGCTCGGCCGCCGCGGTCTCGTGCTGCACGCGCGCGCCAACGGGATCGACCCCCGTCCGGTGCTCCCGCCAGCGCGCCGCGAGACGATCCGCGCCCAGGCTGCGCTGCGGCTCGAGACCAACGATCGTGACCTGCTGCACACGGAGCTGCGCCGCCAGGCCGAGCAGCTCGGGCGGAGTCTGCGTCTGCGCCGCGTCATCGCCGACCACCTGGAGCTCGTGGTGCGCTATGCCGACCACCGCGATACCGCGGGCGCCACTCCGCTCGAGCCCGCCACCAACCTGGACGTCGACCTCACGGCGGCCGCTCGCGCGCTCGCCGACCGGGTCATCACGCGGCGCATCGCGCTCGCGGCGCTCGGTCTCACCGTGAGCCTCGGCGTGGGGAGCGACATCCAGCTCTCGTTCTTCGACCCACCCCCGCCGATGGCGCGGCGTCACGCGCTCAACACAGCACTCGACAGCGTCCGGCGGCGGTACGGGACGGCGAGCATCCGGTATGCTAGATAAGGGGACGAGGGACGGGGG
>DATICZ010000212.1:0-2016 GCA_035456525.1 Gemmatimonadales bacterium
TGACGACCCGCGCGCTGGGCGAGCTGGTGCAGGGAAACCTGAAGTACAAGCTGGTGCGGCGGCGGCGGCAGGAGACGTGATGCACGTCGCCGGCCGTCACGTCGTGCTCGGCGTGTCGGGCGGCATCGCCTGCTACAAGAGCTGCACGCTGGCCCGGCGGCTCGCCGAGGCCGGCGTGACGGTGGACGTCGTGATGACCGCCGCGGCCACCGAGTTCGTCCGGCCGTTGACCTTCGAGGCGCTCACCGGGCGGCCGGTCCTCACCTCCCTCTGGGAACGGGATCGCGCGCTCGCCCACATCGGCCTCGCCAAGCATCCGGATCTGGTGGTCGTGGCCCCCGCGACGGCGCAGCTGCTGGCGCGCGCGGCAATGGGCATGGCCGACGATCTGCTCACCGCGATTCTGCTGGCGCGCCCCGGCGCCGTGCTCGCAGCCCCCGCAATGAACGACGCCATGTTCGCCCACCCCGTCACTCAGGCCAATCTGCGGGCGCTCGGCGCGAGGGGCTGGACGTTCATCGGCCCCGAGACCGGCGCGCTGGCCGAAGGCCCGAGCGAGCGGCAGGGCCGGATGAGCGAACCGGAGACGATCCTCGCGGCGGTGCTGCGTCATCTCGGAGCGGACACCCGCTGGGCCGGGCGCAAGGTGGTGGTGAGCGCCGGTCCCACCCGCGAGCACCTCGATCCGGTCCGCGTGTTCACCAATCCCTCGAGTGGACGCATGGGGTGGGCGCTCGCCGAGGTGGCCCGCGACCGCGGCGCGCGCGTCGTGCTCGTGGCGGGACCGACGACGCTCGCCCCGCCCCCGGGTGTGGAAACGGTGCGCGTCGAAACCACGGAGGCGATGCAGCGCGCCGTGCAGGAGGCGCTCGCCGGCGCGTCCGCGCTGTTCATGGCCGCGGCTCCGGCCGACTACCGTCCCGCGAAGACGGACAAGCGCAAGCGCCCTCGCGGCCGTGGACGAATCACGTTAGCGTTGGAGCCGACGCCGGACATTCTCGCGACCCTGAAGCGGCCGTCCGGTTGCCTGGTAGTGGGATTCGCGCTCGAGACCGGTGACGGCCTCGCGCGCGCACGAGAGAAACTGAAAGCGAAGCGGCTCGACTACGTGGTACTGAACGACGCGCTGGAGCCCGGTGCGGGGTTCGAGGTGACCACGAATAAAGTCACGCTGCTCGGACGGTCGGGGGCTCCGCTGGAGCTCCCCCTGCTCGACAAGCGCGACGTGGCGCAGCGAATCCTCGACGCGGTGGAGCACGAGTTGACGTGAGCGACGGGCGGGCACTGGCGCGCGCCTATCTGGAACAGCAACGGCTCCTCGGAACGGATGCGGTGACCCTGCCGCCGTCCGGGGCGAACACCGCTCCCGAACGGTCTCCGGAACCGGCTCCGGGCGTGCGCCCGGATCCGCCCGACCGCCCGGGGAGAACAGCGGCGAGCGCCCCGGCTCCGGTGAAGGCGGAGTTGCCGCCCGCCGGCATCAGCTACGATCCACCGGCACGGGACCTTTTCGCGGCCGACCCGCTACAACAGGTCACGTACCTGGCACAGGTGGCGGAGCTCGTGGCGGGGTGCACGAAATGCCGCCTGTGTGAAAGCCGCACCCACACCGTCCCGGGTGAAGGTCCGGATGCCGCCCGTCTCGTGTGCGTGGGAGAGGGTCCGGGGCGGACCGAAGACGAAACCGGGCGGCCGTTCGTGGGGCAGGCCGGCGAGCTCCTCACCAAGATCCTGGCCGCGATCGGATTGTCGCGCGAGCAGGTGTACATCTGTAACGTCGTGAAATGCCGCCCGCCGCAGAATCGCACGCCGCAGTACGACGAAATCGCGGCCTGCGTGCCCTATCTGTTCCGGCAGCTCGAGCTGCTGGCGCCCAAGGTGATCCTGGCCATGGGAAACACGGCGGCGCAGACGCTCCTCAACACCAAGCAGTCGCTCGGGGCGCTGCGCACCAAGGTGCACCGGTTCCGGGGTATACCCCTGATCGTGACCTACCACCCGGCCGCATTGCTCCGC
>DATICZ010000213.1:0-2365 GCA_035456525.1 Gemmatimonadales bacterium
TGCTGTCGCGGCGAGGAAGTCGCGACGGGTCAGGTGGATCGATGGTGGGCGCATTCCCTCAAGGTGCAGACCGGGCGGCGACGGTCAAGGGGCGGGGCGAGCTAGGGAGCGGTGAGCCGGGCCGTATGACCCTTGCGGCCCGTGGTGTTGAACGCGGCGACGCGGACGGTCCCGCGGAACGGGATCGGACCGCGGACGAGGGCGCTACGCACGGTGGGCTCGCTGCCGTCGGTCGTGTAGCGGAGCGTGAAGCCGGGCAGCTCCACGCTGCAGCGGACCGCCCCGCCCTCGGCCCTCAGACCGGGCGTGGGGATCCGGTAGTTGAGGCCCGGCACTTCCCGGTCGAGCCGGGGCAGCTCGCGCTTGCCGAGCACATTGACGAAGCGGGACCACGCCTCGCCGTAGAGCGCCGCGGACTTCGCGCGGTCGGGCTCCCTGGCCCAGTCCGGGTCGGGCGCCCAGGCCCGCTCGGCGAGGCCGAAGAGCTTCGGCAGCAGCATGTAGTCGAGCCGTCCCTCGGCTCCCAGCGTCTCCGACCACAGGTTCCCCTGGATCCCCACGATGTGGGCCCGGCCGTAGTCGGTGAGCCGGTCCTTGCCGACGAAGATGGATGGGTCGACCGGGACGTTCCGGTAGTAATCGAACGGGATGAACTGGAACGGCTTGCGCAGGTCGACGTAGCCGCCCCAGTCGAGCCCCGTCTCCTCCGGGTTCTGATTCCACGCGAGATCGAAGTAGAAGTTGCTCACGGGACTCAGCACGATGTCGTAGCCGCCATTCGCGAGCCTGTAAGCCAAGTCCTCGGCGCCCCCCCCGGGGACATTGTTCCAGACGTAGGCGCGCCAACCGCGCGCGGCAAAATCGGGATTGGGGATGTTCGTCGGCCGCCCGTCGCGATGGGTCTTGCGCACCGCGAGCTCCTCCCAGCCCGAGGGGAGCAGGCCCTGGGCCTTGAGGATCTGCTCCACCCGGCCGTAGAAGACGAACCACAGATCGTCGACGCTGGTGAGACCGTGGGCCTTCAGGTAGGTCTGGACGGCCGGCGAGCCTTCCCAGACCCCCGCCGGAACCTCGTCTCCTCCCATATGGATATGGCGCAAGGGCACGCCCGCCTGGCGGTGGATCGCCACGAGGTCGCCCACCACACGCTCGATGAACCCGTAGGTCGACTCGAGTGCCGGATTCATCACGTTGTCGTGGTACCCCTGGGCCGATGTGTACACGGAGCGGTCCTCCGGGTCGCTCAGCAGGTACTGCCGGTCCCCGGTCGTGCGGGATCGGGCCTCCATGGCCTTGATCGCGGCGCGCGCGTGGCCCGGCATCTCGAGCTCGGGAATCACCTCGATGTGCCGCGCCGCCGCGTAGCGCAGGATCTCGATGTAATCGGCGCGGGAGAAGAAGCCGCTGCCCCACGGCCGGTCCACTGTGGGGCCCGAGCCATACGCGGGCGGAAGATTTGTCCCTGAGTCGAGGGTGTGGCCGCGCCGTGCGCCCACCGCAGTCAGCTCGGGGAGGCTCGGGATTTCGATGCGCCAGGCCTCGTCTTCGGTGAGGTGCAGGTGGAAAACGTTGAGCTTGTAGCGAGCGAGCAGGTCGAGCGTACGCAGCACCGCCGGTTTCGGCTGGAAGTTGCGCGCGACGTCGAGCATGAACCCGCGGTAGCCGAAGCGCGGGGCGTCCACCACCCGGAGCGCCGGCACGAGGAGCTCTCCGCGAGAAGAGGGCGGCGGGAGCAGGCTGCGCAGGGACTGGAGCCCGTAGAAGACGCCGGCGGACGAGACACCGACAATCCGGACCCCGGCCGTGGGATCGACCACCAACTCGTACGCTTCGGGCGACGTCTGGCCCTCGACCGGGCCCACCTCGAGTCGCAGTGGCGGGACTCCACCTCTCCGCCCCGCGCGGAAGTAGGGTCGCAGGTACTCGGCGGCGAATGTCGCCTCCTGCTCGAGCCCGGACGTCGCGGTGACCTGCGGCATCGCGCTGAGGCGCAACGCTCCCGCTCCCATCGTCACCAGCACCGGCGTGGGGAACACCGGCGGCAGCTCGCTCACGGGGACGTCGCGGATCACCGAGTCGAGCGTGAACTGGGTCTCGGGGCTCACCACGCGGGGATCGCGCCCTTCGCCCTGCGGGGGACGCTCGAAGGGGACGGCCACGTAGTCGTTCAGGGGAACGCCGACGTCTTTCGCGTCGTCGAACACGATGTACGGACCCTTCGGAACGAAGCTGACGTTGAGGAGCAGGTCCGTGAGGTATTCGATCCGGACGCTGGCCCCGGGGGCCAGTCCGGCGAAGCCGGCGCCGGGCACGATGCGGTGCAGGTCGCCCGCCATGTTCTCGATCGTGAACCCGCCCCCCACGC
>DATICZ010000214.1:0-5646 GCA_035456525.1 Gemmatimonadales bacterium
CGCCTGCACGTCATCGTGAGCGTCCTGCCGATTGAGGATGCGGCAGGCTACACGGTCACGGCTGGGAGGCGCCACGGCCATCCGTCAGGGACTCATCCGGCTGCCGTCCCGAATCAGTGTCGACGCACGCCTCCGCCACGCCTGCGTTCTTCGGATTCGCTCCCACCGAGCTCGCCACGACGTACGCCGCGGCCAGGACGATGAACGCCGGCGTCCAGGGATAGCCCGACACACGCGCCCGGGTCTCCGGCACTCCCCCGGGTGGACTCGGTGGATGGCAGGCCCGCGCCCCCTATTCACCGAACGACCGCGACGTATATTGGCCACATGGCCGCGCTCGTTTCGCGTGCCCTGCTGAGCGCCGGTCTGCTGATCGGGCTCACGTCCGGATGTGCCCACCCGCGCACCGCCGGCCAGGAGCAGATCGCGGATACGACGCCCGCCCATCCGCCCCGGCCCAATCCTTCGACCGTCGGCTGGACGGACATTCAGCGCAATACCACCGACCCGATCGAAATGGCGCTGGTCGGTCGCGTCTCCGGCGTCGAGGTATCGCGCACCTCTGACGGCGGTATCGCGGTCCGCATCCACGGCCCGAGCTCGTTCTACAGCGGCGAGCAACCGCTGTACGTCCTGGACGGCGTCCCGATCCAGCCCGGAGTGAACGGGGCCCTCACCGGTATCAGTCCGTACGACATCGAGTCCATCGAGGTCCTCAAGGATCCGGCGAGCACGGCGATTTACGGAGTACGCGGCGGCAACGGGGTCATCGTCATCACGACGAAGTGGTCGGATTGTCGGAACCGGACGCCGCCCTGCCCCCCAAGGCGCCCCCTCCCACGGGCCGCGCCGCGCGCCGCACCCACGCCCGCCGACCGCATCGATTCCCTCCTCGCACGCATGACCCTCGAGGAGAAGCTCGGCCAGCTGAACCTGCTCCCCGCCGGCGGCCGCGCGACGCCGCAGCAGGCGGAGGAAGTGCGCCGCGGCACGGTCGGGGGATTCCTGAATGTCGACGGCGCGGACGCCGCGCGCGACATCCAGCGGGTGGCGGTCGAGCAGTCGCGCCTCCGCATCCCGCTCCTCCTCGGGCTCGACGTCATTCACGGCTACCGCACGATCTTCCCCATCCCGCTGGCCGAAGCCAGCACGTGGGACCCCGAGATCGTGGAGGCGACGGCGCGAGCCGCCGGCCGCGAGGCACGGGCGGCGGGTATCAACTGGACTTTCGCGCCCATGGTGGACATCGCGCGCGACGCGCGGTGGGGCCGGATCGCCGAGGGCTCCGGGGAGGACCCCTACCTCGGCTCGGTGTTGGCGGCGGCCCGCGTGCGCGGCTTCCAGGAGAACATTCTCGCCACCGCGAAACACTTCGCCGCCTACGGGGCAGCCGAGGCGGGCCGGGATTACAACACGGTGGACCTGTCCGAGCGCACGGTGCGCGAGATCTACCTGCCCCCCTTCAAGGCGGCCGTTGACGCCGGCGTCGGGTCCATCATGTCGGCGTTCAACGAGGTCGGCGGGGTGCCCAGCACGGCGAGCCCCTGGCTGCTCGACACCGTGTTGCACCGCGAATGGAGATTCGACGGCTTCGTGGTGAGCGACTGGACGTCGATCGACGAGCTGCGCTCGCACGGGATCGCCGGCTCGCGGGCCGAGGCCGGACGGCTGGCGCTCGTGGCCGGCGTGGACATGGATATGGTGAGCCGGATCTACCTGGACAGTCTCCCCGCGCTGGTGGCATCCGGACGGGTGCCGCTCGCCCGGGTGGATACGGCGGTGCGCCGGTTGCTGCGCGCCAAGCAGAAACTGGGCCTGTTCGACGACCCCTATCGTGCCGCACCGCCGCAGCCGCTCGATCGTGCCCTCGCCCGACGCGTCGCCCAGGAGGCGATCGTCCTGCTCAAGAACGAGGGGGGCATCCTGCCGCTCGGGACTGGAGCGAAGACGATCGCCGTCATCGGCCCGCTCGCCGCCGACACGGTCGACCCGCTCGGCCCCTGGCACGCGCAGGGACGGCCCGGCGACGTCGTGTCGGTGCTCGCCGGCATCCGCGAGCGGGCCGGTGCCGGAGTCACCGTGCTCCACGCTGCGGGCACCGGCGTCACCGACGGCGACACCAGCGGCATCGCCGCCGCCGTGGATCTCGCCCGTCGGGCGGATGTGACCGTCCTCGTCGTGGGGGAGGCCGACACGATGAGCGGCGAAGGGGGCAGCCGCACCCGGCTCGATCTCCCCGGCGCCCAGGAACGGCTGCAGCAGGCCGTGGTGGCCACAGGCCGGCCCGTCGTGCTGGTCCTCATGAACGGCAGGCCGCTCGTGTTGTCGTGGGCCGCGGAGCACGTGCCCGCGATCCTCGACACGTGGTTTCTCGGCATCGAAACCGGCCACGCGGTCGCCGACGTCCTGTTCGGCGACGTGAACCCGAGCGGCCGGCTGCCGGTGACATTCCCGCGGGCCGTGGGGCAGGTCCCGATCTACTACAGCCACAAGAACACCGGCCGCCCGGCGACAGCGGAGCACTACACCTCCAAGTACCTCGACGTCCCGGTGACACCGCTGTACCCGTTCGGCTACGGCTTGAGCTACACCACCTTCGCCTACCGCGACCTGCGGCTCGCTGCGTCGCGCCTCGGACCGCGCGACACGATCGCGGTGTCGGTGACGGTCGCGAACACCGGCGCCCGCCGGGGAACCGAAGTGGTGCAGCTCTATGTGCGGGACGAAGTGGCCAGCGTGACCCGTCCCGTACGCGAGTTGAAGGGGTTCCGGCGCGTCACGCTCGATCCGGGCGAGTCGCGCCCCGTGCTGTTCCGCGTCCCGGTGCGGGACCTGGCATTCTGGGACGCGTCCATGAAGCTCGTCGTGGAGCCGGGTACGTTCCGGCTGTTCGTGGGACCCAATGCGGCGGAAGGGCTGGAAAGCGGCTTCGAAGTCACCCCGTGACAGGCCCCGGCCTCACCTGGCGTCGAACCCCGTGAACTCCCCCGGCTGGTAGACGTTCCCTTTGTATTCCTGGTCGGCGTGGATGCCGATGTCGGTGGTGTAGTAGCCGCGCACCGTCCACTGCTTCAGCTCGATGAAGAAGCGCTCCGCCTCCGTCTTGGGATTCGACTCTCCCGCAGCCATGCGGGTGAGTACGGCGACCCGCTGGTCCGGCGTGGCCTCGAGCAACGGCTTCCCGGAAAGCTCGTGGGACAGCGCTTCCACTGCCTGGAGGCCGGACCGCCACTGCGCCCGCCACTCGGGCTCGAGCGATTCCGCCAGACGCGCGTCGATGTATGCGGCCACCCCGGCGGCGCGCGCCCCGGGCGAGTGGTCGTCGGTGGGGATGAGCAGCTCGGTGAGCTCGTCCAGCAGCGCGGACTCCGCCTGGGTGAGGAAGCGCGCCGGCGTGCCGGCAGGAACGCGCGCCCCCACGCCGCCGACTTTCAGCAACGGGGCGGCCACCACCGCCGCCGTGGCTTCGATCAGCTCGCGGCGCGAAAGATCGTTCTGCTTCATGGCGCCTCCGTCACAGGTTTCCTTTTCTGAACTCGTCGGCCAGGTAGTCGCAGGAGCGCCACGCCAGCGCCATGATGGTCCAGGTCGGATTCTGGCACGACGCGCTCACGTGGCTCGAGCCGTCCACCACGAACAGGTTCCGGATGTCGTGCGACTGCTGGAACTGGTTGAGCACCGACGACCTGGGATCGGCGCCCATCCGCGCGGTGCCCAGCTCGTGGATGGACCAGCCTTCCGTGAGGATTTCGCGATCGACGCCCACCACCTCGACCCCCGCCTCCTCGAGCATCTCGCGCGCCGTCACGACCATGTCTTCGGCCATCTTGCGCTCGTTGTCGCCGAACTGATAGTGGAAGCGCAGCACGGGAATCCCCCAGGCGTCCTGCGTCGCGGGATCGAGATCGACGTGGCTCTCGTAGCGGGGCAGCACCTCGCCGAACGCGCCCATGCCGATGAACGCCCCCGCATGATCGCGCACGGTCTTCTTGAACTGGGCCCCGAACCCGGGCGCCTCCATCGCTCCCGGCGGGAACATGGCATGGCCGCTCGAGCCCTCGAAGCCGTAGCCGCGGATGAACCCGGGCTGGCGCTCCTTGAGATTCCGGAACCGCGGAATGTAGAAGCCGCCGGGCCGGCCGTCGTCCAGGGTGTGCGGCTTTCCGACCAGCTCGCGCACCAGGCCGGTGACGCCCGGCCCCATCACGTGCTCGCAGAAGTTGTGGCCGACGTGGCCGCTCGAGTTGGCCAGACCGTTGGGGTGTTGCGGAGACCGTGACAGCAGCAGCAGGCGCGCAGATTCGAGCGTGGAAGCGGCGAGGATGACGACCCTCGCCTTGGCCTCGTACGATCTGCGCGTCACGCTGTCCAGGAAGGCGACCCCCCGCGCCCGGCCCGTGTTCCGATCGACCACCACCTCGTGCGCGATGGAGTTGGTCCGCAGCGTGAGATGCCCGGTGTCCATCGCGGGATAGATGAGCCCGGTGGGTGAGTCGAAGGCGGCGTGGATGTCGCACCCTCCCGGTCGCCGGTTGCAGGCGCCTCGACCGAAGCACTTGCTCCGATACTTGTTGTGCTTGAGGCCGTCCGTGGTGACCCCGGCGCGGTAGGGCGTCAAGACGCGTCCGGTCTTCGCGAGACTCTGCCGCAGCCGGACCTCGGCGGTGTTGAGTTTGGTGGGACGCTGGAACAGGCTGTCGGGCAGGTGCGGCAGGTTCTCGGCCACGCCGGAAATGCCGAGGTAGAGGTCGACCTTGTCGTAATAGGGCGCCAGGTCCGCATAGGAGATCGGCCAGTCCTCACCGTACCCGTCGTGGGACTTCGCCTTGAAGTCGTAGTCCGACAGTCGCAGGGCGAGCCGGCCCCAGATGTTGGTCTTGCCGCCCAGCGCACGGGCCCGCACCCAGGCGTAGCGGGTTCCCGTGTAGGGGTGATCCTTCTCGTCGACCAGGATGTTCTTGACGTAATCCGAGCCCGACCATCCCCCGACGTAGGAGTACACGTGCTTGAACGCGGCACCTTTGGCGTAGGGCGGCTGCCGGATCGTGTATTCGTTGAAGGAGAGCGCGTGGGATCCCGGCGGGAAGTCGCCCCGCCGCGGATGATCGTACGGCCACTCCATCGAGCGCAGCTCCTGCTCGATGTTCAGCTTCTTCCCAGCCTCGAGCATGAGGACGTCCATGCCCTGGCTGGTGAGCACGTGAGCGGCCATGCCGCCGGCCGCGCCCGAGCCCACGATCACCGCGTCGTAGGTCCGCGCGAGGTCGACGTCCTGGAACGGCGAGGGGGCGACCTGTACCAGCGTCATCGAAGGCTTCCTTCTTGCGAAGTCCCGCCGGCACGGCCCGGATCCCAGACCGCCACGCCGACTCGCGAGTCAGCCGTTCCGTAGTAGAGGTACCAGCGTCCGCGAAACGGCACCAGCCCCTCCACGAACGTCGTTCCCTCGGCGTACTGCCCCGTGCGCTCGAAGGCTTCGGTCGGCTTGATGAACGGCGCGTCTGAGCGTGCCAGCAGATTGACCGGATTGCGCGCGTCGTACAGCGCCTGTCCCCCCGTGTAGACCCGGGCCGGCAAACCGGGGTCTCCGTTCTCCCCGCTGTTCCCCGCGTTGTACAGCACCACGATGCCGTGCGGGGTGAGGAG
>DATICZ010000215.1:0-3742 GCA_035456525.1 Gemmatimonadales bacterium
GTCAGCGTGCCGGGCGTCCCCCCGGAGGGTTGGCTGAGTGTAAAGTTCCCCCCCGCTAGCTGAATCGTGCCCGTGTTGGTGAGGCTCGGGCTCGTGCCGGTCTGCGTGAACTGGAGCAGCCCGCTGTTGACCGTGATCGTGGCGCTGTTCGACGACGCCGCCCCGGCGGGGGGCGCGATGGTCAGCTTCCGCGCCGCCGCCACGCCCACCGTCACGGTCCCCTGGTTGAGCAACGCCGCGTTGAGGGTCCGGTCGCCGTTGGCGCCCAGCGGGGCCTCGATCGTCCGCCCGGCCGGATTGGTGAGCGTGCCGCTCGGCACCGTCAGCGTCGCCCCGAAGGCCGAGCCGACGTCGGTCAACACGATGGCCCCGTTGTTTGTCCAGCTCCCGCCGCTCACCGTCAGCGTCCCCGCCCCCACCGTCCCGTTCCCCTGCACGATGATCGAATCACCCGCAACCGTCGTGACACTGCCCGTGAGCGCACTCGGCCCCGTCGCCACCAACGTGCCCCCGTTCACGAACGGGGCCGCGATCGTGCTGCTCTGGAGATTCAGTGTCGCCCCGGCCGGATTGGTGAGGATCCCGGGTCCGTTCCAGGTCGAGTTCACGAGGGTCAACCCGGTCAGACTCGTGTTGAAGTCCGGCGTGACGTTCGCCGTCGCTCCGGACAACGCCAGCGTCCCGGTGCCAGTGAGCGCGGCCCCCGTGGGGACCGTGAATACACCCCCCGCCACCGTGAGCGTCCGCCCACCGGCGATCGAGAGGATCCCGCTCGTCGTCAACGTGCCGGGCGTGGCACCTGTGGGCTGATTGAGCGAGAAATTCCCCCCGACGACCTGAATCGTGCCCGTGTTGGTGAAGCTCGGGCTCGTGCCCGTCTGCGTGAACTGGAGCAGCCCGCTGTTGACCGTGATCGTGGCGCTGTTCGACGACGCCGCCCCGGCCGGGGGCGCGATGGTCAGCTTCCGCGCCGCCGCCACGCCCACCGTCACGGTCCCCTGGTTGAGCAACGCCGCGTTGAGCGTCCGGTCGCCGTTCGCGCCCAGCGGGGCGTCGATCGTCCGCCCGGCCGCGTTGGTGAGCGTACCGGTCGGCACCGTCAGCGTCGCCCCGAAGGCCGAGCCGACATCGGTCAGCACGATCGCCCCATTGTTCGTCCAGCTCCCGCCGCTCACCGTCAGCGTCCCCGCGCCCACGGTCCCATTCCCCTGCACGATGATCGAATCGCCGGGGTTCGTCGTGACACTCCCCGTCAGCGCGCTCGGCCCCGTCGCCACCAGGGTGCCCCCGTTTACGAACGCCGCGGTGATCGTGCTGCTCTGGAGATTCAACGTCGTCCCGGCCGGATTGGTCAGGATCCCGGGCCCGTTCCAGGTCGAGTTCACGAGAGTCAAGCCGGTCAGGCTCGTGTTGAAGTCCGGCGCGACGTTCGCCGTCGCTCCAGACAAGGCCAGGGTCCCCGTCCCGGTGATCGTGGCCCCCGCAGGTACCTCGAGCATGCCCCCTGCTACCGTGAACGTCCGCCCACTGCCGATCGAGAGCGCCCCGGCGCTCGTGAGTGTGCCGGGTGTGCCTCCCGAAGGCTGGTTGAGCGAGAAGTTCCCGCCGACGAGCTGAATCGCCCCCAGGTTCGTGAGGCTCGGACTCGTGCCGGTTTGCGTGACCTGCAACAATCCGCTGTTGATCGTGATCGTGGCGCTGTTCGAGGACGCGGCACCGGCCGGCGGCGCGATGGTCAGCTTCCTGGCGGCGGCCGTCCCGATGGTCACGGTGCCCTGATTGTCGAGCGTCGCGTTGAGCGTCCGGTCGCCGTTCGCGCCGAGCGGGGCGTCGATCGTTGCCCCCGCCACGTTGGTGAGCGTCCCGGTAGGCACGCTCAACGTCGCCCCGAAGGCCGAGCCGACGTCAGTCAGCACGATCGCCCCATTGTTCGTCCAGCTCCCCCCGCTCACCGTCAGCGTCCCCGCGCCCACCGTTCCATTCCCCTGCACGATGATCGAATCGCCGGCGTTCGTCGTGACACTCCCCGTCAGCGCGCTCGGCCCCGTGGCGACCAGCGTGCCCAGGTTCACGAAGGCGGTGCCGATCGTCGCGCTCGCGAGAGTCAGTCTGCCCCGGTTGGTCAGGGCCGCCGAACCGGAGATGGTGCCGTTACTGATCGTCCCAGTGCTGCCGCTTTGGACGCTCACCGCGTTGGTGACGGTGAGAGTGCGCGTGGACATCGCCAGGGTCTGAGCCCCGGAGGAAGCCCCGAATGTCAGGAAGGCCAGCGACACCGTGGTGTCGAGCGTGACGGTATAGGTACCGGCCAGCGCGATCACCACCGAATCCGTGGTCGCCGGGACCCGTCCCTGGCTCCAGTTGCCCGGGACGCTCCACCCGCCACCCGCGCCGTTCGTCCAGGCATTCATGACGGCCCCGACCGCGACGACATCGAACGGCGTGCTCGTCGCTCCCGTCGGCCCGGTCGCCGCGGCGGTGAGTGTGTAGCCGATACCCGGCTGATCCACGGTCAGCCCGGCGAAACTCGCGACGCCGGCGGCCGCGCTTACCGTCGTGCTGCCGCCGAGGGTCGCGCTGCCAGGATTGTTACCCAGGCCAAGTGTGACGGGCGCGGAGAACGAGCTCGCGGTATTGCCGAAGGCGTCGCGGGCCGTCACTTGCACGGGCGGAGTGATCGCGGCTCCGGCGGTCGTGGTGCTTGGCTCGACGGTGAAGAACAGGGCAGCCGCGGCGGCCGGCGTGACGGTCGCCGTCTGGAACCCCGTGATGGACCCGACGGAAACGTCGGTTGCCGTGACCGTCGGGCTCCCCACCGTCTTCAGGGTGACGCCACCCGCGAACGTATGGACGCCGTTGTCGCCGGCGATGAACGTGTAGTCGGCGGGTAGCGTCGCCTGCGCGTCGCTCGAGGTGAAATGCACGGTGCCGAGGTACCCGATCGCCGTGTTGCCCGACCCGTCCCGCGCTGTGACGGTGACCGACGTCGCTATGCCCGCGGTGACCGACGCCGGCGAAAGGGCCACTGCGAGCTGCGTTGCGGTCCCGGCCGCCACAATGAACGACGCGCTGGTGCCGTTCGTCAATCCCGTCGCCACCGCGGTCAGCGTGTAGGTACCGGCCTTGTCCACCGTTAATCCGGTGAACGTGGCCACGCCCGAAGCCCCGCTCCGGGTGAGTGTGCCGCCGAGGAACGCGCCGTTGGGAACCGTGAGCGACACGGTGATCGCGTTGGTCGCGGTCGTCACCGTGTTGCCGAAGTTGTCCTGGACGGCCACCTGCACCGCCGGCGTGATGGGCGCGCCGCTGGCGACATTACTCGGCTGTGTCGTGAACGCCAGCGTGGTGGCGGCGGCGGGGATAACGGTGAACGAGTTGCTCACGACGCTCTGCAATCCGGAGCTGGACGCGACCAGTGTGTACCCGCCCGCGACGGTCAAGCCGCCAAAGCTCGAGAAGGTCGCGACGCCGCTGGCGGCGGAGACCGTCGTGGTGCCAGTGAGCACGGCACCGGCGGGGCGCGTTCCGAGCGCGAGCGTGACGCTCCCCGTGAAGGTGGTCACGGTATTACCTAGTCCATCCTGCGCCGTGACGACGACCGAGAAGCCGTTTCCGGCCACCACCGTGGCGGGGGGCTGCTGGGTGAAGACGAGTTGCGTGGCAGCGCCTGGCGTGACGTTGAACGCCGCGCTCGTGGCCGGGATCAAACCGACGCCAGTCGCGACGAGGGAGTATCCATTGC
>DATICZ010000216.1:0-4067 GCA_035456525.1 Gemmatimonadales bacterium
CCCCCCCGCGCATGGGCGCCTCCCGCCTTTCGGCGCAGGAGCGCCGCGCGGCACCCCGGACAGCCGCATCGATCTTCACTGTGCCGGGGTAGCTGAAGAAGACGCCCCGCAACGGACATCCGTTGCGGGGCTCTTTGGTCAGGGCGAGTGATTCTTGACACGCCCGGCGCCGGGGTGGATTTTTCACGTCGTCATTCCAGGCTCCTCGCCGCCGTACCAGCCTCTCTCCGGCAGGACACCGCTCGCAAGAAGGTCCATGACCGCATCCCTCCGCCGCCGCAAGCCCGTCCCGACGAAGCGAGCCGGGAACGGCCGATCGCCCCTGCCCAAGGCCCCGACCGGGATCGCGGGCCTGGACGAGATCACCAACGGGGGACTGCCGCGCGGGCGGCCCACTCTGGTGTGCGGCGGCGCGGGCTGCGGCAAGACGCTGCTCGCCATGGAATTCCGGGTGCGCGGCGCGCTCGACTACGGGGAGCCCGGCGTCTTCCTGTCGTTCGAGGAGACCGTCGACGACCTCGTCGAAAACGCCCGCTCGCTCGGTTTCGACCTGTCGGGCTTGAGCGCCCGGCGGCGGTTGGTGCTCGACTACGTGCGCCTCGATCCTGCCGAGCTGGCGGAGGCCGGCACGTACGATCTCGAGGGGTTGTTCATCCGGCTGGGTCACGCGATCGACTCGATCGGCGCCAAGCGGGTCGTCCTGGATACCATCGAGCTGCTCTTCTCCGGACTGTCCGACCGGTTCCTGGTGCGCGCCGAGTTGGCCCGGCTGTTTCGCTGGTTGAAGGAGAAGCGTGTCACCGCCATCGTGACGGGCGAGCGGGTGGCCGACCACCTGACGCGCCATGGCCTCGAGGAGTACGTCTCCGACTGCGTGATCCTGCTCGATCAGCGCGTGTCGGAGCAGAGCGCCACCCGCCGGTTGCGCATCCTCAAGTATCGCGGCTCGGCGCACGGCGGCAGCGAGATGCCGTTCCTCATCGACGACCATGGCGTCTCCGTCCTGCCGATCACGTCGCTGGGACTCGCGCACCAGGCGCCCACCGCGCACCTGTCCACCGGTGTGGCCGGGTTGGACGGGATGTTCGGAAAGAAGGGATACTTCCGCGGCAACAGCGTGCTCGTCTCCGGCACGGCGGGCACCGGGAAGTCCAGCCTGGCGGCGCATTTCGCGGAAGCCGCGTGCCGGCGCGGAGAGCGCTGCCTCTACTTCGCTTTCGAGGAGTCTCCCGACCAGATCGCGCGCAACATGGGGTCGATCGGCATCGACCTGGCGCCCTGGATCCGCCGGGATCTGCTGCGCATCCACGCCCGGCGGCCGACGGCCTTGGGTCTGGAGGCGCACCTGGTCGCGATGCACCGCCTCATCGAAGACTGGCGCCCCCGGGTGGTGGTCGTGGACCCGGTCACCAACTTGATCGCGGTCGGCAGCGAGACCGAAGTGAAAGCGATGCTCGCCCGGCTCATCGATTTCATGAAACTCCGGCAGATCACGGCGCTCTTCACCTCCCTGACCGAAGGGGGCGGTGCGGCCGAGCGGACCGACCTCGGTGTGTCGTCGTTGATGGACGTCTGGATGCTGGTCGGGAATCCGGAATCGAACGGCGAGCGCAATCGGACGATCCAGATCGTCAAGGCCCGGGGCATGGCGCACTCGAACCAGGTGCGCGAGTTCGTGATGACCAACCACGGCGTTACCCTGGTGGACATCAGCCGCCGGGCCGACGGCAGCGTCGCCATCGGATCGGCCCGGGGGGCCGAGCAGCGACACGCCCTCGCGGGTCGTGCGAAGCCGAACCGTTCGCCTCGGGCGAAATGAAGAACGGCGCGAACCGCACCTGGCGGCTGCGGCTGTACGTGGCGGGGCAGACGCCGAAATCGATCACCGCCCTCGCCAACCTGCGGCGCCTGTGCGATGGCCACCTCGCGGGCCGCTACCGCATCGAAGTGGTCGATCTCGTGCAGCAGCCGCATCTGGCGCGCCGGGACGACATCGTCGTGGTCCCGACGCTGGTGCGCCAGCTGCCGCCGCCGATCCGCAAGATCCTCGGTGACCTCTCGAACGTGGAGCGCGTCCTGGTCGGACTGGACGTGTCGCCGCGTGCTGACGGGGACTAAACAGCGCGCGCCGTGATCAGGAAACGCAAGGTGTCGCGCCACCCTCGGGAGGGCATCGAGGAGCTCCGCAGCCGGGTCCGGGCCGCCGAGGAGACGCTGCGCGCCATTCGGACGGGGGAAGTGGATGCCCTGGTGGTTGCGCACGCCGGGGACGACCACGTGGTGACGCTCCAGGGCGCGGACGTGCCGTATCGCATGCTGCTCGACCAGATGTCCGCCGGCGCGGTGACGCTGACCCCGCCCGGCGTCATCGTCTACTGCAACCAGCGGTTCGCCGACATCGTCCGGACGCCGCTCGCACGCGTCATCGGCTCGGCGCTGCACCGGTTCGTGCCGGCCGCCGGGCAGGCGACGCTCGCGGCGCTGCTCGAACCGGCGAGCCGGGATCGGACGGAGGGCGAGCTCGTGTTCCGGGCGGGCGATGGTACGTGGGTGCCGGTGTCGGTCAGCTTCGCGCCGTTACGGTTGGCGGCGGGCGCGGAGGTCAGCGGGGTGATCGGCGTGGTCGTGGATGCCACCGAGCGGAAGCAGCAGGAGGAGCTCCGGAGCCGGCTGATCGAGCAAGTGATGACCGCCCAGGACGCGGAGCGGGGGCGGATCGCCCGTGAGCTGCATGACGAGACCGGGCAATCGTTGACGGCACTCCTGGTGGGGTTGCGCACGATCGAGGATGCCCGGACCACGGTGGAGGCGGTCGAGCTGGCGCAACGGCTGCGGGAGGTCGCCGCCCGAACCCTGCGCGATGTGGGACGCCTGGCCCGGGGGCTCCACCCGAGCGTCCTCGACGATCTGGGGCTCGCCGTGGCGGTGACCCGCTGCGTACAGGAGTTCGCCCGGGTGCACGGGATCGCGGAGGAGACGCGGATCGAGGGGCTCGATGCGCCCCCCCCGTCGCCGCTGATGCAAACCACCGTGTATCGGGTGCTGCAGGAAGCGCTGACCAACGTCGCGAAGCACGCCGGCGCGCATCGCGTGCGCGTTCGACTCACGCGTGACGCGACAGCGGTCGAGTTGCGCGTGCAGGACGATGGCGCTGGCTTCGAGCCGGGCGCGGTCGGTCGCCGAGGCCTCGGGCTCCGCAGCATGGAGGAGCGGGCCGCGCTGCTCGGCGGTGTGGTACAGATCGCATCCGCTCGCGGGAAGGGCACCACGATCACGGCCCGCTTGCCGTTGCGACCGTCGTAGCGAACATGTCGAGAATCCGCGTGCTGATCGCCGACGACCATGCGGTCCTTCGGGCCGGCCTTCGGATGCTGATCGACGCCCAGTCCGACATGATGGTCGTCGGCGAGGCCGCGGACGGCCCCGAGACGGTGAGCCGGGCTCGGGCCTCAGGGTCCGACGTCGTCCTGCTGGACCTCTCCATGCCCGGCCCCCCGGCCACCGTGACCATCGAGCGGCTGGTCCGCCTGGCGCCGAGCCCCCGGATACTCGTCCTCACCATGCACGACGATCCGGTCTACCTGCGGTCCGCGCTCGAGGCTGGCGCGTCCGGCTACATCGTCAAGAAGGCGGCGGACGTCGAGTTGTTGAACGCGATCCGCATCGTCCATCGCGGCGGCAGCATCGTGAACCTGACGCGTCCCGGAGAAACAGCGGGGAGCGACGAGGTCCGGCCCGTGCGCCGCGACTCGCCGGCCGCCGGCGGGCCCAAGCCGTTGAGTCGCCGCGAGGTCGAGGTACTCCGGCTGCTGGCGCAAGGGCACACGAATCAGGAGGCGGCGGACCGGCTGGCCGTGAGCGTCAAGACTATTGAAACGCACCGCAAACGGCTGAGCGACAAACTTGGCCTCCGGAGCCGCGCGGAGCTGTTCCGCTATGCCGTCGAGGCGCGCCTGCTGTAGTATCGGGGTTTCTCCCTACACCCGCCCCGCTGTTGGCGTGTTTCCCCGATACCCACCGACCCTATCGTGCCGCAACTTTGCATCGGGGGTTTCAGTCCTTCGTGT
>DATICZ010000217.1:0-2722 GCA_035456525.1 Gemmatimonadales bacterium
GGCGTCCGTCAGCGCGCGCACCGCGCCCTTCACCCGGGCCAGCGTCGCCTCGTCCTTGCGGATCAGGACTTCGTCGATCAGCTCGGCCACGCGCGCCATCTCGGACTCGCGGAAGCCGCGCGTCGTCACCGCGGGCGTGCCTAGGCGGATCCCGCTCGTGACGAAGGGCGACTGCGGATCCCCCGGGATGGTGTTCTTATTCACCGTGATCCCGGCGCGGTCGAGCAGCTGCTCGGCGTCCTTGCCGGTGAGACCCTTCGCCCGCAGGTCCACGAGCATCAGGTGCGTGTCGGTCCCGCCCGACACGATCGCGTAGCCGCGCCCCAGCAGCGCCTGGGCCAGCGCCTGCGCGTTGCGCACCACCTGCGCCGCGTACGTCTTGAACTCCGGACGCGCGGCCTCGCCCAGCGCCACCGCCTTGGCGGCGATGATGTGCTCGAGCGGCCCGCCCTGCGTGCCCGGGAACACCCACTTGTCCACCGCCTTCGCGAGCTCGGCGGTACAGAGGATCATTCCCCCGCGTGGGCCCCGGAGCGTCTTGTGGGTCGTGGTGGTGACGATCTGGGCGTGCGGGACGGGAGAGGGATGCACGCCGCCCGCCACGAGCCCCGCGAAGTGCGACATATCCACCAGGAACGTCGCGCCGATCTCGTCGGCGATCGCGCGCAGCGCCGCGAAATCGATGAGGCGCGCGTAGGCGCTCCCGCCCGCCACGACCAGCCGCGGCCGCTCGGCCAGGGCCGTCGCACGCACGTCGTCGTAGTCGATGGTCCCCGTGTCCTCGCGCACGCCGTAGGCCACCGCGCGAAACAGCACCCCCGAGAAGTTCACGGGCGAGCCGTGGGTCAGGTGCCCGCCGTGCGGGAGCGCGAGTCCCATCAGCGTTTCGCCCGGCTTCAGCACGGCCAGGTAGGCGGCCATGTTGGCCTGGGCGCCCGAGTGGGGCTGGACGTTGGCGTGCGCCGCGCCGAACAACGCCTTGGCGCGGTCGATCGCGAGCTGCTCCACCTCGTCCACCACCTCGCAGCCGCCGTAGTAGCGCTTCTTCGGCACCCCCTCGGCGTACTTGTTCGTGAGCGCGGTGCCCATTGCCTCGAGCACCGCGACAGAGACGAAGTTCTCGCTGGCGATCAGCTCCAGCCCGTGCTCCTGGCGCGCGACCTCGCGCTTGATCAGGTCGTGAATCGCAGGGTCCACCTCGGAGAGGTGCGCCAGCCGATCAGGCATGTGCATTCACCCGATACCCGACACCTGATACCCGGTATCTGTCATTTGTCGATCTTCTCCACACGGCGCTGGTGGCGGCCGCCCTCGAACGGGGTGGAGAGCCAGCGGCGCAGAATGTCCAGGCTGTCGTCGTCCTTCAGGAACCGGGACGGCAGCACCAATACGTTCGCGTCATTGTGCTTGCGCGACAACTCGGCGATCTCCGGGGTCCACACCACCGCCGCCCGGACGCGCGGATAGCGGTTGGCGACGTAGGACATGCCGAGGCCCGTCCCGCAGGTCAGGACGCCGCGCCGGGCCGCGCCCTGGCTCACGGCCTCCGCGACGGGCCGGGCGTAGTCGGGGAAGTCGTCGGCGGGGTCCAGAATCTTCGGGCCCACGTCGACGGGCTCGTACCCCAGGCGGCGCAGCTCCGCGACCAGCTTCTGTTTCAGCTCGAAGCCGGCATGGTCCGCACCGACGTAGACCTTCTCAGACAAAGTTCTGCCTGACGCCGGCCACGGCGGCGATGCGCTGCTCGGCCAGGCGGTCGGCGGCCCGATACGTCGGGATCCCTTCCTCCTTCGCGATGTCGAACACGCGCAGGATGGTGTCGTAGATCTCGCCCGCCTTGTTGCGCGCCCGCTCGAGCGACCAGCCGTGCAGCTCCGCGTTCACGTTGATCAGCCCGCCGCCGTTGATCACGTAGTCGGGGGCGTAGAGAATCCCCTTGGCTTCGATCTCCTCTCCGTGCCGGTCCTCGGCGAGCTGATTGTTGGCCGCGCCGGCGACGATGGCCACCTTGAGCTGCGGCAGCGTGTCGTCGTTGATCACGGCGCCGAGGGCGCAGGGCGCGAAGATGTCGGCGGCCTGGCGGTACACCTCGTCCTGGGCCAGGGCGACCGCCTTGAAGTCCTGCACCGCGGCTTTCACGCGCTGGGGATCGATGTCGGAGACGAAGAGCTTGGCGCCTTCGTCGAACAGCAGCTTGCAGAGGGAGTACCCCACGTGCCCGCACCCCTGCACCACGATCGTCTTCCCCGTGAGGCTGTCCGACCCCCAGCGTACGTGGGCGCAGGCCTTGATCCCGCGATACACGCCGTAGGCGGTCACCGGCGAGGGGTCGCCCGACTTGCCGAGGAGTCCCGTGACGTGCTCGGTTTCGGCGCGGATGAACTCCATGTCGGCGGTGGAGGTACCCACGTCCTCCGCGGTGATGTAGCGGCCGTTCAGCGACTCCACGTGCCGCCCGTGGGCGCGGAAGATCGGCTCGCGGCGCGTGGTCTTGTTGTCGCCGATGATCACGCTCTTGCCGCCCCCGAGGTTGATCCCCGCGACCGCGGCCTTGTAGGTCATGCCGCGCGCCAGCCGCAGTGCGTCCACCAGCGCCTCGCGATCGTCCTGATAGTGCCAGAAGCGCGTGCCGCCGAGCGCGGGCCCGAGCCGCGTGTCGTGGATCGCGATGATGCCGCGATAGCCGCTCGTCGGGTCCTGGTAGAGACTCACCTGCTCGTGC
>DATICZ010000218.1:0-11776 GCA_035456525.1 Gemmatimonadales bacterium
CGAGAGAGCGACGGACCAGATCAGCGCAAGCATGGACCGATCCTCCGGAACGCGGTGTCAGCTGCCGGTCGAGAACCGCACGGCGCCGATGTCGACGAGCTGTTGCAGCGTCGCTTCGAGCTCCGCGGGTCGCAACCCCGCTTCCCGCGCCAGGTCCTCGATCGACTTGCTGCCATCGGCCAGCTCGAGCAGCGTCCCGACCGTCGCATTGGTCCGCGCCACCGACACCCGGCCGCGTCTCGAGCGGGCGATGAGCAGCCGCGTGGGCTGCCGCGGCGGCTGCGGCACCTCGGTCCACGGACGCAACAGCGCCGGGAGCACGACGGGCAGGTCCACCTGCAAGTCGAGCAGCATTGTGCCCTCGATCCGGAGGGGTTTGGAGACCTGCGGCTCCGACTGGGCGGCCGAGCCGTCGCGCCACAGCCGGGCTCCGGACTCGACGACCATCATCCCCTGCTCGTAGGAGAGCAGGTCGTCGAGGTACGGTACCGCCGTGGTGTCTCCGCCGCGCACGTGGGCCGCGGCGAGGTTCGCGACCGCCACCGCCGAGTCGCGGCTGCCGAGGACCAGCGTCGGAAGCAACGCATCGAACCCGGGGGCGGAGAGGACCGCTTCGGGAAAGCGGCCCGTGACACGGGCGAGCGCCCGCGAGTACTTGAAGAAGTGGACCAGTCGCTCGAAGTAGTAGTGGCGCGCCAGAAAGCGGGCGAACCGGTCCACGCGGTCCTGGCTGGCGAGCTCGCGCTGACGCCACTCGCTCGACGCACGGAAGGGGGCGTCGGCCAGCGCCCGGATCAGCGTATCCTGCACCGCTCGGTCGTTCACCGGGGCCTCAGTTGCCCAGCGCCTTCCGGATCCGTGCGACGCTCGAGAACAGCACGTCCCTCGTGAGCGTCGGAGAAAAGGCGTCGAACGTCACCGCCTGCGCCTGGGGGCAGCGTGCCACGGCGTGCACCAGGAGCTCGAGCATGTCGTCGCTCGGCGCGGTGGGTGCGATCCACGGTCCCGCGAGGTCCCGGTCCTGCTCCACGCCGGCGACATGCAGCTCCACAACGCGCTCCAGCGGGAATTCGGCGAGGAAAGACTTCGGATCGACTCCCCTGTAATGCGCCTCGAGCCAGATGTGCGGCAGGTCGAGCAGAAACCCGAGGTTCGTGCGATCGAAGAACCGGTGCAGCCACTCCGGCTCCGGGATGCGGCTCGCGGCGACGTCGAAGAAGCCCGGAATGTTCTCCATCACGAGGGGCTGGTCGAGACGAGCCTGGAGCGCGGCGGCGTTCGCCGCGAAGCGGTCGAGGAATTCTTCGGTGTAGAGCGGCGGGAAGACGTAGTTGAGGTTGTAGGTGCCGTCCTCGGTATGCAGGCACTGGAAGTGCTCGGCCACCCAGGGGCTATGGTACAGCTCGGCGAGAGAACGGGCGCGCTGGATGGCGTGCTCGTCCAGTGGCTCGGAGAGCTGGCCCAGGTAATCGTGCAGCAGCAGTGTGTAGCGCTCCTTGATCTTCGGCCACCACGGATCGTCTCCCCGCGGCGGGTCGGCCATGGCGAGATGATCGATGGTGCCATCGGGAGCCGTGGCCAGCGCCTCGCCGAGGTGCGGGTTGTAGAACGCGCCCACCATCAGCTCAGGCATGGTCTACCGGGATGGGCGTGGCGCCAAGCCGGCGACGAACGGCGCGAACCACTGCTCCCACGCCGACGCCACGGTGTGCGTGCCGTGTCCCCGGGTCACGTCGCTGATGGGCACGAGGATGTAGCGCGCGCGGGGGACGCGGGGGATGAGCTTTTCCATGAGGCCCAATTCCGGGGGATTGACGAAGTCGTCCGCCGAGTTGATGGCGAGCAGCGGGGCGGTGATGCGCTCCAGGTCGGGACTGGGATCGTAGTCGCGCGACGCGTCGAACTGGTACAGCATGTCGTTGGCGTCGGTCGTGGCCCGCCGCGCGGCGAGCCACCCGATGATCCAGGCGTCGGCCGAGTCGCGCGTCGGCGCGGCGCGCTGCTGCACCGGCGCGCTCGAGGTCAGCACGAACAACACCTGCAGGGCGGCCGCGAGTCCGGGGGGCTGTTCGGTGTAGTCTCCGCCGCGCCAGGCCGGATCGCCCCTGATGTCTTCCAGGATCATCTTGCGCATCATGCGGTTACGGCCGGCGATCTGCGTCGGCACACAGGCGAGCGGGACGACGCCGTCCATGAACCCGGGGTAGCGCTCGGCCCAAATCCAGGAATGCATGCACCCCATCGACGTCCCCATGACGATCCGCAGGTGATCGACGTGCAGCCCCTCGGTCACCAATCGGTACTCCAGGGTCACCATGTCCTGGTACCCGTAGTGCGGGAACCGGGCTCGCAGACCGTCGCTTGGCTTGCTGGAGCGGCCGTGCCCGACGTCGTCGGGGAGGATAATGAAGGTCCTGCTGGTGTCGAGCGGCCCGCCCGGACGATACAGGGGCACGAACAGCGGCGAAAAGAATTGCGCGCCGGTCCCGCCCGTGCCGTGGAGAATCAGCACTGCATTCCGTACGGTCCCCGCGGCGTCGCGCTGGGGGCGGCCCAGGGTCCGGTAGTACAGCTGTACCTCGGGCAGCATCTCCCCCGACGTGAAGCGGAAATCGCGCACGATGAACGTCCCCGAATCACGCTGAGCCAGCGCCGGGGCGGGGGTGGGGGCGGCGAGCAGCGCCGCGGCGAGGAAGAGGCCGGCCGTACGATTCATGACGCCTGGGCGAGCCTGCCTTCCTCGAGCTGGTCGGCGAGGATCTTCACCTGTGCGGCGACCATGGGCTGCTCGCCCCGGTCGGTCCATTCCGCGGCGATCGCCTCCGCGGAATGCGTGCCGTCGAGCCGCTCGACGATGAAGCGCTCGCGCGCACCCCAGGTTTGCGCCTCGCGGCTCGCCCGGGGCAGCGCGCGGGGCAGCCGAAACGCCGTCGCCACGATCTCGTCCACGGCCGCCACGACATCGGCCGGCAACGGGCCCTCCAGCGCAGCCAGGTTCTCCTCAACCTGTGCCGGATTGCGCGCGCCCGCCAGCACGACGGACACGCCGGGGCGCGCCAGCAGCCAGCGCAGCGCAAAGGCCGGGAGCGTGACGCCGGCCTGCCGGGCGAGGGGGCGGAGTCGCTCGATGACCGCTCGCCTTCGGGCGAACTCGCGCCCCTTGAACCAGTAGATCCCAGCGCGATGGTCGCGCGGCGCGAAGGCGGGTGGCTCGTCGTAGCTCCCCGAGAGGAGTCCCGCCGCGAGCGGCCGGTAGGCCAGAAAAGCGAGCCCGCGCTCGCGGAGCAGCGGCAGCTCGCGCTGCTCGACGTCCCGGTCGAACAGGTTGTACGGGCCCTGGTAGGACGCGAGCGGCGCGATTTCCAGGGCGCGCCGGATCTGCTGCGCCGTCGCATTGCACAGCCCCAGCGCGCGTGCCTTTCCGTCCTCCACGAGGTCGTGGAGCTCCTCGATCCGCCACTCCCAGCGCTCCAGGGCTTCGTGCAGTTGTACGAGATCCACGTAGTCGCTCGCCAGGCGGCGCAACGAGTCCTCGAGCGAGCGGCGTGGATCGTCGTGCGGCCCCACCTTGGTGGCGACGATGACCCGGTCGCGTACCGGTTTGAGGGCCGTTCCCAGCAGGCGCTCGGAGGCGCCGGCGCCGTAGGTGGGCGCGGTGTCGAAGCACGACACGCCCTGTTCGACCGCCCGGCGGATGGCTGCGAGTCGCTCCTGTTCGTCGCCCGGATCGCCCCAGCCGGCCCCGCCGACCGCCCAGGCGCCGAAGCCGAGCAGCGGCTGGCTGTCACCAAACAAAAGGGGCCCGAAGCGAGTCCGGGCCCCCTCGTGCATCAGGTGTTCCCTCAGGTGTGGCAGGTGGGAACGAGCTCGCTCGTCTCGACGATCTCGGGACGATGACAGCTGGGTACGAGCTCCTGGGTCTCGACGATCTGCATCCGGTCCTCCTGGAGGAGTGAGAAGGTTGATACTACCCGGTCTGAACACCATACGGGTTGCTGGAACAATCGTCAACCCGTAAGTCTTCTGGTGCCATGATCCCGGTCCAGGCCCTGCTCACTGAGAATGCCATCGCCGAGGATTTTGTTTCCTCGCTGCGGGCGCGCCGTCTGGCGGAGAAGTTCTTCTACTGGTTCCCGCTGTCGGTGCGGGCCTGGCTGGCGCTCTGTTCCGACGGGGCGTATCGCAACTTCGTCCGGTCGCACTCGCTCATCGCGCGCTCCGCCAACGATTTGGGACGCCTTGTCCCGAGCGGGTCCCTGGAGGTCGTGAGCCTGGGCTCGGGTCAGGGTGACAAGGACCTGCTGCTGCTCGAGGCGTTCGTGGCCCAGGGGACACACGTCCGGTACACACCGGTTGATGCGAGCCAGGCCCTCGTGGAAATGGCCTGCGGCCGCGCCCTCGAAGCCGGGATCTGGTCCCTGGCGATCAAGGCGGACATCACGCTGACGGACCATCTCGCCGCCCTCGCGCCGGACGAAGACACGCCCCCGCGCCTCGTGTTGCTGCTCGGCAACACGTTGGGAGCCTTCGATCCCGAGGCCGGGGCGCGTACGCTGCGCCGTCTGCTGCGTCCCGAGGACCTGCTCATCGTGGACGGCGAGATCTACGCTGGAGACCAGACGGTGGCGGGCTACGACAATCCCCTCAACCGGCGGTTCGCCTGGGCTCCCCTCGAATCGGTGGGGATCAGCGAGACGGACGGGGAGATCGTTTTCGAAGATGAGACCGACGGCCGCCCCGGCCTCCACCCGCTGCGCAAGCATTTCCGGGCGGGGCGCGAGGTCACGGCCCGCGTCGGAGGAGAAACGCTGGCGATCCATGCCGGGGAGCGGGTGGAGATGAATCACTCCTACAAGTACGCGTCGGACGCCTTCCTGCGGATTCTCGACGAGGCCGGGCTGGAGGTGCGTTGGCAGGGCACGAGCGAGGACGAGCGGTTTCAGATGGTGCTGGCCGCACCGCGATGACGGCCATCCTGCAGGTGAGCGGGCTGCGGTACGAGCTCGGGGGACGGGGGACGAGGGACGGGGGACGAGTGCTCGTCGAGGACGTTTCGTTCTCCGTTGCAGCGGGGGAGACCCTCGTGTTGTTGGGGCGCAGCGGCTCGGGAAAGACGACGACCCTGAAGCTGATCAACCGCCTGCTCGAGCCCAGCGCCGGGGAGGTCGTGGTGGCGGGGCGGCCGGCCGCGAGCGAGGAACCCCATCGACTGCGGCGCGGCATCGGCTACGTGATTCAGGAGGTCGGACTGCTGCCGCACCTCACCGTGGAGCAGAACGTGGGCCTCGTGCCGCGTCTGGAGGGGTGGCCGGTCGAGCGCATCGCCGGGCGGGTACGCGAGCTCCTGGCGCTCGTGGGGCTCGCGCCCGCGCAGTTCGCGGGACGGCGGCCGCACGAGCTGTCGGGCGGGCAGCGGCAGCGCGTGGGCGTCGCCCGGGCGCTCGCCGTCGATCCGCCGTTGCTGCTGCTCGACGAGCCGTTCGGCGCGCTCGACCCGATCACCCGCGCCGAGCTGCAGCACGAGTTCAAGGGGCTCGAGGGGCGGCTCGGCAAGGCGATGGTGTTCGTCACGCACGACGTGCGCGAAGGGCTGCTGCTCGGCACGCGCATCGGGCTGATGCAGGGAGGGCGGATGGTGTTTCTCGGGACCACGGAGCAGTTCCGGCAATCGGCGCATCCCGAGGTGCGGGCGTTTCTCGAGGCGGCCGCGTGAGCCTGCTGCGCTTCTACGTCGAGAATTCGCGCGAGGTGCTGGGATTGCTGGGGCAGCACGTCTTCCTGGTTCTCGTGTCCACCGCCATCGCCGTGGCGATCGGGCTGCCGCTCGGCATCCTGCTCACACGTCGGCCCGCCTGGCGGAGGCCGGTGTTGGGACTCGCCAACATCTTTCAGACGATTCCCAGCCTCGCGCTGTTCGGGTTTCTCATCCCGCTGCCGCTGCTCGGGGGAATCGGCGCTCGGACGGCGATCGTCGCGCTGGTGGTGTACGCGCTGCTCCCGATCGTGCGCAACACGTACACGGGGATCGCGGGCGTGGATCCGGCAGTGCGCGAGGCGGGGCGCGGTATGGGGATGACCGACGGTGAGCTGTTGCGGCTGGTCGAGCTGCCGTTGGCGGCGAGCGTGATTCTCGCCGGAATTCGGGTGGCGACCGTGGTGGGCGTGGGAACCGCGACCATCGCCGCCGCGATCGGTGCCGGAGGACTGGGCGTGTACATCTTTCGCGGAGTCGCGGTGGTGGACGACCGGCTGATCCTAGCGGGCGCACTGCCGGCGGCGCTGCTGGCGCTCGCGGCGGACGGGTTGCTGGGGCTCGTGGAAAGGAAATTCGCGTGGCGGAGTTGAGAGAATCGGCTCCGTTCTTCCCGTGGCGTTCAGCCCACGGAAAACGACCTGCGTTGCTCACCCTCGCCCTGCTCGCCCTCACATCCTGTTCCCGCAGCGACAGGATCGTCGTCGGGGCCAAGAACTTCACCGAGTCCGACCTGCTCGCCGAGATCGCCGCGCAGCAGATCGAGCGCCGCACTGGCCTGCGGGTGGAGCGCAAACTCCACCTTGGCGGCACGTTCGTGTGTCACGAGGCGATTCTCGCGGGACAGATCGATCTCTACGTCGAGTACACGGGCACCGCCTATACGGCGGTACTGAAGCATGCCCCTGGTCCGTCGGCCGACAGCATCGCGCGCGCGGCCGCGAGCGAGTATCGCAGCCGCTGGGGGCTCGTGTGGCTGGCTCCGTTCGGGTTCAACAACACGTTCGCCATCGCCGTGCGTGAGGCCGACGCGGAGCGCGAAGGGCTGCGGGCGATCTCGGACCTGGCGCGCCTCGCCCCACGCTGGAAGGCGGGGTTCGGGTACGAGTTCCTCAACCGGGAGGACGGCTTTCCCGGCCTCGCCAAGGTCTATGGGCTGCGCTTCGCCGCGCCGCCCACCGCCATGGATCTCGGCCTGACCTACCGCGCCCTGGCCGATGGCAAGATCGATGTGATCGCCGGCAACTCGACCGACGGTCAGCTCGATGCGCTCCATCTCGTGGTGCTGGCCGACGACCGCCACTACTTCCCGCCCTACGAAGCCGCGCCGGTGGTCCGCGGTGCGCTGCTCGAGCGGCACCCCGAGGTGGGCCGGGCCCTGGCGGAGCTGGCGGGCAAGATCGACGACGCGACGATGCGGCGCCTCAACGCCCAGTCGGACGTGGAGCACAAGGACCTGCGGGCGATTGCGCGCGACTGGCTGGAGCACACGCTGCCGTGAGCCCGCGGCTGCGCGTCGTCGCCTCGGCGGTGTTGTTCTCGACCGGCGGGGCCGCCATCAAGCTGTGCGGCTTCGGGTCCTGGCAGCTCGCGGCGAGCCGGGCGCTGGTCGCGGCGGTCGCGATGCTGATGCTCATCCCCGAGGCACGAGGCGGGTGGACCTGGCGTTCGGCGGTCGTCGGGGTCACGTACGCGGCGGCGGGCCTGTTCTTCATTCTGGCGAACAAGCTCACTACCGCGGCCAGCGCCATCTTCATTCAGGCGACGCACCCGTTGTTCATCCTGGCACTCGCGCCGGTGCTGCTGCACGAGCACGTGAGCCGGCGCGACCTCGAGTTCATGGTGCTCCTGGCGCTGGGCATGGCGCTGCTGCTCTCGGAACCGGGGCGACGCTTCGCGACGGCCCCGAACCCGAGGCTCGGGAACATGCTGGCGGCGGGCTGCGCGGTGAGCTGGGCGCTCACCGTCATGGGCTACCGGTGGGTGGCGCGGCAGGAGCGCGGCGGGCACGGGGCGGTCGTCGCGGCGGCGGTCTCCGGGAATGCGCTCGTGTTCCTGATCGCGCTGCCTTCGGCGCTGCCGCTCGTCGCGGGGCGGCCCGGCGATTGGCTGGTCGTGCTCTACCTCGGGGTGTTCCAGCTCGCGCTCGCCTACGTGTTCCTGGCGCGCGCGGTCACGCAGGTGCGGGCGCTCGAGGTCGCGCTGGTCGGCCTGGTGGAGCCGGTGCTGTCGTCGGTGTGGGCCTGGCTCGTGCACGGTGAGACACCGGGCCCGCGCGTGGTATTGGGCGGCGCGGTGATCCTCGCCGCCACCGGGTGGCACGCGTGGCGCGAGCCGCCGCCGAGCGTCGTGGCGGCGGGGGCGATCGAAGGATGACTCCCGCCCGCATCGTCCGCACCTACCTCCTCATCACGGGGCTGTTCAACTTCGCGGCCTCGCTGATCTGGGGCGTGGACACGCTGTTCAAGCTCCACGCCGGGCTCGACATCTTCCAGGTGATGCTGACCAACGCGGCGTTCACGTTCGGGATGGTGCTGTGCGAGATCCCGACCGGAGTGGTCGCGGATACGCTGGGGCGCCGGGTGTCGTTCATCCTCTGCGTGGTCACGCTGCTCGTCTCGACGCTGCTCTACGTGGCGACGGCGTGGTTCCACTGGGGGTTCTGGCCGTTCATGGCGACGTCGGTGCTGCTCGGCCTCGGGTACACGTTCTACACGGGTGCGGTGGATGCCTGGCTGGTGGACGCGCTCAAGGCGACGGGCTTCGCCGAGCCCATGGAGGGCGTATTCGCCAAGGGCCAGATGATGTTCGGCGCGGCGATGCTGGCGGGCACGCTGGGCGGGGGATTGCTGGGGCAGATCGATCTCGCCGTCCCGTATCTCGTCCGCTCGGCCACCTTCCTGCCGCTGCTCGGCGTCGCCTGGTTCGCCATGCAGGAGATCGGCTTCACCCCTCGCGCACTCGAATGGCGGCGGGTCCCCGTCGAGATGCGCCGCGTGTTCGTGGAGGGGCTGGACTACGGGCTGCACCACCGGGTGGTCCGCCCGGTCATGCTCGCGTCGCTGGTGGGCATGAGCTTCATGATCTTCGGGTTCTACAGCTGGCAGCGGTACTTCCTCGATCTGCTGGGCCGAGATCTGGTGTGGGTCTCGGGTCTGATCGCCGCGCTGCTGTCACTCGCCATGATCCTCGGCAACGCCCTGGTGCGGCCGTTGAGCCGGTTCGTCCGCACCCGGACGGGGCTGCTCGCGGGCTCGGCGGCGGTTCAGGCCGTGACGGTCGTGCTCTGCGGATTGCTGGGCGCCGGCGTGACGTCGGGAGCGACCGGGGGCGGCGCGGCGATCCAAGGCGTGCCGGTACGGTTCATCGTCGTCGTGGCGCTGTACCTCGTGTACGGCATCGCGCTGGGGACGATGGGTCCCGTGAAGCAGGGGTACTTGAACGCCCACATCCCGTCCGCGCAGCGCGCCACGATCATCTCGCTCGATGCGCTGTTCGCCGATGCGGGAGGCGTCGCGGGACAATCGGGGTGGGGATACCTGGCGAAGGTCAGGTCGATCGGCGAGGCGTGGATGTACGCGGGCGCGTCGCTGCTGGTGGGGGTGCCGCTGTACTGGATGGCCCGACGTAACGACAAACAGTTGGACAGTTTCTCAGCGAGTGCCTTTCCTACTTCTTCCTGACGATCCGCAACTTCACGGTCGCCGTCCTCCGCGGCTCCGGCGCATCGCTCGGCAACAGCCCCCAGACGTCGTAGGTCCCGGGCGCGACGGGCTTTCCGTCGCTCCCGCGCTGCGGCCAGACGTCGCTGAACTCCATTGTCTCATGCGGTTTCAGCGTTCGGACTTGCAGGATGCTCGCCACCGTGGCCCCTTCCAGCCGGTGCCACACGACGGCCCCGTCCTCCCGGGCGATCACGATGTCGAAGGCGATCACGCGACCGACGAGGTAGGCCGCGACGGGGTGATCGGCAGCGTTGGTCAGGCGCAACGTGATGTGGACGGGCTCCGCGGCACCGACCAGCGGAGGCGCCGCGATCGTGAATCGCAGTGACTCGGCTGCGTCGCGCTCGAGGGGCATATCGGGTGGGCTCGGGGTCTCCGCCAACGCCAGCACGGCCGCCGCGATGCTACTGAGGCCGATGCCGAAGCGGGAGGCACGGCGCGCTCCGGAGCGGACCGTGGGTCGGCGGCTCCGGAGCGCGTCCCGTCCGTGCATCGACGGCTCTAGCGGTCAGAACGTCGTCAGCGGTCCAAGCTCTCGCTCCACGTTGCCAATCGGGCTGTACACGAACATGGTGCCCGAGGAGTTACCGCCCCAGAGGACGCCGAGCAGGGTGGCGCTCGAGCTGCCCGCGGTGGCGAACACGTCCGATCCGCTGTCCCCGCCGCCCACGCCCGCGTCCACGAAGGTCTGGCACAACTGCACGATGTTGCTCCCTTGCACGCCGGTGTTCACGCACGTGGCGCTGACGGTGCCCCGGGTCCATCCGGTAGTGCGCCCGATCTTGTTGGCGACACTCCCGACGAGCGCCGAGCCTTCTCCCGTGATGGATAGGGTGCCGGTGATCGTGAGCGACCCGTTGTTCGCCCCGCTCGTGCTGGCGATCCCGCCGAGCGTGAAACTCACCCCGGCCGCATAGGCGGCTCGTGACGCGTCGCTGTAGCGGCACTTTCTGCCCCTCGGGCAGACGCCGCCGCGGAAATACACGGGATCGTCTACCTCGGTGCCGATGAAGCTGTTGGCGGTGCTGGCGAGATTCTGGTAGTACAGGGTGCCTTCGGTGCCGCCCTGCCGGTCGGTGCAGTGCGAGGCGGTGACGAACGAGCTCTGCCCGCCGCTCGTGGCGGTGAAGCCGATCGAGCAGATGAAGTTGCCGAAATTGATCTGCAACCCTGCGACGACCGGCCGCACCTGGTCGCGCAGCGTGGCGGCGTATTGGATCGGCTCCGTCAGCCGTACCTGGAGGGCTTCCGCCGGGATGCCGAGCTGTGCCGCGAGTCCACGGACGCTCTCCGCCGCGGCGGCGTGTTCGACGCCCACGGTAACGCGGTTCGCCGCCTCGTCGAGGTCGGTGTACACGACCCCGGCAATCATGAACGCCTCGCTCGAGACATGCTGCGACCAGCGGTCCAGATCGGGGTAGGCGTAGCGACCCTGGAGCGTGCGGATCTGCGCCGCGGCGAAACCGTTGGCAGCTGCGAATCCGCCAAGCGCTCGCTCGGCGGCCGGACGCTGTCCGAGATCGGTCAGGTATACCGTCGGCACGCCTTGATCGAGAAAGAAGCCGCCGAACCCGGGGATCGTGCGCGCCAGGGTCGCGGGATCCGGCGTTTGCACGCCCTGCGTCGCGGGCAGGGCGGGGGCTTGAGTCGTGTTTGTGGGCGCGGTGCCGTCACTGCAGGCGGCGGCGACGACGAGCGCGCTGGCGGTCAGCACGCGAGCAGCGAGTGTAGAGCGATTCATGACGGCCCAACTCCGAAAATGGGGCAACCAATATAGGAGGGTTGCGCACCGGCGCCCACCCTCCTGTGCTCGTTCACAGGAGAGCGGTGAGGCGAGTCACACTGGGAGTGTCCAACTACTCGCTGGCGAACTTCGGCAGTTCCTTCCTGTGCCTCTTCAAGAACTCCTCGTAGATGTGGCTGTCGGTGTAATCCCTCATCTCGCAGATCTGCTCTCCCCTGAACGTGAGCACCACACAGGTTCGCTGGTCCATCACGTCCTTCGGATCCGATTTCAGCCAGCTGCGCTCGCGGATCTCCACGATCACGCGGTCAGCCCCATCGTACCAGTCGCGCCACACGTCCTCGTAGCCCCAGTCGGCGGCGCCGAGTCCCTGCTCGCGGTTCTGCATCGAGCGGATGACCGCGTCGCGTCCCCGCCACTCCCCGCCGATCGGGGGGGCGCCGGCGCACCAGTACACGATGTCGGGCGTGAAGTAGCCCGCCACTTCGTCCATCTTCCCGGCGAACAGGGCCTTCTCGTAGGCTTTCGCCACATCCATGCGCTTGCTCATACGGT
>DATICZ010000219.1:0-22556 GCA_035456525.1 Gemmatimonadales bacterium
CACCGCCCAGCGCCGCCGGGACGAGCCAGTCGCACTTGATGGACCATAACTCGTCGTTGCTGATCGCCCGGCCGCCCTTCCACGCCGACACCGGGCGCCGCTGGGCGGTATGGGCGAGCAGGCCCGGGATGTCGAGGCCGCTGTCGTTCTCGATGCCGCCGTCCACGTCGCTCACGGCGACCACCG
Source organism: Gemmatimonadales bacterium (assembly GCA_035456525.1). Classification (GTDB taxonomy): domain Bacteria; phylum Gemmatimonadota; class Gemmatimonadetes; order Gemmatimonadales; family GWC2-71-9; genus DASTHG01. The sequence continues at coordinate 187 of DATICZ010000219.1, forward strand.
TGGCGCCGGCCTCCGCCACGAGCAGGCGGGCCAGGTGCCCGCCCACGTTGCCGAACCCCTGGATCACCACCCGACCGCCTTTGAGCGGCACTCCGAAGTCTCGGGCGAACTCCATCATGACGTACATCACGCCGCGGCCCGTGGCCTCGTCGCGGCCGAGCGAGCCACCGAGCGAAACGGGCTTGCCGGTCACCGCGGCCGGGGTGTAGCCATGGCGGCTCGAGTACTCGTCCAGGATCCACGCCATGACCTGGGCGTTCGTGTTGACGTCCGGCGCCGGGACATCGCGGTAGGGGCCAAGGACGATGGAGATCCGCTGCGTGAAGCGCCGGGTGAGGCGCTCCAGCTCGAGCGTCGACAGTGCGCGCGGATCGACCGCGACGCCGCCCTTGGCCCCCCCGAAGGGGATGTCCATCAGCGCGGTCTTCCAGGTCATGATCGTGGCGAGGCCCAGCACTTCGTCATGGTCCGCGTGGGGATGGTAACGGATGCCGCCCTTGCAGGGGCCGCGGGCGCCGTTGTGCTGGATGCGGTAGCCGGTGAAGACCTCGATCCGGCCGTCGTCCATGCGCACCGGGATCTCCACCTGGATCTCTCGGAACGGGGCCGCCAGGATGCGGCGCATGTAGCTCTCGAGTCCGATGAGGTCCGCCGCCCGGTCGAACTGGTGCTGCGCGATGGCCTTGCCCGACATCACGGGCGGCGAAACGGCGGTCATGCCGGGGGACGACTCAACCGAATCGCAGGCGGCGGGTCGCGAGCCGGGAGGAAGGGTGCTGGACATCGGCCAGGGCGCGCGCGACGACGGGGATAGCGCTCGTGCGGATCCCGGCCTCGGTGAGGACCCCGGTGATGTCGGTGACGACGGCCTCCGGCTCGGTCTCGACCGGGTGTTCGATGGTGAAGACCAGGCCGCTGCCATGCCCCGCGACCGCAGCCGCCAGTTCGCCCCACCCGGTATCGGGGGGCAGGGGACGCAGCGCCGCCACGAGGGGGACGGCGGCGGGGTCGAAGGCGCCACGCGCCACGAGGGGCGCATCCACGAGGTCGGCGAGGCTGTTCCAGATGGGCAGCGTAGGGCCCACCGCGACCACCTGCCCGAAGCGCCAGCCCGAGTCCTCGGCGAGCTCACCCAACGCCTGGACCAGCGCCTCGTCGCCCGGAGGGACGGGTCCGGTGCGCGGTGCCAGCACCGCCGTACCGGTCTCGGCGAACCAGCGTTCGGCCGCTTGCAGATCCTCCGGCTTGCGCGGGGCGTACGCGGCGTATCGCTGGGTCGTGAGGATCTCCCGTTCCGCCGCGTGGCGCTGCTCGTCGTGCTCGGCCGCCTGCGCGGCGGCCTCGAACGCCACCTCGGCCGCCGGGTACCGTCCGGCGTCGCGCAGCACGCGGCCGCGCAGCTTCAGCGTCTCCCCGTGCGGCTCGAGCGCGAAGGCCCGATCGAGCGCCGCCAGCGCCCGCGTGCGGTCGCCCAGCCGGTAGGCCGCGAGCCCGAGCTCGTGCCACACGAGCCCGAGATCGGGATCGGTTTCGACGGCGCGCTCCAGCGCCGTCAGGGCTTCGCGATATCGCCCCAGCTCGAGCAGCGCGGCACCCAACAACGCCAGGGGGAAGGCGGACCCGGCAAACTGGGCCTGAGCGGCTTCGGCCAGGTGCAGCGCGTCCGCCGCGCGCCCTTGCGCGCGCAGCAGCTCGAAGTACTCGGCCCAGCAGGGCTTGAAGTCGGGATGCAGGGTGAGCACGTCGCGATACGCCGCGTCCGCGTCGTCGGCACGTCCCTCGCGCGCCAGCCAGCGCGCGCGGGCCATCGCGCGCTCGCTCGGCGCATCCGGAAACAAGTCGAACGACGCCGTCGTGCGCATGGCCGCTAATCTACCCGCGGGCCGTGCGCTGGCTAGCCGCGCCCACCCCCGGCTAGATTGTCGCGCATGGAACAGGACCGATGGCTCGGTGAGCTCACCACTTTCCTCCGTATCCCCTCGATCTCCACGCTGCCCGCGCACGACGCGGATTGCCGGCGCGCCGCCGAATGGGTCGCCGCCGACCTGCGCCGCCTCGGGTGCCGCGAGGTCCAGCTGCTCGGCAGCGAGACCCATCCGGTCGTCTGGGGCGTAGGGCCCGAGGTGCCGGGGGCGCCGACCGTGCTCATCTACGGCCACTACGACGTCCAGCCGCCAGACCCGATCAACGAATGGACGTCACCGCCGTTCGAGCCGTCGCTGCGCGAAGGCCGCCTCTACGCGCGCGGCGCCGCCGACGACAAAGGGCAGGTGTTTTGCCTGCTGCGGGCCATCGAAGCACTCGGCGCCCCACCCGTCAACTTCCGCTTCCTGATCGAGGGAGAAGAGGAATTCGGCAGCAAGGTCTTGTTCGACCTGCTGCGCCGTGAGCCGGAGCGCACGCGGGCTGACGTCGCTTTGGTCGCGGACATGTCGTACGTGGCCCCGGGATGGCCGGCCGTGTACACCTCGCTGCGCGGGATGTGCTACGCCGAAATCGCCGTGCGCACGGCCAAACACGATCTGCACTCCGGAGAGTACGGCGGCGCCGCGCCCAACGCCCACGAGGAGCTGTGCCGGCTGCTGGTGCGCCTCAAGGGTCCCGACGGCCGGATCCACATTCCGGGACTGTACGCCGCCGTGCAGGCGCCGTCCGCCCGCGAGCGGGCGGCCTGGAAACGGCTCCCGTTTCGCGAGCGGGACTTCCTCAACCGCCGCGTGCAGGCGAAGGCGCTCACCGGCCTCAAGAGCCACTCCGTCCTCGAGCGCATCTGGGCGCTGCCGACGTTCGAGATCCACGGCATTACCGGCGGGTTCACGGGCGCCGGCGCCAAGACCGTGATCCCGGCCGAAGCGGTCGCCAAGGTGAGCCTGCGTCTCGTGCCGAATCAGAAGATGCGGGTGGTAGAGCGGCAGCTCGCCGCGGCCGTCAAGAAATTCGCTCCGAAGTACGTCACCGCCACGGTGCGGTTCATCCACGGGGCCGATCCGGCCCGGGTGAAGATCGACCACCCCGCGTTCCAACTGCTCGACCGGGCGTTTCACGAGGTGGTGGGACGGGGGACCGTCCCCGCGCGCGCCGGCGGCTCGATCCCGGTCGTGCCGGCGCTGAGCCGGGAGGGCGCCGCCGTGCTGCTCACCGGCATCGGCCTTCCCGACGACCGGCTGCATGCGCCCGACGAGAAGCTCGACCTGAAGCAGCTATGGGACGGGATCCGGGTGTTCGGCCGATTCTATCAGCTGATGGGGGGACGCCGGGCCTAGCCGGTCTCCGCCGCGCCATCCACATTAGGGCCTCCGACGGCGACCCTCGCGCCTGGAGGTCCGATGCCTCAGCAGACGGCCTGGCTGGTCACGGTGATCCTGGTCGCCGTCCTGGCGGCGACCTTCGTGCGAATCGTCTCCACCGCCTCCCGGAGCTCGGAGTACGAGCCCATCGCCAGGCGCGCCACGAGCTGGCGGCCCCGGCTGTTCTGGTTGCTCGCGGTGTTCACCCTGGTCGTGCTCGCCTTCACGCTGCGCCGCCTGCCGTACTCCCACGACGACGGCGCCGCTCCGCCACAGGTCGTCCGGATCACCGGGTCGCAGTGGGCCTGGCAGCTGAGCGGCGATACGGTCCAGTCCGGGCAACCGGTCGAATTCCAGGTAACGAGCACCGACGTGAATCACGGGTTCGGGATCTACGACGCCAGCATGCGGCTCCTGGCGCAGGTCCAGGCGATGCCGAAGTACACCAACCGGCTGCGCTACACGTTCCCGGCGCCGGGCCGCTACACGATCCGTTGCCTCGAGTATTGCGGCATGGTGCACCACGAAATGCGGACCGAGCTGATCGTGTCCGGACCGGCGGCGGCCGTCGCCGGAGGTGGCCAATGACCGCGGCGGGCGTGACTCCGATCGACGCCGGCGGACGGCGCGCCGTCGTGACGTATCTGACGGCGTTTCTGCTGGTGCTCGTCCTGATGGCGCTCCTCGGCGTGCTGATGCGGTCGGTGCAGGGTGGGGATGTGCCGCTCGCGCCACGGTTGTTCTACGAAGTGATGACCGCCCACGGCATCAGCCTGGTCGGCATCGCGGGGCTGGGCGGGGCCGCGGTGATGTGGTACTACCTGCGTCGTTACGTGGAGTTGTCGCGCGGCGTGCTGTGGTTCAACCTCGTGTGCTTCCTCGTGGGTGCGGTGCTGTTGCTGGCGGCGATCTTTCTCGGCGGCTACGCCACCGGGTGGACGTTCCTGTATCCGCTTCCCGTCCATTCCAACGGCCAGTGGGGAAACGGGGCGGCCGCGATGTACCTGGGGGGCCTCCTGCTCATCGGGGTGGGGTTCCTGGTCTTCTACATCGATGCCGGCCGGGCGATTCTCGGCCGCTACGGCCTGAGCCGGGCGCTGGGGTGGCCGCAGCTGTTCGGCCGGAGCACCGAGGAGGCGCCGCCCACCACGGTGGTCGCGAGCACCGTAGTCACGGTGGTGAACGGCCTGGCCCTCCTCGCTGGTGCGACGATCCTCGTACTCGAGCTCATGGCCGCGCTCGCCCCGGGGTTCTCGGTCGATCCGCTGATCGCCAAGAACCTCACGTATTTCTTCGGGCACGTGTTCATCAATGCGTCCATCTACATGTCCGTCGTGGGCCTGTACGAGATTCTTGCGCGGGAAACTCAGCGCCCGTGGAAGTCTTCGAAGCCGTTCCTGATCGCCTGGAATGCGACGCTCGTGATGGTGCTCGCGGTCTACCCGCACCACGTGCTGATGGACTTCGTGATGCCGCGCTGGATGCTGATCATGGGGCAGGTGCTGTCGTACACGAGCGGGTTCCCCATCCTCCTCGCTACGGCGTACGGCACGCTGACGATCATCCATCGCTCGGGCATTCGCTGGACCCTCGTGTCCTCCCTGCTGGTGCTCTCGACCTTCGCGTGGGCCGCCGGGGTCATCCCGGCCATCCTGGACGCCACCATCGTGGTGAATCAGGTGATGCACAATACGCTGTGGGTGCCCGGACACTTCCACTTCTATCTGGTGATCGGCCAGATCGCGATGGTGCTCGCCTTTGCGCTCGATCTGACGCGCGGGTCCGCTCCCGCCGCCGATTCCGGGGCGGATCGCCTGGCGTTCTGGATCTACGCGGTGGGCGGGCTCGGCCTGTCGGCGGTGTTCCTCTATTCCGGGCATCTCGGTATTCCACGCCGCTTTGCGGTGCATGAACAGGCGTGGATGCCGTATGCCCGGGTTGGGGCCCTGTTCGGCCTCCTGGTCGTCCTGGGGATGCTCTGGTTCGCCGTGCGGTTCTTCCGGCGCCTGGGCGCCGCCCTGAAAAGCCCGTAACACCGGGCCGGACGAGGGCCCTTCTCCCCCCGCCGCCCCAGCGTGACTCAGTGCACATCGGGGCGGCGGGGGCGTCTCTCATATTGCTCCTATGCTCCGCCCTCTCTACCTCGCCGGGTTCGGCTACCTCGCTGTCTGCGCCGCGCTGGTGGTGCGGCACGCCGCGGCGCGCACTGATGCCGAGCCGCAATCCGCGGTGCTGGCCGCGGTGGGCGACGGGTTCGCCGGCTCCGCGTCACAGTGGTTCGCCGCCATCAAGCCCTACTGCAACGACGTGGAAGTGGAAATGGCGCAGCGCCAGCACCCGGCGCCGCAGACCCTCGAGGGGCGGGGATACAGTGCCGCCTGTTACGCCCTTGCGGGCAAGCTGTCCACGACGCGGGCGATCATCGACGCGCTCGAGCTGCGGGACCGGTATCGGGCAGCGGGGATCGTCTTCGACATCGCGCATCCCGTCGCCGATGCCGGGGATGACCGCGCCGCGGGCCCGATCATGGAGCTGGTCCTCGACTATTGGCCCAATCATTACATGGCCCTCTATCACGCCGGCATGGCCGAGTATGCGCTGAAACAACCCGGGTCGGCTCGCTCGCATCTCGAGTCGTTCGTCCAGGAGTATCACGAGAACGACAGCTTTCGGCGGAACGCGCTGCGCGTGCTGCGACGGCTTCGCTGACCGCCCCCCCTCTCGTGCCGGAAGCCACCTACCTACCGCCAGGCGCTCTGCTGCAGGACCGCTACGAGATCGGCCGGGAGATCGGGCGCGGCGGCTACTCGGTGGTCTACCAGGCGCGCGACCAGCGCGTCGGCAGCGACGTTGCGATCAAGCTGCTCGTGCCGCCCCCGGCGGCGGCGCGCCTGGCACGCGAGCGGTTGCGGCGGGAAGTCCAGGCGGTCCGTCGCCTCAGCCATCCGAACATCGTGACCGTGTACGACGTCGCCGACGATGGACCGTGGAGCTTCGTGATCCTCGAGTACGTGGCCGGGCCCGATCTGGCCGTGCGCGTGCGCCAGCGCGGTCCGCTCGATCCCGACGCCGCGGCCCGCATGGCTCGTGAGGTGGCGGCCGCACTCGAAGCCGCCCACCGGGCCGGCATCCTGCATCGCGACGTCAAGCCTCAGAACGTGCTCCTCGCTCCTGACGGCCGCGCCCGGCTCACCGATTTCGGCTCGGCCCGGCTCGCGGGGCAGCCGACCGTCACCCGGACCGGCGGGCTCGTGGGGACGCCGGCCTATGCGGCGCCCGAAGTCCTGGCGGGGGCGCGTGGCGATTCCCGCGCCGACGCATACAGTCTGGGGATGACCCTCTACTTCGCCCTCGTGGGGGAGTTGCCGGCGCGCGCCGGCAGGGATGAGGTGGCGGGGTGGAGAGGGCTGGCGCAAGGGCACCACCCGCGTGAGCGGCGCCTCGATGTTCCGGGCTGGCTGGATGCCGCGGTGGCGCGGGCGACGGCTGCCGATCCCGATGAGCGGTTTCCATCAGCGCGGCTGTTCGCGGCGGCCCTGTCACCGGATGCCGACGTGGAAACGGGCGCGGCGGTGGTTCCGCGGGGCGCCGTGTGCGCGATCTGCGGCGCGAAGGACCCTTTCAGCCTCGGAGTCTGCCCCCGCTGCGCGGGCCGCGCCAGTGGCGCGACTCGCACGCTGATTTTCGTCGACGGCCCGCGGCGCGCCCGGAGCGGTGATGCCGTGCGCGAGATTCTGGCCGACCGGATCGGCACGGAAACGAGCGCGGCGGGCCGCGATGCCGTGGCGCGTGGCGAGCGGCCGCTCCTGCGGGTGCCCGCCGAGGCGGCGGACCGAACCGTGGAGATACTCGAGAGCCATGGCCTGGTCGCGCGCGCCGAGACCCTGCCGCCTCCCTGGCGCGCGACGGTGCCGCCCGCGATCGCCACGCTGGGCGGGGTGGTGCTCGCGGGCGGCTCGGTGGCCGCCTTCGTCGCAAGCGCTCCGGTGTTGCTCCTCGCCAGTCCGCTGGTCGCGGTGGGGATCGTGAGTGCCGCCGCGGTGGGACGCCGCTCGCCGGTCTGGAACCCTCCCCGAGGCGCCCGGGGAAGCCTGCCAGCCGACGTCGAGCGGGAAACGGTGCGCACGCTGGCGGAGCTGCCGGAAGGTCCGGCCCGGGGACTCCTGCTGGACCTGGTGCGGCGCGCCGCGGTGCATTCGCCGGGGAGCGGATCGGTTGGCCCGCTGGTCAGTGCGGGCTGCGCGGCCGCGCGCGAGCTCGCCGCGCTCGAAACTCATCTCGAGGCGTTCGACGCGCAGGCGGAGGGGTTGGCGGACCCGCCGGCCGTGTGGCTGGACGCTGTAGCGCGCTGTGAGCGGGGGCGCGACGCCCTGGGCCAGCGGATGCTGGAAGCGGTCGCCGTACTGAGCGGCGCCGCGGGCGAGCACGCGCTGCAGAGCGCGTCGCCCGGCGAGGTGCTGGCCACGTTGGCGCGGGACCTGGATGCGGAAGGCCGCCTCCAGGCGGAGGCAGCGCGGGAAGTGGAAGCCCTGCTCGCGCGCTAGGGGCGCTTGCTGCGGTTGCGGAACCGGTTGATTTCGTGCTGCGTGATCGCCCGTCCGCCGTAGCGCTCCTCGGTCCACGGGTCGCCGCGCATGTGGTAGCCGTTCTGCTCCCAGAAGCCGGGGATGTCCTCCTCCAGCAGCTCGAAGCCCCGCACCCATTTTGCACTCTTCCAGAAATACAGATGCGGCACGAGCAGCCGGGCTGGTCCGCCGTGCTCCGGCGTCAGCCAGTCGCCGTCGTGCTTCAGGGCGATGAGGTTGTCGGGCCGGTCGAGATCGACGAGCGGGAGATTGGTCGTGAAATCCTGCTCCGCGTGCACCAGGCAGAACCGGGCGGCGGGACGCACGCCGGCGCGCTCCAGCAGCAGCCGCGTCGCGACGCCCTCGAAGGTGTTGTCGAATCGGCTCCAGGTGGTGACGCAGTGGATGTCGCAGCGGACCGTGGTGCGGGGAAGGGCGAGCAGTTCCTCCCACGTGATCGAGTACGGCCGCTCCACGAGCCCCGAGACCTCGAAGGTCCACGTGGTGGTATCCACCGGCGGGACGAGCCCGTAGTGCAGCACCGGCCACTTCTTCGTGAGAATCTGTCCCGGCGGCAGGCGGTCCTTCACGCGGGGATGGCCTCGGCAAGAACGCGCTGCGCCCTGACCTGAAACGCTTCCTCGAACCCCGCGACGACGGCGTCGACGGTCCTCATCCACAACGACTCATCCCCCGTCCCGCGTCCCCCGTTCCTCTGGAGTGACTCGTCCCCCGTCCCGCGTCCCCCCTCCCTCTCGATGGAAGTCATCACGACCCCCGGAATCCCGCACGGCACGATCCGATCGAACGCCTTGAGATCCGTCGTGACGTTGAGCGCGAAGCCGTGCCAGGTGACCCAGCGCTTCACGTGCACACCGATGCTCGCGATCTTGCGCCCGCCCGTCCACACGCCGGTGCGCCCGGGCTCGCGTCCGGCAGCGATGTTCAGGCGCGCCAGCGCGGCGATCAGTGCGTCCTCGAGGGTACGCAGGTACCAGTGCAGGTCCTGCCGGTATCTGGAGAGGTCGAGGATCGGGTAGCCGACCAGCTGCCCGGGCCCGTGGTAGGTGACGTCGCCGCCGCGCTCCACCTCCACGACGTCCAGTCCCTCGGTCTGCAGCAGATTCCCGCTGTCCGACGTGCGGCCCAGGGTCACCACCGGATCGTGCTCCAGGAGGAGCAGCAGGTCGCCGCGCCGGCCGGCGATGCGCTCCTCGGCGAGCGCCCGCTGCCACGCGAGGGCCGCACGGTAGGGGACACGCCCCGCCAGCAGGACATCGAGCGTCTTCATGGGGTTCCGGCCGACTCGGGCCTCGGCTCGGGCCGCGCCCCGCGCACCGCCCAGCGACTCCCGGCCAGCCCGAACGCCGCCGCGGCGATGCCCCAGGCGATCAATCCGAACAACCCGAGCGCGCGATCGGCGATCGCGCCCAGGAACCCAATGAGCAGGCCACCCACGGCGGCGAGCACGGATATCACGCCGCGCTGCCAGACGTTCGGGATGGGGTGGCTGCGGCGCCAGGCGAAGAATGCCCCCAGGACGATGGTGGCGATCAGGCCGTAGAACAGGGGATCGGGAGCGGCTTCCCGGTAAGCGACGGCCTCGAGGTGGCGCCGCATCAGATTGACGACGATCTGGGAGAGGGTCGCCATGGCTCCGCCCAGACCGGCCCCGGTCGCGAGGGCGCCGAGACCGACGGCGAGCGGGTCTCTCGCGGACTCGCTCAGATGTTCAGCACCCGGCCGAGCGAATCGAGCGCGGCTTCGGCCACGGCTTCCGACATCGTCGGGTGCGCATGGATCGCCAGCTCGACCTCCTCGACGGTGTACTCGTTCTCCCGCGCCACGGCCAGCTCGTGGATCAGCTCGGAGGCGTGACTGCCCACGATGTGCGCCCCCAGGATCTCGCCGTACTGCTTGTCGCGCAGGATCTTCACGAATCCCTCGGTTTCGCCGGTGCCGCGCGCCCGCCCGCTGGCGGAGAAGGGGAACTTGCCCGCGACGTAATCGAGATGCTTCTCCTTGCACTGGTCCTCGGTGAGCCCGATGCTCGCCACCTCGGGGTGGCAGTACGTCACGCTCGGCACGTTGTCGTACTTGATGGCGTGCGGCTTCTGCCCGGCGATCAGCTCGGCCACCACCACGCCCTCGCGGCTGCCCTTGTGGGCCAGCATCGGCGGCCCGGCGACGTCGCCGATGGCATAGTAGCCGGCCGCGCTCGTCTGGAGGTTCTTGTCCACCTTGATGAACCCACGGTCGGTCAGCTGAATGCCGCATTCCTTCAGGCCGATATTCTCGGTGTTTACCGCCCGTCCGGCGGCCATGAGGACGGCGGCCGCCTCCACCTGCTGTTTCGACCCGCCGGCTTCGACGTCCAACGTCACCTTGTCCTTGCCGACCATCGCTTTGGTGACGTTCGCGCCGGCGAGCACCGTGATCCCGCGCTTGCGGTAGACCTTCGCCAACTCGGCCGACGCGTCCGCGTCCTCGAGCGGGAGGATGCGCGGCAGCGCCTCGATCAGCGTCACGGGGACGCCGAAGGCGTTGAAGATGTCGGTGAGCTCCATGCCCACCGCTCCTGCGCCGATGACGGCCAGGGATGCGGGCGCCTTCTCGAGCACCAGCGCTTCGTCGGAGGAGATCACGGTCGTCTTGTTGAGCTCGAGGCCGATCTGCGGGATGCCCTTCACGCGCGATCCAGTGGCGATCACCACGGCCTTCTTCGCCTCCAGCACGTCGCTGCCGACCTTGACCCGGCGACCGGGCTGCAGCGTGCCCGTCCCCTTGAAGACGGCGATCTTGTGCTTCTTCATCAGGAAGTCCACGCCGCGGGAGTTCTGGTCGGCGACCTTGCGGCTGCGCTTCATCGCGACGCCGTAGTCGGTTTTCACGCTGCCGGTTTCCACTCCGAACTCCGCCGCTGCGCCGAGCAACCGCGCGATGTAGGCGGAGTGCAGCAGGGCCTTCGTGGGAATGCAGCCGATGTTGACGCACACGCCGCCGAGCTTCTCCCGCTCCACGACGGCCGTGGCGAGCCCCAGTTGCCCGGCGCGGATGGCGCACACGTATCCCGCGGGGCCTCCCCCCAGGATGATCACATCGAATTGATTGGCCACGGATCTCCCCTCACAAGAGCATCGCCAGCGGGTTTTCCAGCATCTGCTTCAGCGTCCTGAGGAACGCGGCTCCCGTCGCGCCGTCGATGACGCGGTGGTCGCAGCTCATGGTGAGCCGCACGCGGCGGCGCACGGTGACCTCCCCGTCCACCACGACCGGCTTCGGCACGATGGCCCCCACGGCCACGATCCCCGCCTCGGGCGGGTTGATCACGGCGGTGAACTGGTCGATGTCGAACATGCCGAGGTTCGAGACCGAGAAAGTGGAGCCGGTGTACTCCTCGGGCTTGAGGCGGCGCTCGCGCGCGCGCTGGGCCAGCTCCCGGGCGACGGCGCCGATCTCCGACAGCGGCCGCCGGTCGGCGTCCCGCAGCACCGGCGTGATCAGGCCGTCCTCCACGGCCACGGCCATCCCGAGATGGACTTCGTTCCAGAAGCGGATATGGTCGTCCTGCCACCAGGCGTTGCAGGCGCGGTGCCGGGTGAGGGCCAGGGCGACGGCTTTGAGGATGATGTCGTTGAAGCTGATCTTCTCCTTGCCCTGGTCGCCGAGCTGCCGGTTGAGCGCCTCGCGCGCTTCGGCCGCCCGCTCCATGTCCACCTCGCTCGTCAGGAAGAAGTGGGGGACCGGCCCGAGCGACGTCGCGAGCCGCTTCGCGATCGTTTTCCGGATCTGAGTCAGCGGGACGTCTTCGTACGCAGCGCCGGAGACTGCTACGGGGACGGGGGACGAGGGACGAGGGACGGGTACGGCTGCAGCGCCCTCCAGGTCCTTGCGTACGACCCGGCCGCCCGGCCCCGAACCATGCAGCAGTCTCAGATCGACGCCGGTTTCGCGGGCGATCCGCCTCGCGAGGGGAGACGCCTTGACCCGTGTGGCATCGGCGACCGCGACAGGGCCCGTCGCGACGGCTGACGGCTGTTGGCTGACGGCTGCCGGTTGAGGGCGGACGGCCGCCGGCTGAGCGCTGACGGCTGACGGCTGAACGCTGACGGCTGGTGCGGCGGCGCCCGATGCCGCGACGGTCTCGCCCGGCGCCCCGATGTACCCCACCACGTCCCCCACCGGCACTGTGTCGCCTTCCTTGACCGCCTGCTGCAGCAGCTGGCCGTCGGCGCGGGCCACGAGCTCCATCACCGCCTTGTCCGTCTCCACCTCGGCGAGCGTCTCGCCGGCCTTCACGGCATCGCCCACCGCCTTGGTCCATTTGACCAGGCGGCCCTCCTCCATCGTGGGCGAGAGCGCCTCCATCACCACCTTGGTGGACATGTCAGTCGAGGTAGAGGACCCGGCGGGCGGCCGCGACGATCTTGTCGGGCGTCGGCTTGGCCAGGCGCTCGAGCTGCTTGTTGTAGGGCATCGGCGCGTCCGCCTGCGTGACGCGCAGCACCGGGGCATCGAGCTCGTCGAACGCGTCACGCTGGATCACGTCCGCCACCTGCGCGCCGATGCCGCTGTGCGGCCACCCTTCCTCGGCGACGACCGCCCGGTGCGTCTTCGCGACCGAGGTGAGGATGGCGGATTCGTCCAGCGGCCGCAGCGAGCGGAGATCCACCACCTCGGCGGAGACGCCCTGGCCGGCGAGCTGCTCGGCCGCCTTCAACGCCGGGGCGACGGTCTTGGAGTGGCAGATCACGGTGACGTCGCTCCCAGCCCGCTTCACGTCCGCCTGGCCGATCGGCACCAGCAGCTCGCCCTCGGGCACCTCGCCCTTGGTGTTGTAGAGCATTTCGCCCTCCAGCACCACCACGGGGTTGTTGTCACGGATCGCGGACTTGAGCAGGCCCTTCGCGTCCGCGGGCGTCGCGGGGGCGACGACCTTCAGCCCCGGGATGTGCGCGAGCCACGATTCCCAAGCCTGCGAGTGCTGGGAAGCGAGCTGCAGCGCGGCCCCGTTGGGACCGCGGAACACGATCGGCATGGGGAGCTGGCCGCCCGACATGTAGAGCATCTTCGCGGCGGAATTCACGATCTGGTCCAGCGCCAGCACCGCGAAGTTCCACGTCATGAACTCGATAACGGGCCGCAGGCCGCCCATCGCCGCACCGACGCCGATCCCGGCGAAGCCGAGCTCGGCGATCGGCGTGTCCACCACGCGTTGCGCCCCGAACTCCTCGAGCAGGCCCCGGCTCACCTTGTAGGCGCCCTGGTAGAGCCCGACTTCCTCTCCCATGAGGAAGACGGCGGGATCGCGCTGCATCTCCTCCCGCAGCGCCTGGTTCAGGGCGTCCCGGTACGTGATGGTGGGCATCGGGTCAGTCCACGACCACGTGGCGCAGCAGCTCTTCGGGCGCGGGGTCCGGGCTCTCGTCGGCGAACTTGACGGCATCCCCGACCTCGGCGTGCACCTCGGCGTCGAGCGCGTCGATGCCGGCCTGGTCGATGGTCCCCGCCTGCAGCATCCGGTGGGAGAGCTGGTGGATCGGATCCTTGCGCTTCTGCTCTTCCACTTCGTCCTTGGTCCGGTACACACCGTGCAGCGGGTCGGACATCGAGTGGCCCATGAAGCGGTAGGTGCGGACCTCGAGCAGGGTGGGGTGTCCACCCTTGCGGGCGCGCTGGATGGCGCGCCGGGCGGCCTGATGGACGTCCAGCACGTCCATGCCGTTCACGACCTCGCCGGCGATGTCGTAGCTGCAAGCGTGCTCCACGACGTCGGTGACCGCGGCCACGCGCTCGAACGCGGTCCCCATGCCGTAGCGGTTGTTCTCGCACAGGAAAATCACCGGCAGCTTCCACACCGAGGCCATGTTGACCGCCTCGTGGAACGCCCCGATGTTCACGGCCGCTTCGCCGAAGAAGCAGACGCACACCTGGTCGCCGCCGCGGTACTTGATGGCGAAGGCGAGGCCCGCGGCGAGCGGCAGGTGGCCCCCCACGATGCCGTGGCCTCCCATGAAGCGCTTCTCGGCGTCGAACAGGTGCATCGAGTCGCCCTTGCCGCCCGAGCACCCGGTCGCTTTGCCGAACAGCTCGGCCATCACGGCGCGGGCGGAGATGCCGCGGACCAGCGCCTGGCCGTGCTCGCGGTAGGAGGAGATGACGTAGTCGGCCGGAGTGAGCGCGGCCGAGACCCCGACGGCGACCGCCTCCTGTCCGATGTAGAGGTGGCAGAAGCCGCCGATCTTGCCGAGCGCGTAGGCCTCGGCGGCCTTCTCCTCGAAGCGGCGGATGAGCAGCATCTCGCGCAGCATGCGGCGCTGCAGCGCCGCATCCGCCGGGCTCTGCTGCTGCGGTTGGGCGGTGGCGGTGGTCATGGTGTCGTCACCGCCGCCACCTGCTCCCAGGCGTGGTAGCTCGAGCGCACCAGGGGACCCGACTCGACGTGTCGGAAGCCCATGGCGAGGCCGATCCGCCTGAGCTCCGCGAACTCGTCCGGCGTGTACCAGCGCGCGATCGGCAGATGGCTTTCGGAGGGGCGGAGGTACTGGCCCAGCGTAAGAATGTCCACGTCCTGCGCGCGCAGATCCCGCATCGCCACGAGCAGCTCGTCCCATTCCTCTCCCAGGCCGCACATCAGGCCAGACTTGGTGAGGCCGTCGGGCCGCATGGTCTTGGCGCGCCGCAACAGCTCGAGGGCCCGCGGATAACGGCCGCCCGGACGGGCGATGCGGTACAGGCGCTCGATCGTCTCGAGATTGTGGTTCAGGATGTCGGGCGCGGCGTCCAGCACGAGCCGCAGCGCCGCTTCGCTCCCCTTGAAGTCGGGAATCAGCACCTCGACCGTCGTGTCCGGCAGACGGCGGCCGATCTCCGCAACGCAGGCCGCGAAGATCTCGGCGCCGCCGTGCTCGAGATCGTCGCGGTCCACGCTGGTGATGACGACGTGTCGCAACTCCATCTGCTCGACCGCGGCGGCCAGCCGTGCGGGCTCCTCCAGATCCACCGGCGCCGGCGTCCCGTGCGCCACCGCGCAGTAGGCGCAATTCCGGGTGCAGACGTCACCCATGATCATGAAGGTGGCCGCCCGGTGCTCCCAGCACTCGCCGATGTTGGGGCAGTGCGCCTCTTCACACACGGTGTGCAGCCGCAGGTCGCGCATCATGCGCTGGACTGACAGGTAGGTCGCTCCACCCGGAGCTTTCACCTTGAGCCATGTCGGCTTGCGCGCCGCCGGGTGGGCAGTGGCGGAGGGGCGAGGATTTATCTGGATCAGCGGTGCAGCCATACGACTCCGGCGACCGGGAGAATCATGAAGATAGTGGGGGGACTGAGGCGGGGGTAGGCGATTTCAACCAGATGGTTGATCGCCTCGGCGCTTGAGTTGCCGGAGCTTCTCCTCGATCGTCGCATCGCTGCTGAGCGTGCCGTCGGCGATCTCCGCGATCTCCTCCGCCTCACGCCACTGCCGTTCGAGCTCGACCATTTCCGCCCGCTCGTCCACGGCCATCTCGAGGGCGAGCTGTCGCTCGGGAAGCAGCGAACGGAGGGTCAGCTCGCGGCGCGCCACGTCGAGGATCAGCCGGTCGGGACCACCGACCCGATCGACCACGCTCGCGGCCTCGCCGGCTTTGCGGCGGCTGGAGCGCCGCACGTTGAGGTAGGCGAGTCCCTGACGCAGGGCCGCCAGGGCGTCCGTGCCTGTGAGCAGCGACGCTTCGCGCTGGCAGTGCGGGCAGCTCAGCAGGACACCGAGGTCGTGGTGCGCGTCAGGGACCACGCGGGCGTGCTGGAGGTGTTTCGCTTTCAGCTCGAGGGCCGCACCGCAATGGTCGCACACTGGCGGCTCCGTGAGCACCACGCTGCGGCGCCCGACCATTCCGACGTACACCCGGTCGGCCAGGTCGCCCAAGTTCCAGATGAGGAAGCCGAACGATCCGCCGACCGCGACGTTCGCCGCGACCCCCAGCCCGACTGCCGCCAGCGTCATCGGCACGACGAACTTGGCGCGGTCGCGCGCGCGGGCCGCGAGGCGCTCGCCGTAGCGCCATCCCGCGAGCTCGACGCGCGGCGGCTTGCCGACGCGCACCAGGTCATACCGCTCCCATCGCAGCAGCGCGACCTGCTCGGTGCTGGCGAGCAGCCGCCCGTCGTGGGCGACCCGGGCCAGCGCCTCGATCCGCTCCAGGCGATCGTCCAGCGGCGTGAGATTCCAGCGGGCGCACTTGGGGCAGATCACCCACAGCCGTGCGCGCCATTCGTCGAACGCCAGGCGGCGGCCGACGCCGAGCCCGGACGGGCCACCGTCGCCATCGAGCGATGCGTTGCAGAAGGCACAGGTGGCGTACATCGAAGGCGGTCGTCGGTTATCGGTCATGGGTCGTCGGGTGCCCGGCGGCGAATCGGGTGACCGAAAGCGCGGCGATGTCCGCGTCGCTGTGGCCCGTGGCGAGGAGATCGCCGATGATCTCGCCGGTGATTCCCGCAAGCAGGATGCCGTTGCGTCCGTGACCGGTGGCGTACCACAGCCCGGCCACTTCGGGATCCGCCCCCAGGATCGGGCGGCCGTCGGGGGTGACGGGCCGCAGCCCGGCCCAGGCGCGGCGCGTGGGGAGCGCGCCGATCGCGGGACAGAGCCGCTCGGCGGCGCTCCGGATCCCGGCAATTCCCTCCGCCGTCGTGCGCGCGTCGAACCCGGCGGATTCCATCGTGCTGCCGAGGAGCGCTTCATCGCCGCGCGGCAGCAGGTAGCCGTGCCCGTGGAAGAGAATGATGGGCGGGAGTCCGGTGGGCCATTCGGTCGCGACCATCTGGCCGCGAATCGGCTCCACGGGGAGCGCATGGGGGAGCCCTTCGATCCGTGCCGACCACGCCCCGGCCGCGATCACCACGTGCTCCGCCGGAACGGCGGCCCGGTCCGTGGCGACGCCGGTCACCCGTCCGGCCGCCACGGCGACGCGGCGGGCCGTCTCCGGCAGCACCTGGACGCCCAGACGGCGGGCATCGGCGAGCAGGGCGGCGCACAAGACGGCGGGGTCGAGACACCCGTCTTCCGGTGCGAACAGCGCACCCCGGGCGGCGGGAGCGATGCCGGGCCAGCGCTCCTGCAGCTCGGCCGCCTCGAGCCAATCGCACCGCAGCCCGGCCTGGCGCTGCTCGGCGACCAGCTCGTACAGGGCTGCGGCGCGCTCCTCGTCGAAGGCGAGGGTCGCGATCCCGGTGTGCAGGAATCCAAGGTCCGCTCCAGTGGTATCTTTCAGGGCGGCCGCGAGGTCCTCGTAGAGGTCGCGTGCCCGTACGGCGAGCGGGAGCAGGTCCTCGTCGGTCGGCTCGATCTGGGCCGCGAGCATGCCGGCGGAAGCGGCGGAGGCGGCGGCCGGGTCGGGGCCGGGCGCGAGGAGGGTCACCCGGAGCCCGCGCAGCGCGGCGGCGCGGGCGCAGGCGGCCCCGATGACACCGCCGCCGACGACGGCGACGTGGGGCGAGGCGTTTGAAACTCCCGCGGGCATCAGCGCGTAGGCTGCGGCGTCCTGCGGGGCAACTCGGGAGGAGCCATGTTCCGGAGCATTCTCGGTTTCGCGATCTTCGCCATCCTCGTCTGGATCGGCCTGAAGATCATCTTCGGCTTGCTGGGCGGTCTGATGAGCATCGTGGGGACCGTACTCTGGCTGGCCGCGATCGGCTTCATCTTCTACCTCGTGCTGCGGGTGGTCAGTCCCGCCACGGCCAGCAAGGTCCGCGACACCATCAAGGGCAAGCGCGACACCGCCTGATCCTCCCGGCGCGGCCGGTCGTTCCCGGGGTCATCGTCCTTTGGACGGTGACCCCGTCGGCGTTTGATCCAGCCGGGCGAGCACGCCCCACACGAGCAGGGGGAGCAGGATTTCGTGATGCCCCGTGAGCTGGACCCCCCGCCCGCCGCCGGCCCCCTGCGTGGGGCGCTCGACGACGTTTACCCGCGGGCGGTAGTGACGTTGCATGTCGCAGTCGCACGCGGTGAACCCGGTGGGCCGGCCGCCGTTCAGGTTGCGGGCGACCGACAGCGCCTTGAGGAACACCTCCGGCATCACGACGGCGCTGCCGAGGTTCAGCACCACGCCGCCGTCGTGGAGGTCCGGCAGACTGCCCGCCAGCCGCTTGAAGTCCCGGTGACTGGTCGCGCCGATGACGGCGCCGTCCGCGGTGGGATGCTGGTGGATGATCTCCGCGCCGAGGGCCGCGTGGACCGTCACCGGGACGTGCCGTTCAGCACAGGCCACGAGCACGGACGCGGCCCGCCCCGGCACGTCGGTGCGGCGGCACAGGGCGCGAGCCAGCGCCTCACCGGCGCCCCATCCTTCGGCGGCGCCCGCCGCGAGCGCCGCATTCATGTCGCGCCCGGTTTCTTCCGCCATGCCGAACGTGCCGTCGCCCAGGCCCGCGGCCACGTCCTCGCTCGTGCCCCCGTAGGCGGCGAGCTCGAAGTCGTGGATCGCGGCGCTCCCGTTCATCGCGACGTGCGTCACCACCCCGCGCTCGAGCAGAGTCACGAGCAGCGGCCCGAGTCCGACCTTGATCACGTGCCCGCCCAGCATCACGACCACCGCCCGGCGGCCGCTCGCGCGCGTGATGTCGTCCGCGACGGCCCGGAGGTCGCGGGCGGCCAGGATGTCGGGAAGGGAATGCCAGAATGCGGAGAAGCTCGTGTCGGCGCCGGGTGGGTGCGCCAGCAGCGTGGGCTCGACCTTGTTGCGGCGCTGCGCGATCGGGACGGTCTTCAACCGGCTGAAGTCCGCCTCGCGGTACTCGGTCATGGATGCTCCGGGACGGAGAACTCCTTGAGCTTCAATGTGACCGTGCCGAACGAGAAATTGGATTGCAGCGCCAGCATGAGCCGCCGGTCGTCGTCGGAGAGCCACATGTGCGCCTGCGCCTGCTCGGCGAAGATGCCGCGCCCCTTGGGGATGATCGGCCGGATGACGATGGCGTTGAACTTCCGGCCGGCGACGCTGATCCGCTCCTTCTTCTCCACCACGATGATCACGGGGTTGCGGTCGGGGCGGAAGTAGCGCTGGAACTCGTAGCGCTTCCCGACCTCCAGCGGCACGGTCCGCACCCAGTACAGGAAGGCCGCGTCGTCCAGGGGATCGGGAACGGTCGCCTTCACCGTGTCCACTCCCTCCTCCCGGTAGTAGCCGGAATCGGGGAAGATCTCGTAGCGGTTGTGGCGCTTGCGGCCGCGCTCCTCGGAATCGTTGATGTAGCGCCGCGACCGGAAGTCGGCGCGCCCGACCCACGACTCCAGCAGCTGGTCGAGATGGTACCACAGCGCGCCGCCCTTGATGTGGAAGCGGAACCGCACGGTCTCCACGCCGCGGATCGTGTCGATGCCGGCCACCTCCATCGTCGCCTCGCCGACGGAGAAGGGGCCGTACTTCGCCGAGTAGCGCAGCCGCTCTCCGATGGGGAAGGCGACCGACTCGCGCGCGGGCGTCGCGATCGCCGCCGCGGCCGTCACCGTCGCCGTCGCGCTGCCCGTGGTCGTATCCTGGGAGTCGAGGCGTCCCGCGAGCAGCAGCAGGGCCACCGTCGCGTTGCCGGCGGCGCGAATGACGGGTCGCGCGCGCCAGGCGGCCATCAACGTCGCCCAGGGACGCACGCGCGACGGGCGCTGCCGCAGGTCGTAGCGGCCCGTCACCGCGATCGTCTCGGCGCGCCGGGCGTGGGGCATGAGGCGGGCCAGCAGCTCCGCGTTGGCGCACCAGCCGTCCGTGGTGAGCAGCGGCGCCGGTGCCGGCCGGCCGCCCTCCGGGCGCAACGCCTGCCGCAGCGTGATGAGCCGCAGCGCGAGGAAGCCCGAGACGCTGTCCCGGACGCCACGGACGCGCAGCAGGCGGGGCGTCCAGCGTCGCACCCAGCGCAGCGCGCGCGGCGCGTCGCCCGCCGCCTCCACCTGCTCGGCGGCGACGAGATCGGCGCCCGACTCCACGCGCTTCACCATCTCCTCCATCGCCTCGGGTGAATAGACGAAGTCCGCGGGGAGCACGATGGCGCAATCACGCTTGGGACGATCGGTGCGCTCGAGCGCGAGCCGCAGCAGTGCTTCCACGCTCCGGGCGTACCCCTGCCGCTCGCGATGCGTCACGACCGTGAGCGGCAACACGCCGGTATAGCGGGCCAGGACTTCTCCCGTGCCGTCCGTCGAGGCGTCCTCGCACACGAGCAGCTGGTACTCGCGCTGGAAGGCGGTGAAGACTTGACGGACTTTCCAGAGGACGAGCCCGGCGGTCTTCGCCTCGTCGCGCACCGGCACACACACGTAGATCATGGTGCCTGCAATCTAGACGAGCGAGCGGTACAGGGCCAACGTCGCTTCCACCATCGACTTAGACGTGAACTTCGGGGGAAGAGGGACGGGGGACGGGGGACGAGTGAGCACGGCGACGACCCTCTCTCCCAGGGAGGCTGCATCGCGGACGGGGACCAGGCACTCGGCGGGCAACACTTCGGGAATGCCGCCGGCGGCGGTGGCCACGACCGGCTTCTCGAGCGCCAGGGCATGGAGGATCACGCTTCCCATTCCTTCTTCCTTGGAGGACATCACGAACACGTCGGCCTCACGAATCAGGGCGTCGGCTTCGGGGATATACCCCACGAGATGGACACAGTCGCCGAGGCCGTGGGCCGCGATTTCCCGCTCCACGGCGTGACGCAGGTCACCCTCGCCCGCGATGACCCAATGGAGGTCGGGTCGCGCGGCGCGCGCGTGGGCCGCCGCGCGGACCAGCGTGACGTGATCCTTGTGGTCCACGAGGGCGGCGACGTTCGCGGCGAGCGGTGTGGACGGCGGAAGGCCGAGGCGGGCGCGGATTCCGAGTGGATGGCCGGCCGCGGCGCGAACCTCGTCGGGGTCGATCCCGTCGGGGATGACGGTGATGCGGTCGGGCGGGACGCCGTCGGCCGTCAGCACCCGTTTGACCGCTGCCGACACGGCGATGACGGCGGTCGTGCGAAACCAGGCGCTGCGGGGGCGGACGTGGAAATCCACACGGCGGTGGCCGATCACGACCGGCGCGCGCACCAGCGCCAACGAGTGGCTGTCGTGAGCGTGCACGATGTCGGGGTGGAAGCGGCGGATCTCGGCGCGGAGCTTCCACCAGGCGCGTGGGTCGAGGCCCATCCCCCATCGAACCCCATGGACACGGACGCCCGCCGCGGCGGCGCGGGCGGCCAATACTCCGTCCCGCTTCGTGACGAGGCGGATATCGAGCGTGAGGTCCCGCGACAGCTCGCGCGTCAGCAGCCGTACCTGATTCTGCCCGCCGCGCCATTCCCGACCCGCGTCCACGTGCAGGACGCGCACGGTTTACGGCTTGGCCTCGGCGGCGACGCTGCCCAGGACCGTGCGGAGCTCGGCCAGGGTGAACGGCTTGTGGAGAAAGGGGCGGCCCAGGGTCTCGAGGAACTGCAGCGTGTCGCCGCGGACGGTGTCGCCCGTCGCGAAGATGACCTTCCGGGCGATGTCCGGGTGCGCGCGCTCCAGGTTGTGGTACATCTCGCGCCCGCCGAGGCGCGGCATGCGCAGGTCGCAGATGATGACGTCGAACGGCGTCACCAGCGCCCGCTCCACGGCCTCCGTCCCGTCGCTCGCCACTTCGACCGTGTGCCCCCAGCTCTCGAGCGTCGCCCGCATGTAGTGCAGGATGTGCGGCTCGTCGTCCACCACGAGCACCCGGAGGGCGCCGGCCGAGGCGACCGGGGCGACGGGCTGGGAGGGGCGCGGCGGCCGGCTCCCGCCCAGCAGCTCGACCGTGAACGTAGCCCCGGCTCCCGGGCTCGATTCGAGCGTGATCCGTCCGCCGTGCTCCTTCACGATGCCCTGGCAGATCGAGAGCCCGAGCCCCGTTCCTTCGCCCTCGGTCTTGGTCGTGAAAAACGGCTCGAACACCCGGGGCAACAGCTCCTCGGGGATCCCGGGGCCGTCGTCGGCGATGCTGACCGCGACGCCGTCGAGCCAGCGCTTGGCCGTCACCGTGATGTGGCCGGCCTTGCCCGTGCTCGCGATGGCCTGCGCCGCGTTGTTCAGCAGGTTGACGAACACCTGCGTGATCTGATTCGGGTTCATCTCGATGTCGGGAATCCCGGGCTCGACTGTGAGCGTCGTCTCGACCTTGAGCGCCATCATCTGGTTCTTCAGGAGCGCCAGCACCGACTCGAGGAGCGGCTGCAGCGACTGCGGCAGCCGCTCCCCTTCCTGGCGGCGCGCGAACGACAGCAGGTTCTTCACGATCGTCGCCGCGCGCTCGGCCTCCTGGCGGATCACACGCAGCGGCTCGGCCAGCGCCGGGGGGACGTCCCCCGACTCGGCCAGGAAGTCGGCGAACCCGACGACCGAGGCGAGCGGGTTGTTCAGGTCGTGGGCGATGCCGGCGATCAGTTGACCGATCGCCGACATCTTCTCAGACTGTATCAACTGATCCTGGAGCCGCCGCTTCTCGGTATGGTCCTCGAACGACAGCACCGCCGCCTCGTCGTCGGCGCC
>DATICZ010000220.1:0-5901 GCA_035456525.1 Gemmatimonadales bacterium
GCGGTCGGGACGGGGGCCCGCCGCAAACACGCGCGCCAGCTCGAGCAGTGCCGCGACGCCCGTCGCGTTGTCCACAGCCCCGTTGTAGATGCTGTCGCCGCGCGCGTCGGGCGCGCCGACGCCGAGGTGATCCCAGTGGGCCCCGTAGAGGATCGTCTCGTCGGCGTGGGTGCGACCGGGGAGGCGGCCGAGCACGTTGCGCGAGCGGATCGTGGCGCGCCGCACGGCGAAGGTCGCCGAGAAGGTGGCGTCGCCGAGCGGCACCGGTCGGAAGTCGCGCGTCTGCGCCAGGCGCTTCAGGGCGTCGAAATCCTGGCCGGCGGCCCGGAGCAGCTCGACGGCCACGTCGCGTTGCATCCACCCTTCGAGCAGCGGGTGCACCTCGGCCGGGTCGGAGCGCACGATGTCGAACATCGTGTTGGTGTTGGAATTCTTCACCGTCGGCCAGCCATAGGAGGCGGGAGCGGTCTCGTGCACCACGAGCATCCCCGCCAGCCCCTGGCGCGCCGCCTCCTCGTACTTGTACGTCCAGCGGCCATAGTAGGTCATCGCCTTGCCGCCGAAATCGCCCTGCCCGGTCTCGAAGTCGGGGTCGTTCACCAGCACGATGCCGACCTTGCCTCGCAGGTCCTGTCCCTTGAAGTCGTCCCAGTTGCGCTCCGGCGCCCGCACGCCGTAGCCGAGGAAGACCAGCGGGGCGTTCTCGATGGCGACGCGGTCCACGTTGCGCATGCTGGCGCGCACGGCGATCTGCTCGCCCTGCGTGAGGGGCTGTTGCCGGCCGCCCACGGTGAGGCGCAGCTCCGGGGAGCCGACGATGTCGTACTGGTTGAGGGGCACATCCTGATACCAGCTGCCGTTCGGACCGCCCGGCTGCACTCTGGCGGCGCGGAGCTGTTCGACGATGTAGGTGACCGCCTTCTCCTCGCCGGGCGTGGCGGGCCCGCGTCCCAGGAACTCATTGGAGGCGAGCACGCGGACGTGCTGCGCCAGGCGCGCGGGATCGATCGCCTGCCCGGTGCCGGCACGTCCAGCCTGCTGAGCCGCGGGAGTGCGGGCGGCGAGGGCCAAGACGGACATGGTAAGTCCCAGGAATCTCATGGCAGCTCCTTTTGTGTTCACGCTGGACGCCTCGGCGGACGCTGATGAGTGCCGGTCGCCATGCTCATCGGCGGCGCGGCTGGTCGGGGCCCGCGGCCAGCGCCTCGAGCACCAGCGTCGTCATCACCCGCATGGCGACCGGCACGGTACCGTCATCGGCGAAGAACGTGGGCGTGTGGTGGCCGCCGGAGACCTTGCCCGGGGGCACGGCGCCCACCGAGATGTAGAACCCGGGTACCTCGCGGGCGAAATAGGAGAAGTCTTCCGCCCCCATCTGCGGCGGAACCTCGCGCACATTCCCGGCACCGACTACTCGCGCCAGCACCGGGGCGAGGCGGCGGGCGAGCGCGGTGTCGTTGACCGTCACCGGGTGCGAGCGATCCAGCTCGAGCGTGAAGGTCGCTCCAGCCGCCTTGGTCAGCCCCTCGAATATCGCGCGCATCCGGCTCTCGATGGTGTCGAGTACCGTCATGTCGAACGTGCGAATGGTGCCTTCGAGGTGCATTTCGCCCGGTACGATGTTGTGGCGGTCGCCCCCACGCATGACCCCCACGGTGACCACGCTGGGGGTCAGGGGCGGGAGGGTGCGCGAGCGGATGGTCTGCAATGCCAGCACGATTTGGGACGCGGTGACGGCGGCGTCCACGCCGAGATGGGGAGCGGCCCCATGGGACTGGCGACCGATGACGTTGGCCGTCCAGCGCGTGGAACTGGCGGCAAACGGCCCCGCCGTGTAGCTCACGCGTCCCAGCAGTTCATCGTCGCCTTCTTCATCCGGCGGGTCGCCGTTTGCGTGAAACGCCAGGATCACGTCCACCCGCGGGTTGGTGAGGACCCCTTCGGCGACCATCTGCCTGGCCCCGCCGCTCTCACCCGGGGGAACCCCCTCCTCCGCCGGCTGGAAAATGAACACCACGGTCCCGCTGAGCCGGTCCTTCATCCCCGCCAGGATGGTGGCAACGCCCAATTGCGCGGCGACATGGGTGTCGTGGCCGCAGGCGTGGGACACGCCGGTCTCACGGCCAAGGTATTGAGCGCGGGCGATCGACTTGAACGGGAGATCGGTTTGCTCGGTGACCGGCAGGCCGTCCATGTCCGCGCGGATCGCGACCACCGGCCCGGGACGTCCGCCCCGGAGGATGCCCACGACGCCGGTGTGCGCCACTCCGGTCCGCACCTCGAGGCCGAGACGCGTGAGCTCCCGCGCCACCACCTCCGCGGTGCGCGTCTCCCGGTTCCCCATCTCCGGATTGCGGTGGATGTCATGCCGGATCTCGATCATGCGGGGACTGATCCGGTCGGTTGCACGGGCGATGTCCTGGCCGGATTGCGCGGCAGCCGACGCGGGGAACAGGATCAGTGGGAGCCAGAGGACGCGCATCGAGAGCTCCAGTGAAGGGAACACGGGCAACCGGGCCCTCAGGGGCCCCGGACGGTGATCGCAGACTGGCGGGGTGACAGCGGGACGACCTGCTCGCGCCCGCCGGGCCACCGGACCCACAACGCCGTGGGGTCACCGCTACGTCCCAGGACCTGCACCGCGCCGTTCTGCGACCAGTACCCCGATCCGGCCTGGATTTCCCGTACCGGACCTTCCTTCTCTCCATAGCGCAGCCGTATCCGGGCACCGATGGCTGTCGGGTTCGCAAGTGGCCCGACCAACCTCACACGCAGGCCGGGGACGGCGCCGATGTTGTGGAACAGGCGCGTCTTGGCGCCGTTCTGGCTGACGGCGAGGTCGAGCCGGCCATCGCCGTCGTAGTCGGCATATGCCGCCCCGCGCTGCTCACCGTACACCTCGAGGCCGGAGCGCTGCCCAGGAACGGGGTTCAGTCCACCGGCGCCGTCTCCCGTGAGCAGCAGGCTCCGGCCCGCGTCGTAGCGCGGCGTGGCGATCTCGGTCGGGAAGAAGTTCTGGCTCAGGAACAGGTCCTCGTTTCCGTCGCCGTCGAAATCCGCGATCCCCGCATAGAAGGCGGGGGCGCACTGCGCCTCGGTGGGCAGCGGACGCGCCTCGAACCGGTCTCCCCGGTTGAGGAAGAGCATGTGGTCCATGGTCGTGGCGCCGAGGCGGGCCGCGCCCTGGGCGAGGGAGCCGAGGACCGTGTTGACGTCGGCATCGGCGAACGCTCCGAAAGTCCGGAGCCGCTGCGCCGCGCTCGGAAGCGCCAGGCTGAGCCGCGCGAACGTGGTGAGGGGCGCGATGCCGCCGATCCGCGGATCCTGCTGCGCGAGCAGTACGCCGGGACGGCCCTGCTCGACGAAGTAGCCGGAATACAGATACAGCGGATCGGCCGGGCTCGCGTGGAAGTCGGTGTTGCGGCCCCAGCTGGTGGCCACGATGTCGAGCCGGCCGTCGCCGTCCAGGTCGCCCGTCGCGAGGCCGTTCCACCGGCTGTACAGGCCCGCGAGGCCGGGCAGGTCGGGGCTGGGGAGCAACCGGCCTTGCTGGTTCAAAAAGATGCGGATCGTCCCCCACTCGAGGGCCACGAGCAGGTCCGGCCGGCCGTTGCCATCGATGTCACTGAACAGGGCGGCGGAGACCATCCCCATGCCGGCGAACGACACATTCGTTGCGGAGTCGGGGACCAGGCGCCCGCCGTCGTTGCGGAACAACCGCGACGAAGGCGACAGCGGATACCGGCCCGGGATGATCCGCGCGCCGGCGAACACCTCGAGGTCGCCGTCCCCGTCGACGTCGGCCGTGGCCAGCGGACCCACGCTCGCGCTGTCGCCGGGGATGAGCGGTGTCACCGCCCCGGTGGCGGGAGCATAGGCGACCACGCCGGAGGCAGCGAGGGCGTCGTTGGGCAATGCCTCGTAGGTCGAGAGTCCGGCGAGCACCGTACGCACGCCGCGGCCGTCGGTCCAGCCCAGGATGGCGGTCAGGTCTCCCGGCGCCGCAGGAAAGCGCGCAGCGGCGGGCCGCAAGCGCCGGCCGTCGTTGCGGAACCAGGCGGGCGGGGCGCTCCTGCCGGTGCCGACGATCAGGTCCTCGTGACCGTCCCCGTTCAAGTCGTCCCAGGCGACTCCGGGCCCGAGCTGGCTGAACGCGTTCGGCAGCGTGATCTGGCGGACGTAGTCGTCGAAGTAGGGCTCGACGTGGGTGTGGCCGCCGAGCTGGTCGGACACGTCCGAGAAAAGGGGAAGGGGGACGGGGGAAGAGGGAAGGGTCGGCGTCACGGCCGGCGGTTCCTCCACCTCGTACAGGCGGTTGGGTGGGGCGTCTTTGATTACGCTCCGGCGTCCGTCGCGCCAGTCCACTTCGATCGTGACCTGCTGCGCCGCGCCCGTCGCGAAGCTGAGCTCCGCGTCGGACCCGGCGAGGTAGTGCCCGCCAGCGACGACCTCGCGCTCCTGCAGTGGTACCGCACCGCCCTGTACCCGCACCCGGGCGCCGATGCCGGCGCTGTTCGGCGCCGTGCCGTGGAGCCGGATCGCGATCCGGGGCGCGGTGGCGTCGTTGCGGAGCACGGCCGCCGGTTTCCCGAGCCGGTTGATGACGACGTCCAGGTCGCCGTCGCCGTCCAGATCGGCGAGCGCCATCGCGTGCGACACGTCCGGTCCCAGGTCGAAGCGCCAGGCTCGGCTCACGTCCTCGAAAGTGAGGTCGCCGCGGTTGCGGAACGCCACGTTCGGCAGCGGCAGCGGCGGGAACTCGAACAGCATGCGATGCCAGTCGATCTCGTTGAGCCGGTTGCGCAGCCGGTACTGGGTGTCGCCATCCATGACGTCCCACAGGTGCCCGGTGCCGACGAGGATGTCTTCCCACCCGTCGAGGTCTACGTCGAGGAACAGCGTGGACCAGGACCACCCGGAGGCCCCCACGCCGGCGAACCGCGCGACTTCCTCGAATGTCGCGTCGCCCCGGTTCAGCTGCAGCGTGTTGCGCTGCATCTGGGGGCGGTCTTCGCCCTCTCCGGGTCGCTTGGGCAGGGCGGTGTGCGTGGGGATCTGGGTCTTGAGCCGGCGCGTGTCCTGGCTCAGCATGTCCGCTTCGAACAGGTCGGGGTGGCCGTCCCGGTTCACGTCCGTCACATCCACCGCCATGCCGGAGTTGCTGGTGGAACGCACGGCGTACCACGGCGCCAGCCGGAAGTTGCCGCGACCGTCGTTGAGCCACAGCTGATCAGGGTCCTCGAAGTCGTTGGCCACGTACAGGTCGGGCGCGCCGTCGCCGTTCAGATCCGCGAACATGGCCGCGAGGCCGAAGTCCTCCCGCTCCTCCGCCAGCGGTTGGCCGTGCTCGTCCACGAAACGGGGATTGTGAGCGATCGGCTCCCGGACGAAGCGGCCGCCGCCTTCGTTCCGATAGAACGCGTCGGGGTCGGCGCGCTGCACGATGCTGACCCCGCCCAGGTCGGCGCGCTCGACCAATTTGTAGTCGGTGCGGAACGGCTCCCGGATTTCGAACCTGGTGGGTCCCAGCTGCCGCGCCAGCTG
This sequence comes from Gemmatimonadales bacterium, assembly GCA_035456525.1. Lineage (GTDB taxonomy): Bacteria > Gemmatimonadota > Gemmatimonadetes > Gemmatimonadales > GWC2-71-9 > DASTHG01. The sequence continues at coordinate 5,545 of DATICZ010000220.1, forward strand.
GTCGAAGGAGCGCTGCTGCGGCGACATGCGGTCGAGCGTCGTGTAGCTCTTGTAGTTGGCGACGTAGAGGTCCAGGTCTCCGTCGCCGTCCACGTCACCCGCCGCGATCGTGGTGCTCCCCGCCGACGAGGCCAGGCCGGCCTGGTCTCCCTGATCGGTGAAGTGCCCGGCGCCGTCGTTCAGGAACAGGGTATTCGGCCCGCCGAGGGCGACCAGGATCAGGTCGAGATCACCGTCGCCATCCACGTCCGTCAGCGTGCACCCGGTGGAGTAGCGGGCCGACGCCGCGATGCCGCTCCCCGCGCGGGCCGTGATGTCCTCGAAGCGCCAGCCCCCGAGATTGCGGTACAGCGCGTT
>DATICZ010000221.1:0-5198 GCA_035456525.1 Gemmatimonadales bacterium
AGCACCACGGCGTGCGGCAGCGCCTGGCGCGCTCCCAGCGCCAACGCCTCGGACACCTCGCGGGGACGCAGCGTCCCCTTGAAGCCCGCGGGCGCGATGAGAATCGTCTGGGTCATGGTGGGCATCAACGCTAGGCGCGACCGAGAGTCGGCGCCACACGCGTCGCAACCTGCGGCGTGGCGCGGAAAACGCGGCACTGACGCGTCCAGCGACATTTTGTATGTCATTGATTTACAGTTGCTTACGACGACCCAGGGAATGGCACCCCGCTTGCGAATCGTCTGGGCCAAGCCGGTACGTTCGCGTCGGACACGGGCGCCCGATCGGGCGATCGGCGGGCCCCCCGGGGGTGACTCCGGGGGGCGTTGTTTTTTTGGCGATCGGCTATCGGCTATCAGCTATCGGCTATCATGGCTGCAGCATTTGACAGCTGATAGCTGACAGCCGATAGCCGATAGCTCTCAGGGCACCAGCCGCAGCGTATCCGTCGCGCGCACCCGCCGCACGTCCACGGGCACAATCCACAGTTCGCCCCGCATCCAGCGCCCGGTCTGGTCGCGGTAGTGCGGTGATCGCGGGTTGCCCGATTGGCCCGCGGGGAGGATGAAGCCGCCGACGCCGTCCACGTCCCCGAAATCGACGACGTGACGCATCGACGGGCCCTCCGTGCACGTGAACGGCGGCTGGTACTCGGGGGACGGGCACACGGCGACGGTGTTGTTCCCGCCACCCAGGTGCAGTGGTCCCACGTTGAACCCGGCGAGCCGGCCGAGCACCGGCACCTCGCCCAGTGGGTGCTCCTCGGTGAGCGTGTGGATCTCACCCCAGGGCCGAGGGTCGCCACGTGCCAGAACGCCCACCATCGCGCGTCGCGCGAGCGCCGCCAGATCCTCGTGCTCGGGCGTCCGCACGTCGTCGAACCAGGGGCTCGACCCGGCCAGCAGCCAGCGGTGCAGTGCCGCGTGGGGACGGAATCCAGGCGACTCGTCGTCGTAGGTGAGCGCCTGCAGCGCGCGGTACCACGACCAGACCAGCGTCGGCTCGATGCGGTCGGCCGCCATGGCGCCGTCCCAGCGGCGCAGCCGCTCGGCAAGCTCGCGCCCTCGCGTCCCGGCCTCGCCGCACGCCCGGAGCAGCGGGTCACGAACGGGCGGCGTGCAGGCGGCCGCGAGCGCGTCGGCCGCGATCGGCGTGACGCGACGCAGAAACACGTTGACCACATCGACCTGCTCGCGCGCCACGGCCGCCGCGGTGGCGCCGCTGTCGCGTCGCACCATCTCCCAGATCCGCTCCGCCCGCTCCGGCAGGTCGTAGTCGGCACGGATCGGGATCGGGAAGGCATCGCCGACGACCCGGTTGTTGGCGGTCACCACGAACCCGCTCGCCGGGTTCACCGCGCGCGGCAGCTCGGCCGGCGAAAGGTCGCGCGTCCATCTCCCCGCCCCGGTCCACCCGGGCGCGGGACGGGTGCCGTCTCCCCCGCCGGAGTCGCGCACGGGTACGCGGCCGGCGAGAAAGTAGGCGATGGTCCCGTCGCCGTCGGCGTACACCACGTTCTGCTCCGGCACGCGGAACTGCCCCAGCGCCGCCTCGAACTCGGCGACGCTGCGCGCCCGCGCCATCCCGATCAGGGCCGTCAGCTCGTCGGACGGAGTCTGCGCGGTCCATCGCAGGGCGAACGCCGTCGTGGAATCGGGCTGCCAGCCCACGTCCACGAGCGGGCCGTCGGCCGTCCGCCTCCGGCGATACACGACCGGGTCCTCGCCCTTCACACGCAGCGTCTCCACCACCACCTCGACGTCCGCCCAGCCGGACGGCGTGAGGTACCGGGCCGTATCCGGCGTGATCCGTTCCTCGACGTAGTCCACGTCGTCGATCATGCCGTTGGTGAAGCCCCAGCCGTGATGCGCCGTGTGCCCCAGCACCACTACCGGGAGCCCTGGTATGGTGACCCCCACGACCTCGTAGCCCGGGGCGTGTATGCCGGCCAGGTACCAGATGGACGGCGCGCTGAGCGGCAGGTGGGGATCGTTCCCGAGAATCGGCTTGCCCGAGCGGGTGTGCGCCGCACCGATGGCCCATGAATTCGATGCCGTGGCCCGCGGCTCTCCGGAGGACCAGCGCCCCGCCGCCGGGGAGAGGGCGGTTCCCGCCGTGGCCTCGACGATGACCGGCGCGGAGTCCGGATAGCCCACGAACAGGTCCGCCGCCCGGGCGGCGCCGAGGGTCGCGAGCGCACGCGCGTGGGCGATTTCGCCATTGTCGGAATGCAGGTCCCACGCCTCGACCAGGCCGATTTCGACGGAGTTCACCGGGCTCCATGGCTCGGGCGTGTGGCCCAGGAGGCGCAGCTCGGGTGGCCGGTGGCCCGTGGCAAGCCAGGCATTGACCCCGCGCGCATAGGCGGCGGCGATGCGGCGTGCCGTATCGCCGGCAACCGCCCACCGCTCCCGGGCGAGCCGCGACAGCTCCCGCGCCCGGATGGCCCGGTCGGGGCGCAGCGTTCGGGCGCCGAACAGCTCGGACAATCGGCCCTCGGCCGCATGGCGCAGCAGATCCAACTGCCACATCCGGTCGCGGGCATGCAGGTAGCCCAGGGCGGCAACGGCATCGGAGTCGCTGCGGGCGACGATGTGCGGCACCGCGAGCGAGTCCCACAGGACCACGACGGAGTCGCCGAGTCCGGGCACGGCCTCGCGCCCGTCGAGCGGCGGCGCCGCGGCGCCGACCCAGATCCGAAACCCGACCGGCACCAGCGCGACCAGCACCACCAGGCCGATGGCGAGCCGGGCGGCGAGTCGCTTCACGAGACCTCGATGATCTGATCGCGGTGCGAGCCGACGCTCACGTACCGGATCGGCGCGTGGGACAGATCCTGGAGCCTGTCGAGGTAGGCGCGCGCCGCCGCGGGCAGGTCGGCGAGGCGGCGCACGCCGCCGATCGGTTTCTGCCAGCCGGCGAGCGTCTCGTACACGGGCTGCACGCGGTCCATCCGCTCGAGATCGGCAGGCATGCCGTCCACCGTCTCCCCGTCCAGCAGGTAGGCCGTGGCCACGGGGATCTCGGCGAAGCTGTCGAGCACGTCGAGCTTGGTGACCGCGAGGCCGGTCAGCCCATTCACCCGCACAGCGTAGCGGACCACCACCGCGTCGAACCAGCCGCAGCGGCGCGGCCGTCCAGTCGTAGCCCCGAACTCGCCGCCCAGCTGTCGGATGTGCTCCGCCTGCGACGGCTCGGCCTCGGTGGGGAGCGGGCCGTTGCCAACCCGCGTCGTGTACGCCTTGACCACCCCCAGCACGGCGTCGATCGCCGTCGGGCCGATGCCCGCTCCCACCGCGGCGCCGCCGGCCGTGGTGTTCGACGAGGTGACGTACGGGTACGTCCCGTGATCGACGTCGAGCAGCGCGCCCTGGGCGCCTTCCAGCAGCACCGCCTCGCCGCGCTGCAGGGTGTCGTGCACGACTCGTCCCGCGTCCACGGCGAGCGGCAGGAGCCGTGGCGCCAGCTGCTCGAGCAGGGCCCGGTGGGCGGCCGGATCCGCGCGCTCGCTGCCGCCCAGCAGACCCAGCATCTCGTTGGCCGCCGCGACGCGCGCCGCCACGTGCTCCTGCGCCCGCGCCAGGCTGCGCAGGTCACCCACGCGCACTCCCCGGCGGCCGTACTTGTCCTCGTAGGTGGGACCGATGCCCCGCCCCGTCGTGCCGATCTGCTCGCGGCGCTCGCGCGCCCGGTCCAGCAGCTTGTGATAGGGCAGAGTGAGATGCGCCCGGTCCGACACGAACAGCTTGTGCTCGAGCTTGACCCCCCGCGAGGTCAGCGCGTCCATCTCGGTGAACAGCGTCTCGGGATCGAGTACCACACCGTTGCCGATCAGGCACACGGCGCCCTGCAGGATGCCCGAGGGGATCTGGTGCAGCACGAACTCGCCCGCGGCGATGTGCACGGTGTGCCCGGCGTTCGCTCCGCCCTGGTAGCGGACCACGAGGTCGGCGCGCTCGGCGAGGACGTCGACGAGCTTCCCCTTCCCTTCGTCGCCCCACTGGGCCCCGACCACCACGACGCACTGCACCTTCGGTCCGAACACGCCGTCTCCCCTCAGAAAAAAAGCCCCGACGAGCGGGGCGAGTATCCTCTGACAGAAACTACGCGGACAGTGGACAGTTGGCCAGAGAGACGCTCGGACGCGCAGGCGCACAGCGGTCGTCAGGACGCAGTGCTCAGGACGGTCGCAACCACCCGGGCTACGGCGTGCACGCCGTCCAGCGTGAGGCGGTCGGGGGTGTCCCGGGACGTGTGCACTACGCGCGTCGTGCCCCAGTTCCCCTTCATGATGGTCACGCACTGGGATGCCGCCTCGGCCAGGGCGATCCCGTCCACCACCACCGGCAGCCGGCGCCAGGATCGGGCGCCGAGGGCCGCGGCCAGGGTCGCGACCGACGGACCCGGCCGGTGCACGAACGCGATCGGCGAGCCGCGATCGTCGATGCCGTCGAAGTTGATCACGGTCGTCCCACGCAACAGGTGGGCTCGCTCGCGCACCAGCGCGCGGGCGCCCACCAACCCCAGCTCCTCGGCGTCGAGCAGCAGCGCGCCGACGCTCGCGTCGGCCGGCAGCGCATCGAGGATCGCGAGCACGGTGAGGACGCCGGTCGCGTTGTCCACCGCGCCGGGCGAGCCGTCGGTCGCCCGGTTCAGTACGAGAAACCCCGCGAGGAACGCGAGCGCCGCGAGCGACCACGGAAGCCAGGGCCCGCCGAAGACGAGGGCGCCCGCCGTCCCCGCAATCGCCAGCGCCGTCGCCGCGACCCAGACCAGGCGCAGCGCCATGGACAGGGGCTGGCCCTTGGCGTCGTAGTGGGCCGCGAGCCAGGTGGTGACGCGGGCGCGGGGGCGCACGGCGATCAGGGTGACGCCTTCGGCCCCCGCCGGCCCACGCAGCGGAAACGGCGCGGCCGCCGCGAAGCGGTGATCCAGCACCACGAAGCCGCGCCCCTCGAGCTCGCGCCGCAACAGCTCCCGCACGCGGCCGTGTCCGGTGGACCCGACGAGGCGTGCGACGGCGAGCTCGCCCAACAGCGCGGCGGACCGCGTCACGCGGCCAGCAGTTGCCCGATGCGCTCCCGATCGGCGGCCGAGAGCGGCGCCAGCGGGTCGCGCACCGGCCCGCCGTACATCCCCGCGGCGTCCATCGCCGCCTT
>DATICZ010000222.1:0-3754 GCA_035456525.1 Gemmatimonadales bacterium
TGCGGGGCACTGCTCGAGGAGTTCTTCAGGGCGAGGCGCTGATCAGCTCCGGCTTTACCGTGAGAATCAGCGTACCCTTCGGGCTCTCGCCCACGTTTCCCAGCACGGCGGTCTTTCCGGCGGGCAGCGCCACCTGGGTCTCGAACCGTACATCGCGGCCCGATAGCTGGACCCCGAACTCGACGGTCGCGCTGTCGCCCACTCCTGCCACCCGGCGGATTCCCGCCGCGACGGAGTACGTACCCGTACCGAGTTGTTGCGTGACGTTTCCCCCTTCGGTCACGCTGAATATGCCCTCTTGCACGAGTCGATATCCACGAAACCGAAAGAGCTTCCGTAGCGTCGGCTCGACATCGGCGATGGCCGGGTCGGCGGTCGCGGCGCCATCCGCCTGGATCCGGTGAAATGTGAGCCGAACCATGGGACCCGGCACGTCGTACTGGGCGAGGACGCGCGCGATCTTGTCGAGGTTGTCGCGCGTCTCCCGCACCGTGATCGTCGCAGTCGAAGCGGAATAGCTCAATGTCCCCTTCGCGTCGGGCCGGTCCGCGAAGATATAGGGTATGACGATGTCCCTGGCCTGCTCCGCGCGGATGTACTTCAGGTGGAACGTGCGGGTGTCAAGGCTCGGTGCTCTACCGCACGCGATGGCGGCAACGGTGAGGGGCGCGAACATTCGGGTACGCCAATGCATGGCCAGACGCTCCTGTCAAAAGAACCAGACGACGATCACGTGGGATGTATCGGGCTGTTGCAGCACCATCACGTTCCTGCCCGGCGGCGCGCTGACTGCGAAGCGCGCCGGGACGCCACCGGCATCGCGGACGGGCGGGCTCAACAGGGGCTCCGGCGTGCGGCGCAGCACGAGCAGACCGACCAGGACCGCGGCGGCTGCCAGCGGCAGTCCCAGCCGGATCCGCCGCGCCGCCCTGCGACGCCGCTCGGCCGACTGGATGGCTATCTGCACCGCCTCCGTTGCGGCAGCCGAAGCCCGGTCGGCTCCCAGCGCGTCGCGCAACGCCTGGTGCGCCGTGAGGAGCCGCTCGGCCGCGGCACGACAGGCGGGGCAGGTCCGCAGGTGATCGGCCAGCGGGCTCCCGCTGGAGCCCTCCAGCTCGGCTGGATCGGCGGTCAGCAGCAGCTCGCGGGTGAACTCGCAGGTCATGGGCGAAACTCCTCGGCGATCTCGGGATGCCGCTCCAGGATCTTGCCGCGCAGGGCCCGGCGCGCCCGGAACAGATGGGCGCGGACCGTCACCGGCCGCAGCCCCAGACGCGGCGCGACGTCCACGGCGTCGTGTCCTTCGATGTCCACCAGGTAGAAGACCTCCCGCTGACGCAGCGGCAACTCACGGAACAGATCATCCACGACGCGACGCAGCTCCGATGCTTCCGCCTCGGCCGAGGGATCAGGGCCAGGATCAGCGTGCATGTGTTCCGTCATCCCCCCGATGAGCCTGAGCCGGCGGGTCAGGCGGCGCCGCAGGCTCAACGCCGTGTTGCGGGTGACCTGGTACAGCCAGGTCGTGAACTTGGATCGCCCCGCGTAGCGGTCGAGGCGCAGCGCCACCCGGATCAACACTTCCTGCGCCACGTCGTCCGCCTCGTCGGCATCGTCGGTGAGGACGCGGGCCCACCGTTGGATCGTGCCGCGGCAGCACATGAGCAGTTCTTCACGCGCGGCCGCCTCTCCGGCCCGCGCGCGCCGGACGAGCTCGACAGCCCGCTCCTCCAACTGCGCTGTATCGCTCAACCGCGCTCCGAAGTGGCTGCCCTGAGACGCCCCGACCGTACGACGCGTTTACCGCGGCCCGGCACGCGAGATAGGTTACTACGGCCACGCTGGCCTGCCCATTTCCCTTCATGCTCGAGTGTCGCCATGGCGTTTCGCACCATCATCGAGCCGTTCCGGATCCACGCGACGCAGGCCATTCGCCACATCTCCGAGGCCGAGCGGGAGGCCGCGCTCCAGCGTGCCGGCTACAATCTGTTCGGGCTGCACGGCGACGACGTGCTGATCGACCTGCTCACCGATTCGGGTACCGGCGCCATGTCGTCCCGCCAGTGGGCAGCCATGATGGACGGCGACGAGTCGTACGCGGGGAGCCGGAGCTTCTACCGTTTTCAGGAGGTCGTGCAGGACATCACCGGATTGCCGGAGGTCATCCCGACGCATCAGGGCCGGGCGGCGGAGCGCATCCTGTTCTCCGTCGTGGCGCAGGCGGGCACCGTCGTGCCCAACAACACCCATTTCGACACCACGCGGGCCAACATCGAGTACTGCGGCGCCGAGGCGCGCGATCTCGTGATCCCCGAGGGGCGGGAGCCGGCCACGCGGCATCCGTTCAAGGGCAACATGGACGTCGCCGCGCTCGACGCCACGATCCGCGAAGTGGGACGCGAGCGCGTGCCGCTCGTCATGGTGACCGTCACCAACAACTCCGGCGGGGGACAGCCGGTGAGCCTCGCCAATCTGAAGGCCGTGCGGGAGGTGTGCGATCGTCACCGGGTCCCGCTGTACTTGGACGCGTGCCGCTTCGCCGAGAACGCGTTTTTCATCAAGCTGCGGGAGCCGGAGTACGCCGCGTGGTCGGCCAAGCGGATCGCCCAGGAGATGTTCCGGCTCGCCGACGGCTGCACGATGTCGGCCAAGAAGGACGGACTCGCCAACATCGGGGGCTTCCTCGCGATGAAGGACAAGGAGGTGGCGGCGCGCTGCCGCAACCTCCTGATTCTCACCGAGGGGTTCCCGACTTACGGCGGGCTCGCGGGCTACGATCTCGAGGCCGTGGCGACGGGACTCGAGGAGGTGTTGGACGAGGACTATTTGACCTATCGGCTGCGCTCCACCGCGTATCTGGCAGAGAAGGCGGAAGCGGCCGGCGTGCCGGTGGTGCAGCCGCCGGGCGGACACGCGGTGTACCTCGACGCCAAGTCGCTCCTGCCGCACATCCCGCCGTCCGCGTATCCTGCCCAGTCCCTCGCGGTCGCGCTGTACCGGCGCGGCGGGGTGCGCGGGGTCGAGATCGGCTCGGTGATGTTCGGGAAACGGCACGCCGACGGCCGCGAGACGCCGGCGGCGATGGAGTTGGTGCGGCTCGCGATCCCGCGGCGCACCTACACCCAGAGTCACGTGGACTACGTGGGTGAGGTGATCGCGGAGGTCGCGCGCCGCAAGCAGGAGCTGCGCGGATACCGAATCGTGGAACAGGGGCCCTGGCTGCGGCATTTCACCGCACGCTTCGAGCCCCTGTAGGGTTACTCGGACTTCTTCGTCCGCTCTTCGAGCTTCTTGATCAGCTTGTCGATCTCGATCTTGGCGCGGTTCAGGGCCGGCAGCAGCCGCGACTGCAGGTCCGCTTCCAGCTCCTTCCCTTCCTTTTTCCACGTCTTCCCGATTTCCGCACCGATGTCCTTCATCACGTCGCGGAACCGCTCGCCCAGCTCACGCCAGGTGGGAATCACCTCGACCGTAGTGGGCTCGGCTTCCGCCGTCTTCGCGGGCAGATTGTCCATAACCGCCTCCTCGTGAGCAGCATGTTGGCATGGACGCGCTGAAGCGCCCATGAGGCGCGCCTCAGAAAGGCTTCAGGTGGTACGCCGGAGGCGGGTGAAAGGGTTCACGGGCCCGCCGCGGTGGCGAAACCGTTGTGGCCCGTTTATTTAAAGGGCCGGGACAGGTGGCCGAGCGGCTGAAGGCACACGCCTGGAGAGCGTGTAAACGGGTAACCGTTTCGTGGGTTCGAATCCCACCC
>DATICZ010000223.1:0-34944 GCA_035456525.1 Gemmatimonadales bacterium
GTGGATCTCGGCGGGCTGACCCTGAACCCGCCCCGTTTGGTCGACCTGCGTCACGGAGAGGTCCGCGGGGGTGAAGTGCACCGTCGTGCCCTGTTGCACCATCCCTCCGGCGATGACCGTGCTCTCCTGATACACGATCGAATCCGGGGTCACGACTGTCCGCGACGTCAGGGCGCCGTTGGGGGTGCCCTGGATGACGATCTGGAAACTGTCGGCCCGCGTCACGATCTGGGCGTGGTCGAGGGTCGGGGCGCCCGTCGGGGCGCTGAGGTCCTCGGGCTTGAGCGGTTTCCCGTCCACATCCACGATGCGGACCGGACCTACCGCCTTGAGGCGATCGTGGAGTTTCTCTCCGTCTCCCACCACCACGATGCTCAACGCCGAGCTGCGGAAGGTCCGCATCGCGGCGGCGCGAACCTGGGGCGGCGTCACGGCCGAGAGCCGCTCGCGGTACAGCCGCACGTAGTCCGCCCCCAGGCCGAGCAGCCGCGCGTTGGCCACCACGCCGGCGATCTGCTCGGGCGTCTCGATCGTGAGGGGGAACGAGCCCACGAGGAAGCCCTTGGTGTTCGTGATCTCGCTGTCGGGCACCAGCTCGGTGCGCATGCGGTCGATCTGGCGCAGCATTTCCACGAGGGCGGAGTCCACGACCTCCGTGCGGCCCTCGAATGTCGCCTGCCAGGCGCCCAGCCCGCGGTGCCGGGTGAGGCGGGCATAAGAGCCGTAAGTCCAGCTCTTCTGCTCGCGCAGGATCAGGAACAGCCGGGCGTCCGCGCCGCCGCCCAGCACCTGCGTCGCCAGCCGTGCGGCGTAGTAGCCGGGGTCGGTCGGCCCGAAGGTCGTATTGCCGATCTGGATGTTGCCCTGCACGGATCCCGGCCGGTGCACCAGGAGGATGTCGGTGGCCGGCTTCACGGGGGGAGTGGGAGGCGGCGCGACGACCGGCGGCCTGCCCGCCCATCCCGCGAACGCCTTGAGGGCGAGCGCACGGGCGCGGGGCGCGGTGACGTCGCCGGCGATGACCAGCAGGGCGCCACCCGGCCGGATGCGCGTCGCCGCGAACCGCTTCACGTCGTCCTGGGAGATCGCCTTGTAGGATTCGGCGACCGGACTGCGCCCGTAGGGATGACGGCCGTAGATGTCCGCGCGGAAGAAGCGGTCGGCGACGTTGCTGGGCTGGGACTGGGCAAGCGCCAGGGCGGAGAGGGCCTGCGTGCGGGCCAGCTCCAGCTCGTCTGTGGGATAGGTGGCGCGTCGCACGACGTCGCCCAGCAGGTCGAACGCCAGGTCGGCGTGGTCACTCAGCGCATTGGCCGACACGGTGAGAAAATCGTCCCCCGCGGAGGCGCTCAGGCTCCCGCCCACGCCTTCGATCGCCGCGGCGATCTGGTTCGCGGTGCGCGTGGGGGTGCCCTTGGTGAGCACCTGGGCGACGAGCTCCGCCGTCCCTTCCTTGCTGGCCGGGTCGTACAGCGAGCCGGCGCGGAAGCTCAGATTGACGGAGATGACCGGTTGTTCGTGGTGCTCGACCACGAGCAGGGTCATGCCGTTGGGGAGCAGCGACTCCCGGAACGGCGGGAACCGCACCGGCGCCAGCGGCGTCGGCGCCGGTGGCTGCGAGGGGAAAGAATCCTGGGCGGATAGGCGGATTGCCGGATAGGCGGATAGCAGCACCGCCAATCCGAGGACCGCCTGACCGCCTGACCGCCCATCCGCCCGTCTCATTGGCCACCTCCCGCCGCCGGCTTCACGATCAGGATGACGGCGTTCGCGGGATCGAGGTACTTGGCCGCGACGCGCCGGATGTCGTCATTGGTGACCGCCAGATAGCGGTCCAGGTCGGTGTTGATGGCAGCAAGGCTGGAGTGAAACATGGCGTAGTGATGCAGCTCCTCGGCCTTGCTGAGCGCCGTTTCCCGGTTCTCGATGAATTGCGAGCGGAAGCTGTTCTTCGCCTTCGTGAGCTCGTCGGCGGTCACACCGCTCTGCCGCAGCGTGTCCACCTGGGCGGCCAGCAGGCTGTCGAGATGGTCGATATCGACGCCCTGGTTGGCGATGGCGAAGACGAACATCGTTCCGGGTCCGCGGTGAGTCCCGGCGCTGCCGGCCCCGGCGCCCAGGGCCGCCTTGTCGCGGCGCACGATGGTCACGTTGAGCCGCGAGCTCTCACCCTGGCCGAGGATGTTGTTCATCAGCGAGAGCGCTGGGGTGTCGGCGTCGTCGTGCGGCGGCTGCCGGTACAGCCGCACCACCGCCGGCAGGTTGGCGTGCTCGTCGGCGAACTCGCGGCGCACCGCGCCGGGGCTCAGCCGGTACTCGCAGGTCACCGGCGGAGGAGCTGGGTGGCTGGGAATGCCGGCGAAGTACTGCCTGACGAGTCGGCGCAGCTCGGCGGGGTTGAAGTCGCCCACCACAACCAGGACCGCATTGTTGGGGGCGTAGTAGGCGTCGAAGAACGCCTGCACATCGGGGAGCTTGGCGGCGTTGAGATCCGCCATGTCTCCGATCACCGAGTGCGCATAGGCGAAACACGTGGCGCTGTCGTAGGGCAGGGTGAGACCATCGGTCAGGGCCCGCTGGTAGGGTTGGTTGTCCACGCTGAGCCGGCGCTCTTCCTTCACCGTTTCGCGCTGGTTTTCGAAGTTCTCCTGCGTGATCGCGAGCGAGCGCATGCGGTCCGCCTCGAGCCACAACGCCAGGTTGAGACGGTTGGACGGGAGCACCTCGAAGTAGTTGGTGCGGTCCTCCTGGGTGCTCCCGTTCAGGTCGCCGCCGGCCCGCTGCACCAGCTGGAAGTGTTGCGCCTTCTTCACGTGCGCCGACCCCTGGAACATCATGTGCTCGAACAGGTGGGCGAACCCGGAGCGCCCCACCCGCTCGTTGCGCGAGCCCGTGTTGTACCACACGTCCACGGCGACGATCGGGGTCGAATGGTCCTCGGAGGTGATCACGCGAAGGCCGTTGGCCAGGGAGAAGGTGTCGTAGCTGATGCGACCGGCCTGGGCGTCCAGTGGCCTCGGGGCCGCGGCCGCCACGGCAAGGCCGACCAGCGCGGTCAGTGGTAACAGACGCATGGCGCGGTACTCCGAATGAAGAGAGGTCGTGAGGCTTCGTGTCAGGGCGCGGGGAACAGCGCCAGCGCGTTCGTCTCGAGTATAGCCCTGCGCAGCTCGTCGCTCAGCGGCAGCGTGAGGAACTGGTCGACGTTCCCTCGCAGGTCCTTCACACCGGGGCTGGGCCAATCGGTGCCCCAGAGCACCCGGGCGCCGATCTCCGCCAGGCGGGGAAAGTAGTCCAGCAATCTGAGGGGCGGAATACCGGACACATCGAGCCGGACATTGCGGTGGCGTCGCAAAATGAAGAACGCCTCCTCCATGTACAGCGGCCGCCCGCCGTGGGCCATGACGATCCGGAGGTCGGGGAAGTCGATCGCGACGTCATCCAGCTCCAGGGGGTTGCCCCACTTCGACCGGGCGCCGGGGAAGATCGAGGTGCCGGTGTGGACCATGACAGGGAGTCCCCGCTGCTCGCAGCGACGGTAGATCGCCGCCAGGGCGTCCAGCCCCTCGGTGTAGGCATTCGCGGGGAACGCCTGGTGGTTCGGGTGAATCTTGAGCATCCGGATCCCGAGCTCGAGCAGCCGGTCCACGCCGGCGGCCGGGTCCTTCGTGAAGCGCGGGTGGACCCCCCCGTAGGGGAGGAGACGCTCCGGATTGGCGCTGGCGTAGCGGGCGGCGAAATCGTTGGTGGAATCGGTGAACCCCATGATGTCGGGGCTCGGGTAGTTCACGAGCCCGACGCGCCACACGCCGGCCTTGTCCATCACCTCGAGCAGCGTCTTGGGGTCGTCCATGAGCGACAGGAGGAAGTCCCAATGGTCTTCCTTGCCGGCCCGCATCACCGCCTGGACCTGGGGCTTCAGGTCGCGCCAGGGCTGGATGTGGATGTGGACGTCGGTGATGCGGTTCACTCGCTCCAGGTGTAGAACCCCTTCCCGGTTTTCTTGCCCAGCTCGCCTCTGGCCACTTTGTCCTTGAGAATCTGCGGTGGAGCGTAGTGGGCCATGCGCAGCTGCTGGTGCAGATACTCGGCAATGGCGAGCCGCACGTCGAGGCCCACGAGATCCGTGAGCTTCAGCGGTCCCATCGGATGGTTGTAGCCCAATTCCATCGCCTTGTCGATGTCCTCGGCGTTCGCCACGCCCTGCTCGAGCATGCGCATCGCCTCGAGACCGAGCACGACGCCCAGCCGGCTCGAGGCGAAACCGGGCGAGTCCTGCACGACGATCGGCTCCTTGCCGAGCCTGCGCGCGAACGCGAGCGCCCGGTCCACCGTGTCGGCGGGCGTCCGCCCATGACGCACGATCTCCACCAGGCGCATGAGGTGCACGGGGTTGAAGAAGTGCATCCCGATGAGGCGGGCCGGCTCGCGCACCGCCGCGGCGATCTGCCCCACCGAGAGGGAGGACGTGTTGGTCGCCAACAGCGCTTCCTTCGGCGCCTGGCGCTCGATCGCGGCGAACAGCAGCTGCTTGGTGTTGAGGCGCTCGGCCACGGCCTCGATCACGACGTCGGCATCCATCACCGCGTCGTCGAGATCGCCGCAGTAGCGCAGCCGCTCGTGCACGGCGGCGCGGTCGGCCTCGGTGATCTTGCCGCGCTGCAGTCCGGCCGCGGCCAGCGATTCGATGCGATGCTGCGCGTCGGCGAGGGCGTCGGCCGCGCTGTCGTGCAGGGAGACGCGGCAGCCGGCGAGCGCCGCGACGTAGGCGATGCCGTGGCCCATCGTACCCGCGCCGATCACGGCCACGCGCGCGGCGGAAGCGGTCGGCTGGGTCATGCGGGAAGGGCGTCCAGGGTGCGCCGGCCCACGTCGGGGCGATTGGTGCAGAGGCCGTCGGCGCCCAGGCCCGCGAGGCGGCGCATCTCGGCGGGGTCGTCCACCGTCCAGACGATCAGTTGGGCGCCCGCCAGGTGGAGCATCGCCGAAAGCTCGAGGTCCACCAGCGAGCGCTCCTGCCAGAAGGCCACGGCGCCCGTATCGGTGAGCGCCACGAGCGGCCGGAGGGGGTAGCTCGCGCTCAGCACGCCGCGCGGCAGCCCGGGGCGCACCCGGCCCAGCCGCGCCAGGATACGGTGATCGAAGGCGTGGACGGCATACCCCGACGGATGGGGGCCGCCGTCCAGCGCGGCGATCAAACGAGCGTCGCAGGTCGCAGGCAGCGTCTTGATCTCCACGTACACGCGCAGCCGGGGATCGATGGCCGCCAGCGCCTCCGGGAGCAGGGGGGGCGGCTCGCCGTTGGGCAGGCGCTGCGCGCGTACCTGGTCCGCGGAGGCGCTCGGGATATGCACCCCGCCGACCGACACGTCGTGATGCACGATGAGCGCCCCGTCGGCGGTGGCGTGGATGTCCAGTTCGATGCCGTCCGCGCCCATCCGGCACGCGGCGCGGAAGGCGGCGAGCGAATTCTCGTACTCGACCGCGGAGGCTCCGCGGTGGGCGATGACGAGCGGCCTGCTCACTGGAGCAGGCTATCCGCCTTCTTCGGCTCGATCCAGTCCGGTTCCTTCTCGATGCTGTGAACCAGGGCGATGTCTTCGGCCCGGGGGAGCACGCTCTCCAGGTACGCCGGATAACGCTCCGGGCTGACCGGCTCGCCGTCCACCGTGAACTTTTGGTGAGCGTACATGCCGATCCGGCGGTTGAACTTCAGCTCCGGCACGCGCAGCCAGCGCTCGCGTTCGGGGATGAACAGGTTCAGCCGTTCGACGAGCTTCACGATCTCCTGCCGGTACAGGCCGCGCGAGAGCTCGTTCAGCTTCGACTTGTCGGGCTCGACCTCCTGCTCGCGCTCGTCGTAGCGCCCCTTCAGGCCCCACACGTACGCCCAATGCGCGGAAGACGAGTTGTCGGTGCCGAACAGATCGAACGCCGTCGGAATCCACTTGTTGAAGAAGCGCTGGATCACCTCGGGCGGCATCTTACCGGCTTTCACGATGCGCAGCAGGCCATTGTTGCCGGTGCCCAGGTGGAAGGATTCCTCCTTGAGCATCGGCCCCATCGAGCGCGCCAGCGGATCGAAGGCGCTCACCGAGAGCATCTTGAGCTGGAACTTGCCGTCGCGGTCGATGAACTGTGTGTAGGTGAAGAAGTCGAGCCAGTTGTCCACGATCTCGTTGAAGCTGCCGAGCAGCCGCTCGCCCTCGTCGGCGCGGCGCTCCAACAGCTTGGCCGCCTCACGTTTTCCCTCGTCGCCGAAGTGCGCGCACAGGAGGTACGACATCTGCCAGCCGTGCCGCATCTCCTCGATCATCACGCGCTGCAGCGACAGGAGGTCGTAGTCCGAGGGCGAATTGTGCAGCAGGTTGCGCTGCTGTTCCACCGACGCGAACTCGGTGTCCCCCTGGTACACGATCAGGTTCAAGAGCGCGTCGCGGATGCGCTGATCGGGGATGTGCATCACCGTGGGCCACTTGTGGCTTCCCTTATAGTGGCCGAACTCGATGTGCGGGACTTCCGGGTCGCCGAACTTGGCGTCGAACTTGAAGTCGCGCAGCGCCCCCGGGGGCAGGCCGATCGAGTCCTGCCAGTAGCGGAAATAGTCGATCCAGTCGTCGAAGTTGTTCAGCTTCCGTACCATGGCTCAGCGACTCCGCGTGGCGAGTGAGGCACCGATGCGCGTGCGCGCCTCGGGCGTGGCGAACAGCTCGTGCTGCAACGTGATTTCGGCGTCCAGCATCTCGGCGAGCGACGCGCGCTCGCTCCGGTAAATCGCTTCCTTGGCGCGCCGCAGCGCGAGCGGCGGAAAGCCCGCCCACACCGCGGCCAGGGCGCGCGCGTCGGCCAGGAGGCGGTCGGCGGGAACGATGCGATCGAACAGGCCCAAGGCGTGCGCCTCCGCCGCGGGCACCATGCGCGCGCTCCACAGCAGCTCGAGGGCGCGCGACGGGCCGACCAGCCGCGGCAGGAAATAGCTCCCACCCCAGTCCGGACCGAGGCCGAGCTTCGCGAACACCTGGCCGATGGCGGCGCCCTCGGCCGCGATCCGGTAGTCGCAGGCGAGGGCGAGGTTGGCGCCGCCGCCCGCCGCCGCACCGTTCACCGCCGCGATCACCGGCTGCGGCGCCCCACGCAACAGCAGCGCGAGCTCCTTGCCGGCCGCGACGAGCGCGGGCCCGTCCTCGCCGAGGACGTTGAGATCGGCCCCGGCTGAGAAGGCACGACCGGCGCCGGTCAGGATCAGCACACGCACCCCCGCGTCGGTGGTCAGCGCCTGCAGCGCCCCGATCAGCTCGGCGCAGGCGTGCCGGTCGAAGGCGTTCAGCTTGTCGGGGCGGTTCATGGTGACCGTCCCGATGCCCTCGGCGACCTCCACCAAGACGAGACTCACGTGCGCTCCACGATCAGCGCGATGCCCTGGCCGACCCCGATGCACATCGTGACCAACCCGTAGCGGGAATCGGTGCGGCGCAAGGCGTAGAGCAGCGTCGTGAGGATCTTCGCGCCGGTGCACCCGAGGGGATGCCCCAGCGCGATCCCGCCGCCGTAGATGTTCACCTTCGCCGGGTCGAGCTCCAGCTCCCGGATGCACGCGATCGCCTGCGCGGCGAACGCTTCGTTCAGCTCCACGAGATCGATCTGATCGATTCTCAAGCCGGCCCGGGCGAGCGCCTTGCGTGTCGCGGGGATCGGACCGAGGCCCATACAGCTGGGGTCGACGCCCGCGACGGCGGACGCGACGATCCGGCCCAGCGGCTTCGATCCGGCCATCGGTCCATCCGCCGATCCGACCAGCAGCGCCGCCGACCCGTCGTTGATGCCACTCGAGCTCGCCGCGGTCACGGTACCGTCCTTCTTGAAGGCCGGCTTGAGGCGTGCCACGCCTTCCAGTGTCGCCCCGGGACGCGGGTACTCGTCCTTGGTGAACGTCGTTCCGTCGGGGAGGGGGACCGGGACGAGCTCCTCGGAGAAGACGCACTCGCGCTGCGCCCGTTCGGCTCGCTGCTGGCTCTCGACTGCGAACGCATCCTGCTCGGCGCGGGTGATGCCGTAGCGCTCCGCCACGACCTCCGCCGTCTCGCCGAGCGCAATGGTCCATTCCTTCTTCATCCGTGGATTCGTGAACCGCCACCCGACGGTGGAATCGGCGATCTCGGGCGCGCGGCGGTTCCACGGCTCGCCCGACTTCAGCATGATGTAGGGCGCGCGGGTCATGCTCTCCACGCCGCCCGCGATGAAGATCTCCCCCTCGCCCGCCTTGATCGCGTGCGACGAGCTGGCCACCGCCTGCAACCCGGAGCCGCACAACCGGTTGACCGTCTGCCCGGGCACCTCGACCGGCAGGCCCGCCAGGAGCAGCGCCATGCGCGCCACGTTGCGGTTGTCTTCGCCCGCCTGATTGGCGCACCCCAGGATGACGTCGTCGATCGCGAGCGGGTCCACCTTCGTCCGCTCGACCACCGCTTTGATCGGGATCGCCGCGAGGTCATCGGGACGCACGCCCGCGAGCGAACCCCCGTGTTTGCCCACAGGTGTCCGCGCAGCCGCGTAGATGTAGGCCTCTCTACCCATGGACACCCTCTTTCGCCTTCTCCCGCCCTCTTCCGCCTTCTTCCGTCACAGACTCACCCACACCGTTTTCGTCTCCAAGTACCCGTCCAGCGCATCGCGTCCCAGATCCCGTCCAAAGCCGGATGCCTTGAACCCGCCGAACGGCGCTCCAGAGTCGTAGAAGTTGTAGCTGTTGATCCACACGGTCCCGGCGCGGATGGCGCGGGCCGTGCGATGCGCCTTCTGGATGTCCCTCGTCCAGATGCCCGCGGCGAGGCCGTACATCGAGCGGTTGCCCAGCGCGATCGCCTCGTCCGTGCCCTTGAACGTGAGCACGGCGAGCACCGGCCCGAAGATCTCTTCCCGGGCGATCGTCATGTCGGGCTTCACGCCGTCGAACACGGTGGCTTCGACGAAGTAGCCCTTGCCGTTGGGCTGGACGGACTTCCCTCCGGCGACGACCGCCGCGCCCTCCTCGACGCCCTTCTTGATGTAGGAGAGCACCGTCTCCCGCTGTTTCCTCGAGACCAGCGCGCCCAGGCGCGTGTTCTTGTCGAGCGGGTCGCCGGGCGTGAGCTTCTTGGCTCCGGCGGCGAGCAGCTCGACGAACTGGTCGTGGACGCTTTCTTCCACCAGGAGCCGGGAGCCGGCGGCGCACACTTCGCCCTTGCCGTAGAAGATCCCGGTCTGCGCCCCTTTGACCGCCGCGGGGATGTCGGCGTCGGCGAAGACGATGTTCGGGCTCTTGCCGCCCAGCTCCAGGGTGACCCGCTTGTTCGAGTCGGCGGCCATCCTCATGATCTGGCGGCCGACTTCGGTCGATCCCGTGAACGAGATCTTGTCCACGTCGGGATGGCGCACCAGCGCCGCTCCCGCGGTCGAGCCGCCGCCCGGGACCACGTTGAAGGCGCCCGGCGGGAACCCCGCCTCGAGGATCAGCTCGGCCATGGCGAGCGCCGTGAGGGGCGTCTCCGACGCGGGTTTCAGCACCACGGTGCACCCGGCCGCGAGCGCCGGCGAGAATTTCCAGCTCGCGATGTTGAGCGGGAAGTTCCACGGCACGATGGCGCCGACCACGCCCACCGGCTCGCGCAGCGTGTAGCAGAAGAACGGCCCGTCCACGGGCAGCGTGTCGCCCGTGATCTTGTCGGCCCAGCCGCCGTAGTAGCGCAGCGTGTTGACCGTCATCGTGAGCTCGATCTTCGACTCGAACAGCGTCTTGCCGTTGTGCGCCGTCTCGAGCCGGGCGAACTCGTCGAGCCGGGCCTCGAGCAGATCGGCCGCCTTGGCCAGCATGCGCCCGCGCTTCCGCGCCGAGATGCCGCGCCAGGCGTCGGAATCGAAGCACGCCCGCGCGGCGCCCACCGCGTTGTCGATGTCCGCGGCGTCGCCCAGCGCCACCTCGGCGATCGTCTCCTCGGTGGCGGGATTCTCCACCGGGAAACGTTTCCCCGAGACGGCGGGGCGCCACTCGTTGTTGATGAACAGGTCGGTGTTCACCGGCCCTTGAACTCCGCCACCCGCTTTTCGGTATAGGCCGCGATGCCTTCCTTGGCGTCCTCGCTCTGGAACAGCTGTTGCTGCAACTCACGCTCGATGGCCAGGCCCGACTCGAAGGGCACCTCCGCGCCCGACTGCACGGAGCGCTTGATGAGCCCAACGGCCTTCGACGCCTTGTGGGGCGGGCAGAACTGCTTCGCGTACACCAGCACGTCGTCCCAGAACGTCTTGGACGGGTAGACGTCGTTGACGAGGCCCATCTCCTTGGCCGTGTCCATCTGGTACGTCGCGCCCGTCACCATCATCTCGATCGCCTTGGATTTGCCCACGAGGCGTGCCAGCCGTTGGGTGCCGCCGGTACCCGGGAGCACGCCGAGGCTCACCTCAGGCAGTCCGATCTTGCCCGCGTTCTCGCGCGCGAGCCGGATGTCGCACGCCATCGCGATCTCGAGTCCGCCGCCGACGGTGTGGCCGTTGAGCGCGGCGATCGTGAGCTTGGGCGTGTGCTCGAGGCGGTTGAGCGTTTCGTTGGCGTGGAGGCAGAAGAAATACTTGTAGCGCGGCGTGATGCTGTTCAAATAGCTGATGTTGGCGCCCGCCGAGAAGAACTTGTCGCCATGGCCCCGCAGCACGATGACGTGCACGTTGTCGTCGAAACGCGCCTGCAGGATGGCATCGTCGAGCTGCCGCATCATCTCATGGGTGTAGGTGTTGGCCGGCGGATCATCCAGCTCGATGATCGCGAGGCCGTCCTCGACGTGACAGCGCACGAGGGTCTTCACCTGGGGTTCGGTCATGGTCGCCATGATCGCTGCTCAGCCTCCCTGTACCGGGGAACGGACTTCGGCGAATCCGCCGAGGAAGAGTCGGGTCAAGAGATCCGCGAGCCGCCCGGCGTCGAGCGGGCCTGCGGGGTCGTACCAGTTGTAGATCCAGTTCATCATCCCGAACAATGCGTACGCCGCCGCGGAACGCTCGGCGGGGGACTGCTCCGGCGCCGCATCGCGCAGTAGCCCCTCGAGCCGGTCCACGTAGCGACGCTTGATCAGGTTGATGGTACGCTGTCGCTCGGCCGTCAGCGCCGCGGCTTCGTGCGACAGCACTTTCATCTCCGGCATGTGGGCCGCGAAGAAGGTGACGTGGTGCCGGATGAACGCGGCGAGCCGATCGAGCGGGTCCACGGCGCCCGCCAGCGCGGCTTCCGCGCCCTCCAGGACCTGGCTGAAGCAGCGCTCCTGGATGTGCGCGAGCAGGTCCTCCTTGCCGCGCACGTAATAGTAGATGCCGGCCAGCGACATCCCGCTCGCGGCCGCCAGATCGCGCATGGTCGTGCGATCATAGCCACGGCGGGCGAAAACGCGGGCGGCATGGCCCAACAGGGCGTCGAATCGTTCGTCGAAGGGTCGCAAGGGGTTTTCGAACGTTTGTTCGAATTGTGAAGGTAGCGCCCCGGGGACTTAATTTCCAGCCTTCTCCCTCGTCAACCCTGCACCCATGGCCACCGCGGACCCGGCCGTCCGGCCGGCGGATGATGCCGAGTTGATCGCCGCCTGGCTCGCCGGAGACGAATCCGCCGCGAGCGAGCTGGTGCGGCGCCACGCCCGGGCGCTGGCGCGGTTCCTGGCGGGGGCCGGGGCGCTCGAAGCCGATGTGGACGACCTGGTCCAGGAGTCGTTTCTGCGGGCCTTCCGGGCGCTCGAACGCTTCCGCAACCAGTGCCAGTTCCGTACCTGGCTGCTGACCATCGGCGGCAACGTGCTGAAAGACATGGGGCGCCGGTTGGCGCGGCGGCGGATCGTCCCGCTGGACGAAGCGGTGGAATCGCGCGACGGGGATCCGCACCAGCGCGCGGAAGCCGGGGAAACGGAGGAGCGGCTGCGCCGCGGGCTCGAGCGGCTGCCGCGCTTGCAGCGGGAGGTGTTTCTGCTGCGGGCCCAACAGGGGTTCGAGTACGAGGACATCGCCGCCGCATTGGACACGACGCCGGGAGCGGCGCGGGTCCACTACCATCACGCGGTGAAACGGTTGAAGGAGTGGGTGCAATGAACCAGGACGACGATCGCGACGTGGAGCTGGAGCGGCTCGCCCGGCGGTTGGGGTCGCGGGCCGCGGAGCGGCTGGACGTCGAAGGGACAGCCGCCGCCGTGGTGGTGCGGCTGCGCACCGAGCGGACCCGGCAACGGCCCTGGTGGATGCAGTCCGGCTGGCTGCGGGCGGCGGCCGTCCTCCTGCTGGTGGTCGGGGCGGGGCTCGTGGTGCGGCAGCGGTTCCTCGTCCACCGGGCGCCCGCCGACCACTACGTGCGCGAGGAGCTGCAGGACCTCTCGACCGATCAGCTGCGCGAGGTGCTGGGGAGTCTGGACCGCACCTTGACCGAAGCCACCATCGAACCCGCGGACGAAGACCTGAACGACTTGACGACGGAGCAGCTCCGGGTACTGCTGCAGTCACTGGAGGGGTAATGCGAAAGCTCATCTGGATGCTCGGCCTCGCGCTGGTGCCGGCGCTCGCGGCGCAGCAGGACTCGATTCTCGCTCGCGACTCGGCGGTGCGGGATCGGTTGCAGCAGGAGATCGAGCGACGCTTCGGAGCGGTGGTGCAGCAGCAGCTCGACCTCACGCCGGATCAGGCCGACAAGCTGCGCGCCACCGAGGAGCGCTTCCGGCCGCGACGCCGTGCCGTCCAGCGGCAGCAGCTGTTGCTGCGCCTGGGGCTGCAGGGCCAGATGCGGCCCGGGATCGCCGCCAATGCCGACAGCGTGCGACGTCTGATGGACGGCATGCAGGCGAATCGGAGCGAGCTGCTGCAGCTCGAACAGGAGCAGGATCGGGAGATGTCCGGGTATCTCACCCCGGTGCAGCGCGCGCGGTATCAGATGCTGCGAGAGCGGTTGGTGCAGCGGCTGCAGGAGGTGCGGCGCGAGCGCGCGGGGCAGGGCGCGGGCCGCGCGGCGCCGCAGCGCCCGCGGCGGCGAGTGCGGCCGTAGACGGTATTATCGATCCTGCTGTGTTGCTCTCGCCCCGGCGGCGGTGAAACATCACCGCCGCCGCTTGCGTCGGGGAAGCGCTTTCCCGGGGTATATTTCCCCTTTCGCGTCAGGAGGGGCAGTGTTCTTCGGAATCCCCGAGTGGGCCATCGGCGTCGGGTTCATCATCGTGGCCGTCTCGTTGGCAAAGGCGCTGGCAGGCGGATTCACGCCGTCCAGTCGCCTGCGTGGCCGCCGGCTGCATCCGCGCGAGATCGCGCCGGCATTGGAAGAGATGCAGCGCCGTCTCGATGCGCTCGAGGAGGGGCAACAGCGACTCGGCGCGGGGGACGACGCGCAGGCCCGACTCAACGAAATCGAGGAGCGGCTCGATTTCGTGGAACGGATGCTCGCCAAACAGCGCGACCCGGAGCGCGTGAGCCCACCGAAGCCGTAGAGAGTGTGCGGCGCATCACACGAAAACGGGTAGGGTGCTGAGTCGTCCCCGCGTTCGCCAGGGGATTTCCCTCCTCACAAGTCGGCGCGCTTCTATACTTGTAACCATGACCGCTGACCGCTCGCGCAGCGCGCGCCGTCGCTTCGAAGGCAATCCGCACACCCCACGCGAGTGGGCGCTGTGGCTGCTGGACCGTTGGGCGGAGTTCGCGCGGACGCCGGAGCCGCTGTTGATGGATGCCGGAGCAGCGGGCGAGCACCTGGTGGCGCGGATCCGGCTCGTCGTGACGGCGCTGGTGTTTCTCATTCCGGTCGTGGACCGGTTCCTGCGACCTGCAGCGCGCGAGGTGCAGGTCGGCCTGATCTTCGCCGGGGTGGCGCTGCTGCTCGCCCTCTTCGCCTATCGACTGGGGCGACAGCGGCTCTACCGGCCGTGGATCGGCTTCACCACGGGCGTGCTCGACGTCACACTCGTGAGCCTCGCCCTCGTGAGCTTTCTCTTCATCGACCAGCCGTTCACCACACTCAACAGCCGGGTCGTCTACCCGATCTACCTCGTGGCCATCGGGGCGTCGGCGCTGCGGTTCGATCCGCGCATCTGCGCGGTCACCGGGATCGTCGCGATGGGGGAGTACCTCGCCGTCGTCGCCTACACGGTGGCGTCCCGGCCGCTCGTGCCGACGGCCGCCGACGCGCTCGCCTACGGGCGCTTCGAATGGAGCGACCAGGTCTCGCGTCTCATGCTGCTGGCCATCGCGGGCATCGTGAGCACGAGCATCGTGCTGCGCACGCGGCGGCTGCAGTGGCTCTCGGCGCGAGACCGGCTGACCGACGTCATCAATCGCAGCGTGTTCGAGGACTTGCTGGCGACCGAGGCTTCCCGGGTACGGCGCGGCGGCGGATCGGTGGCCGTCCTGCTGGTGGATGTGGACCGGTTCGGGGCGTTCAACGGGATGTATGGCCAGGCGGCCGGCGACCGCACGCTGCGGCTCGTGGCGGCGGCGATCCGGCAGGTGACCCAGCGCCGCGGCCTCGTGGCGCGCTACGGCGGCGACGAGTTCGCCGTGCTGATCGCCGAGCCGCGATCCGACGGTGTCGCCGACGTGGCGGAGGAGATCCGGCGCTCGGTGTCGGCAGCGCCGTCCCACCCGTCCCGGATGAGCAGGCCCGAGCCGCTGACTGTCAGCATCGGGATCGCGTCCCTGCCGCGGGACGGGCGGGATGCCCGTGAGGTCTGCGCGCAGGCCGAGGAGCGGCTGGCGCAAGCGAAGCAGGCAGGTGGGGATCGGGTGGTGGACGCCGCTGCGCTGCAGGGCGGGGGGCGGCACTAGTCTGTCCGCTGTCTATATTCCGTCGCGGCCCGGGTGGCGGAATGGCAGACGCAGGGGACTCAAAATCCCCCGAGGGCAACCTCATGCGGGTTCGACTCCCGCCCTGGGCATCCAAGCACCGTCTCGAGACGACGGCTTCAAGCGCAAGGTGAACCGGCTCGCTTGAACGTTGCCTAACGTGGCGGAGGGCCTGGGCGGTCGGTTTCGCGATGCTTGGCCAACAGGCGCTCTGTGAAATCAACCCGCTCTTCTAACTCTCCCAAGCGGTTCTGCATTGCCTCGAGTGCCTGACGGACCTCGCCGATCTCGCTATCTCCGCAACTAAGCCTCCGCCTCGATCTCGTTCAGCGCGCTGGCGACGTCGCGTGCCCGCACCTCCAGCGGGGAATCGAAGACAGACGGTCCATTCACCCGGCGGGCGACCAGGAACACGTTCCCCTCGCCGCCGGCGATCTGCCACAACAGGACCTTCCATTCTTCCGGCTCGGGCTCGTAGAACGCTTCGACACGTGTAGCCACCCGTTCGGCGTCCGAGGACTCCCAGCTGCGTGATGTGAGCGCCTCGATGAGTCGGCGGCGAAGGGCATGGTCCACGGCGCACAAGATCCGTTCGGGAGGTCGTGGCGTCAACGGTGGGGCGTTCCGGCGGAGCGCGGAATAGCGGATTGGCCTGCGAAGCACGGGCGCGCGGTTCGAATTTCCGTGTCGTTTCGCAATCCGCTCTCCGCCGTCTCGCTGCCTTCCCTACAACCCGGGACCTGCAGCACGTGAGCATGGTAGCGCACCGGCGTCAAGTGCCGGTCAAGTGGTCCGGGGACCCGCGCGGGTAGTCCCGCCGCGTGATATCATTGCGCCCGTCTTCGAATCCCACCTGGAGGGGCAATGAGGCCGTCGTTCCTGGTCGCTCTGGTCCTGTGTTCGTCCGCCGCCGCGCAGACTCCTACGCGGCTCGACACGGCCGTCTATTCGGGGCTTCGCTGGCGCGAGATCGGCCCCTTCCGCGGCGGCCGCGTGGCCGCGGTGGCCGGCGATCCGGTGCACCCGCTGGTGTTCTACATGGGGGCCACGGGCGGCGGCGTCTGGAAGACGGCCAACGCGGGGCTCAGCTGGGAGCCGATCGCCGATTCCGCCCTTGGCTCGGGCTCGATCGGCGCCATCGCCGTGGCGCCGTCCGACCCGAACGTCATCTACGTCGGCACCGGCGAATCCACGCTGCGCGGCAACGTCTCGCCGGGCGACGGCATGTACCGCTCCACCGACGCCGGCAAGACCTGGTCGCGCATCGGCCTCACCGACGCCGGGCAGACGGCCCGCATCATGGTGGACCCGCGCGATCCCGACCGGGTGTACGTCGCCGTGCTGGGCCACGCGTTCGGACCGAACCCGACTCGCGGCGTGTTCCGCTCGACCGACGGCGGCAAGACGTGGCAGAAGGTCCTCTTCAAGTCGGACAGCGCGGGTGCGGTGGACGTCGTGCTCGACCCGTCCAACCCGCGCGTGCTCTACGCCGCGTTGTGGCAGGCCCAGCGCACGCCCTGGGGCTTCACGAGCGGCGGCCGCTGGAGCGGCCTCTTCAAGTCCACCGACGGCGGCGACTCCTGGACCGACATCACGCGCAACAAGGGACTTCCCGGAGGCGTGATCGGGCGCATCGGCGTCGCGGTCTCGCCGGTACGGCCGGAGCTGGTCTGGGCCCTGGTCGAAGCGAGCGATGGCGGCCTGTTCCGCTCAGAGGACGCCGGGGCCACCTGGACGCGCACCACGGATGATCGCAACCTGCGCCAGCGCGCCTGGTACTTCAGCAACGTCTACGCCGACCCGG
The DNA here is from genome assembly GCA_035456525.1 of Gemmatimonadales bacterium. Classification (GTDB taxonomy): domain Bacteria; phylum Gemmatimonadota; class Gemmatimonadetes; order Gemmatimonadales; family GWC2-71-9; genus DASTHG01. The sequence goes on from DATICZ010000223.1 coordinate 16,628, forward strand.
CCAACGCCGACGTGGTGTATGTCCTCAACGTCGCGTTTCACAAATCGGTGGACGGCGGGAAGGAGTTCCGTCCGATCCGTGGCTCCCACGGCGATCATCACGCCCTGTGGATCGATCCGCACGACGCGAACCGGATGGTGAACGGCAACGACGGCGGGGCGACGGTGAGCCTGGACGGCGGGGCGAGCTGGAGCACCGAGGCGAACCAGCCCACCGCGCAATTCTACCACGTGACCACCACCACGCACCGCCCCTACAAGGTGTGCGGCGCCCAGCAGGACAACAGTACGGTGTGCATCGCCAGCCGGACCGACGGCGCGGTAATCGGCGAGAAGGACTGGTACGATGTGGGCGGAGGGGAGAGCGGTTACATCGCGGCGCGCCCCGACGACCCGGACGTCGTGTTCGCGGGCAGTTATGGAGGCTACCTCAGCCGCCTGGATGTGCGCACCGGGCAGGAGCGCAACGTCAACGCCTGGCCCGAAAACCCGATGGGCTGGGCGGCGGCCGACCTGAAGCACCGCTTCCAGTGGACTTTCCCGATCGTGCTCGCCCCCGGTAACCCGAACGTGCTCTACGTCGGCTCCCAGTTCGTGCTCAAGTCCACCGACGAAGGGCAGCACTGGGAGACGATCAGCCCCGACCTCACCCGCAACGACAAGTCGCGGCAGCAGGCCTCGGGGGGCCCCATCACCAAGGACAACACGAGCGTCGAGTATTACGGAACCGTCTTCACGATCGCGCCCTCGCCCAAGGACTCGAATCTCCTCTGGGTCGGCACCGATGACGGCCTGGTGCAGCTGACGCGCGACGGCGGCAAGACGTGGCAGGACGTGACGCCGAAGGAGATCACCGCCGGCACGCAGGTCAGCCTGGTGGACGCCTCGTCGCTCGATGCGGCCACGGCCTACATCGCCGCCACGCGCTACAAGCTGGATGACTTCACACCGTACGCCTTCGTGACCCACGACTATGGGAAGACGTGGCGCCGCATCACGAACGGGATCCGGCCCGGACATTTCGTGCGGGTGGTGCGCGCGGACCCGGAGCGGCAGGGGTTGCTCTACGCGGGCACGGAGTTCGGGGTGTACGTGTCGTTCGACGACGGCGCGAACTGGCAGTCGCTCCGGCAGAATCTCCCGGTCGTCCCGATCCCCGATCTGGCGATCAAGGACGGCGATCTCATCGCGGCGACGCACGGCCGCTCGTTCTGGATCCTGGACGACCTCTCCTCGTTGCGGCAGCTCTCGCCCGAGGTGGTGGCGGCCGAGCGCTGGCTGTTCACGCCTGGCGACGCTCGGCGCGGCCCGGGAGGCGGCGGGTTCGGAGGTGGGGGCGGCCGCGCTCCGGTGGGGCGGAATCCGGCGGCGGGTGCCCGCATCGATTTCTACTTCCGGCAGGCCCCCGACAGCGGCACGCCGGTGACGCTCGAGATCCGCGACGCGCGCGACTCCCTGGTGCGACGCTTCTCCACGAAACCGGCGCCGGAGGGAGACACCCTGCGGGTCACCGCGGGACTGAACCGGTTCGTGTGGGACCTGCGCTATCCCGGGGCGCACCGCTTCCGGGGGATGGTCCTGTGGGCGGGCGACACGCGGGGACCGATCGCCGTGCCGGGGCAATACACCGTGCGCCTCACGGCCGGCAGCTGGAGCGCCAGCCGCAGCTTCCAGGTAGGCCTCGACCCACGGGTCAATGTCCCGGTCGCCGATCTGCAACGGCAGTTCGATTTTCTGGTGCGGATTCGGGACCGCGTCTCGGCGGCGAACGACGCCGTCAGACAGATCCGCGATCTGGTGCAGCAGGTGGAGGGCGTAACGACGCGCGTGAAGGGGCAGGCGGCCGCCGCGCCAATCCGGACACACGCCGACTCCCTCAAGGCGCACCTGCAGGCGGTGGAGCGCGAGATCTACCAGGTGCAGAATCGCAGCGGACAGGATCCGCTCAATTTTCCGATCCGTATCAACAACAAGCTCGCCGCGCTGACGGGAGTCGTCGGGTCGGCCGACGCCCGGCCGACCGATGCGAGCCTGGCGGTGTTCGACGCGCTCGATGCCCAGATCAAGACGCAGCTCGACCGATTGAATGCGATCGTCACGAGCGAGCTACCGGCGTTCAACCGCCTGGTGGCGGAGCAGAACGTGCCGGCGGTGATTGTCCAGTGATGGACGGTTAGGCGTTGGACCAGGGGACGCGGGACGAGGGACGGGTAGAACCGCCGCTACTCGTCCCGCGTCCCTCCTCCCTCGTCCCTCAGAACAGATTCGTATTGCGCACGCGGAAGTCCACGTTGTCCTGCACCCATTTCCACAGGGCCGCCTGGTGCTCGAGCGACACGTCGGGCCGGACCTGCATGTGCCAGCCGCGCATCACCTGAGCCTCCTCGGTCCAGAGGCGGACCCGCTTGCGGCGCACCAGCCGTTTCCAGTCCTCGCCCACCGACGGGCTCGCGTACAGCAGCCGCACGGTGACGCTGCGTGACAGGTACTCGAGCGGGCTCAGGTCGATCCGCGCATAGGGATTCTCCCCCACGGCCAACCGCGTGCCGGGCGGCACGTCGGGCACGCCGTCGCTCAGCAGCACCACGTTGAGCGGCGAGAGGATCAGCCCGCGCTCCTTGACCAGGCCGGAGACCCTGCCGAAGAAGGCGTTGAAGTCGGTGTAGGCGTCCGCGGACGGAAACCACGCCCGCAGATCCGCCGCGATCTGCTCCACCGAGCGGCCCTGGAAGTCGTTGATCGGGTGGAACGGTTTGGGCTCTCCCGGCCGCGCCCCGCCGACGGAGGCCACGAACAACGCGGTGGGGGTACGCAGCCCGCCCAGCCCGTTGAGGTGCGCGTAGATGTAGTGCGCCGCGAATTCGACCGCGTCGTCGTACAGCCGCGCGTCGCGGAACGAGCCGCTGACGTCTATTCCCAGCACCAAGGTCGAGGAGGCGGGCTTCGCATCCGTTCGCTCGGGCCCGGTGCAGCCCAGGAAAAAAGCCGCCCCGGTCAACGCGCCGAGTCGCGCGAGCCGGCGCGTCACGAAGTCGCTCCGGGCAGGGGATGCCGCGCGCCGGCGGAGAACTGCGGGGTAGTGGCGAGCACCTGCTCCAGGTTCCGGAACGGCAGGGAGAACACCGGGTGGCTGAGGATCACCACCACGGCGAAGTTCACACCGGCGGCCAGCAGCTGCAGCACCGGCAGCGAGAGCAGCTCGAAGGTCTCCCGCGCTTCCTTCTTGAACCACTCGGCTTCGGCCTTGAGTGCGGCCACCGGGCCGCGCCAGTATTCGGTCGTCTGGAAGTCGACGGTCGCCCCCGACCGCTGCGGGCCGGCGATGTTCTGGCGCGCCAGGATGCCGAGCAGCGCGGGCGTGCCGAAGCGGCCGAACAGGAACCAGGTCATGGCGCGCACGCCGATCCATCCGAAGGACGCCATGGCGAGGGTGGAGAAGAACCCGAGCTGGAACCCCGTCTGCTGGGCGATCCAGGGCGTGATGGCGTCGATCAGCTCGCGATACAGGAACATCACCTCGAAGAACATCACGAACGCCTCGACCAGGGCCATCGAGACGATCTGGGCCGTCCGCTTCGTCCGGATCGCCTCGACCAGCGCCTGGATGGCGGCGAAGCTGCCCGAGATGAGGATGAACAGGAACGGCCACAGGATGAGCGTCACGGCCCAGCCGGAGAGCTCGGACCCCGTCAGGTCCGCGAGGACCTCGGTCAGGGTGGGGCGCAGGGTGAAGGTGAACACCGTCGCTTCCAGCGCCGACCAGAGGAGAATGAAGAGGAACGCGATCCAGGGGACGCCCGGCTGGAAGTACTGCCGCGTCGCCCAGTCGAGCAGCGCGAAGGGACTCGTGAACGCGAACTTGATGAAGCGCGTGACCAGGGATCCCGCGAGCTTCAGCAGGCTCCAGAGCCAGCCCAGCAGCACCAGGACGACGCGCACCAGCCCCGCCCAGTAGAACCAGGTCATCCGCCCCGCGTCCCACCACGACACCAGCAGCGCTGTGAGGAAGGCACCGCGCCCGGAGCGGAACGGGAGCGTGTACAACGACGCCATCGTGCACCACAACGCCGCGACCAGCAGCGCGCAGGGCAGGAGGATCAGGCTGCTCTTCAGGGCGATGACCCACGCGTTGGGACCGGAGAGCGCGAACCCCAATGCGGCGCTCTCGAAATCCAGAATCCACGTGAAGCCGGACGCGAGGAATCGAAACGTGTCCTGCCATTGCGTCGGGAACGTCTGCTGCATGGATGCAAGCATCCGCTCACCTCCAGGGAATCCGTCGGTGACGTGAGAGAAGGAGGGGTCCTGCGAAACAGGCGGTCATCTAATGAAGGACCGCACGATCAGCGGCCGGCCAGATGTATAGCGCAGCGCGACGGCCACGCACGTGACGGCAGTCACGCCACATTGGGCCGCGATGCGACAACCCGCGTGGCCCGCGCGCCACAAAGGAAGCGTGAGTTTGTGCGCTCGTTCACATGCTCGTAACTCCGCGTCTCCCAATCACTTTGGCATAGAAGCTGCATTCGCCGTGCGGCGAGCCCTCTCAACCCGGTTACCAACATGCGCGTTCGCCGGATTTCCGCTCTGCGCCGTTCGGCGCTCACTCTGTCCACCCTCGCCTTGTCGTTCGTCGCAATCACCTGCGGCAAGGACACGTCGTCGCCGCCGCCGGGGGCGAGTGCGCTCGCCTTCAAGGTCGACCCGGTGAATGCCATCGCGGGATCGGCGGTGGCGCCGGCGGTGGTCGTCGAAGCCAGAGATGGAAACGGCGCGCTGGTCAGCGACTTCACCGGGGACGTGACGATCGCGCTCGGCGCCAATCCGGGCGGCGGGACGCTTGGCGGGACGACCATCGTGAAGGCCGCGGGGGGCGTCGCGACGTTCGCGTCCCTGACCATCGACAAGAAAGGGGCGGGCTACCGGCTGAAGGCCACGTCGGGATCGCTCTCCGCGGCGACGAGCGCCGCCTTCGACATCGCCGCCGGCCCCGCGAAGCAGCTTGCCTTCGCGACCCAGCCGCCGCCGGGCGTCGCCGGCGCCGGGCTCGCGCCCGCCGTCACCGTGTCGGCGCGTGACACGCTGGGGAACCTCGCGGACAGCTTCACGGGCCTCGTCACGATCGCCCTCGTGGGGGGCGCGGGGAGCCCTGGCGCGACGCTGTCGGGAACGACAACGGTGGCGGCCATCGCCGGCATCGCCACGTTCACCACGCTCAGCATCGACAAGGTCGGGACGGGTTACACTCTCGCCGCCACCGGGCCGGGCCTGACGGGCGTCACGAGCGCGACGTTCAACATCACGGCCGGCGCGGCCAGCGTCCTCGTCGTCAGCGTCCAGCCGACCTCCACCGTCGCGGGACAGCCGATCACGCCCGGGATCGTGGTGACGGCGCGGGACAACATGGGCAATACGGCCACCGGCTTCGGGGGCATGGTAACCCTGGGGATCACCCCGGGCAGCGGCTCGCCCGGCGCGACGCTGGGGGGCACGTTCAGCACCGCCGCCGCAGCGGGCGTCGCCACGTTCTCCTCGCTCAGCATCGCCAAGGCGGGCACCGCCTACACGCTGACGGCCTCCGCCGCGGGCGGGGGCGTCACCGACGTCACGACCGATCCTTTCGATATCGCCATCGGGCCGACCGCGAAGCTCGCCTATGCGATCGCGCCGAGCAGCACCTTCGCCGGTGCGCCCATCGCGCCGGCGGTGCAGGTGGTGGCGCAGGACGCGGCCGGCAACACGGCTACGGGCTACACCGGGGACGTCAGCGTGTCGCTCGCCGCGAATCCGAGCGGGGCGACGCTGACCGGCACGACGACGGTGGCGGCCGTGGCCGGCATCGCCACGTTCGATGACTTGAGCCTCGACAAGAGCGCCACCGGCTATACGCTCATGGCATCGGCCACCGGGCTCACGAGCGTCACGAGCTCCACGTTCGACAACATCGCCGCTGCGGGCAGTCAGGTCGTCTTTGCGGTCCAGCCGCCGGCCACCGCGACCGCCGGGGCGGGAATCACGCCGTGCCTCCAGGTCGCCGTGAAGGATGGATTCGGCAACATCGCGACGTCGTTCAACGGCAACGTCACGCTCGATATCGGCGCTAACCCCGGCAGCGGCACGCTCTCAGGGACGACGACGGCGGCTGCGGTGGCCGGTGTCGCGACATTCTGCGGGTTGAGCATCGACCGCGCCGGGTCGGGCTACACCCTGATGGCTACGGCCTCGGTTCTGGATCCGGTCGAAAGTGCGGCGTTCGACGTCGCGCACGGCGCCGCCCATCATCTCGTGGTCGGGCAGCAGCCGACCTCCGCCACCGCCGGGGCGGCGATCGCTCCCGCGGTCACGGTGCGGGTGCTCGATGCGCTGGGCAACCTCGTCACCGGCTTCTCCGGCAACGTGACGGTCGCGATCTCGGCGGGCAGCGGGACGGCCGGCGCCAATCTGGCGGGGACGACGACGGTCACGGCGGCGGGCGGCGTGGCGTCGTTTGCGACGCTCAGCATCGACAAGAGCGGGACGGGATACACGCTGCTGGCCGCCGCGACGGGACTGACGGAGACGACGAGCGCGCCGTTCGACATCGGCGCCGGGCCGGCGAGCCAGCTCCAGGTGACGGTGCAGCCGAGCAACACGAGTGCGGGCGCGGCGATTACGCCGGCCGTGCAGGTGACGGCGCTGGACACCCTGGGCAATCTCGCGACGGCCTACACGGGCAACCTCACCATGGCCATCACGGCCGGCTCCGGAGCCGCGGGCGCCACACTCTCGGGGACGATCACGTCGGCCGCGGCGGGCGGCGTCGCCACCTTCGGCAACTTGAGTATCGACAAGGCCGGCACGGGCTACACGCTCACGGCCACGGCGAACGGGCTGAGCGACGCGACGACCGCGCCGTTCGACGTCGCGGTCGGCGCCGCGGCCAAACTGGCGTTCACCACACAGCCCACGACGACCGTCGCCGGGACGCCGATCGCCACGATCGTGGTGACCGCACAGGACGCCGTCGGCAATGCGGTGCCCGGCTTCACGGGGAACGTCACGATCGCCATCGGCGCCAATCCGGGGTCGGGAGCCCTGTCGGGCACGGCAACGGTGGCGGCGGTGGCGGGGGCCGCGTCCTTCAGCACCCTGAGCATCGACAAGAGCGGGACCGGATACACCCTGTCCGCCACCGCGACCGGTTTGACGCCAGCGACGAGCGGCACGTTCAACATCACGGCGGGCCCGGTGGCCCAGCTCGTCTTCACCGGGCAGCCGCTCGGCGCCATTGCCGGGACGAACATCACACCGGCCGTCGTCGTCACCGGGCACGATCAGCTGGGGAACGTGGCCACCGGATTCACCGGCAACGTCACCGTGGCCATCGGGACGAACCCCAGCGCGGGGACGCTCACGGGTACCACGAGCGTCGCGGCGGTGGCGGGCGTCGCGACGCTCTCCGCCCTCAAGATCGACAAGGCGGGCATCGGCTACACCCTGACCGCCGCCGCCACGGGTGTGCCGACGGTGACCAGCGCGGCGTTCGACGTGAGCGTGGGGGCGGCGACGAAGCTCGTCATCACGGTGCCGCCGGTGAACACCGTCGCCGGGACCGTGATCATCCCGGCGGTGCAGGTGGCCGCCCAGGACCCGTCGGGAAACGTGGTGACGTCGTTCGTGGGGAACGTGAGCATCGCCATCACGTCCGGGCCGAATGGCGCCACGCTGCGGGGCAGCACCACGGTCGCCGTGGTGAGCGGGATCGCGACCTTCTCGACGTTGAGCATCGACAAGAGCGGTAATGGTTACCGGCTCACAGCGACCGCGACCGGCCTCACCTCGGCCACGAGCGGCACGTTCAACATCACCCCCGCTCCCGGGGTCAAGCTGGGCTTCACCGTGCAACCGCCGGCCACCGCGACGGCGGGCGTCAGCATGAGTCCCACGATCCGGGTCGCGGTGCAGGACTCGCTGGGGAATACGGTCACGAATTTCCCCAATACCAACGTCGTCATGACGATCGGAACGAATCCGTCGGCTGGGGTGCTCTCCGGCACGACGACCGTCAGGACGTCATCCGGTGTGGCGTCCTTCTCGACGCTCAAGATCGACAAGGTGGGTGTCGGCTATACCCTCATGGCCTCGATGCCCCCGTTGGTCGACGCCGTCAGCACGCCGTTCACCGTCAACCCCGGTGCGGCGACGCAGCTCGCCTTCAACAACCAACCGCTGTCGACTCGCAAGGCGACGACGATGCCGCCGGTCACCGTCGCGGCGTTCGACGCCTTTGGCAATGCGGCGACGGGCTTCACCGGTAACATCACCGTGGCGATCGGCAGCAACCCGAACTTCGGCACGCTCTCCGGGACCACGGTGGTGCAGGCGGTCGCCGGAGTCTCCACCTTCTCGACCCTCACGATCGATTCGGCGGGAATTGGGTACACGCTGACGGCCGCGGCGAGCGGGCTGACCGGCGCCACGAGCGCCAGCTTCGAGATCACCTCAGGTGACAGGCTCGAGTTTACGGTGCAGCCTCCGCCGACCGCGGCCGCCGGCGCCCCCCTCACGCCGGCGATTCAGGTGTCCGCGGTGGATTCGCTGGGCACGGTGCTGACCGGATTCACCGGGAACATCACGGTGGCGCTGGTCGGCGGCGCGGGCGCGCCCGGGGCCGTGCTCTCGGGAACCACGACGGTGGCCGCCGTGGCCGGCGTCGCGACGTTCTCGGATCTCAGCATCGACCTGATCGGCACCGGCTACAAGCTCAGCGCGACCGCATCGGGTCACGCCGCGGCGACCAGTGCGGCATTCAACACGGTGGGCGGCACGGCCGTCAAGGTCGGCTTCATCGTCCAGCCGTCCACGACGCCGGCGGGCGCGATCATGCAGCCCGGGGTGCAGGTCGCGGTCCAGGACGCGGCCGGGACCACGATCAAGGGCGTCGGCGGCAGCATCACCGTCGCAATCGGGACCAACCCGTCCGGCGGGGTCCTGTCGGGCACGTTGACGGCACCGATCAACGCCGGTGTGGCATCCTTCCCCAACCTCAGCATCGACCTGGCGGGGAACGACTATACGCTCACCGCGTCGTCGCTCGGACTGACGGGCGCCACGAGCGTACCGTTCAACATCACCACCCCCGCGGCCATCCATCTCGTGTTCACCGGCCAGCCGGATACGACGACGGCCGGAGTCGTGATCCCCGGTGTGCAGGTCACGGCGCTGGATGCCACCAACGCCGTCGTCACGAGCTTCACGGGACCGGTGACCGTCGCGATCGCGGCGGGCACCGGGGCGAACGGGGCGACGCTGCTGGGCACGACGATCGTCAACGCCGTGGCCGGGGTGGCGAATTTCTCCGATCTCAGCATCCAGAAGGCGGGAACCGGATTCAAACTGTCGGCGTCCGCGCCGGGCACGGCCGGGATCAACAGCGCCTCGTTCGCCATCACGCCCGATGTCGCGACGACCACGCACTTCGCCTCGCAGCCCACGACGACGACGGCGGGGACGCCCATCGCCGCGTTCAACGTGGACGTGCGCGATCAGTACAACAACGTGGTGAAGTCGTTCGTGGGGAGCGTCACCCTTTCGATCGCCGCGGGAACCGGGGCGCCGGGGGCGGTGCTGTCCGGCACGACGACGCTCCCGCTGGTCTTGGGCGTGGCGACCTTCTCCGATCTCAGCATCAATCTCACGGGCTCGGGGAACACCGCGTACCGGTTGAGCGCCGGCAGCACCGGTCTGACGCCGGTCGTGAGCAATGCGTTCAGCATCAATTGATCACCCGCCGCGATCGGCACGCGATCGCTAGCTGAACGCCACGGACCAGGCCGTCGTCTCGAGCGGACGGCGGCCTGACTCGTCGCCGCTTGACGCGAAGGGGCGGTCCGCCAAGCTTTAGGTCGCACTCCCGCGAGGCGCCGATGCCGCAGCAGCAATGGGCTAGACTGCAGTCCGACGTCAACGTCAAGTTGCGCCGCGGGGCGTGGTACCGGGTCCTCAAGCTGGGGGCCGTGGAGGCGGTGCTAGACGTGAACCGGCAGCCCGTCAGCGTCACCCGCGCCCTGTTGCAGATCGTCCCGGTTCCTCCCAGCCGCTGGAGCGTCGTACCGGCGCCACGCAACGCGCGGCGGTTCCCCACGAGCTGGGGGGAGCGCTATGGCGTCTGTCCCAGCTGCCGGGGCCGCTCGCCCCTGGAAGGGCGACCCACCACCATGCGCTGCACCCGGTGCAACGGACTGTACGAAGTGGCCTGGAACGAGCCGTACCTCCTGAGCGCCTAGCGCTCTCTTCCCGAGCTTTCCGACCGATGACCCTGCCGCAGCCCGCCGCCGAGCCGCGCCGCCCGTCCCTGGTGGGTGGGCGCACGACCCGTCCTTCGATCGGGTTCCCGGTCAAAGTCAGCCGCTGGCGGACGTTCTGGCAGGCTCCCGTGCCGGTGCTCATCACCGCCGGAGCCGGCGGCGAGGTGCTCGTCGCGCGTACGCGACTCGTGCTCACGCTGCTCGTCCTGGCGCTGCCGCTGGTCGACCTGCTGCGGCGGCCGGGGGAGCGGGCGGTCTACGTCGGCCTCGGCGCGGCGCTGCTCGGCGTGGGCCTGGCGGCCGCCGCCTTCCGCTTCGCGCGGAAGCGGGTGTACACGCCGCCGGTCGGATTCGCCACCAGCTTGCTCGACGTCACCCTGGTGAGCGCGGTGCTCGTCTTGTTCCTGGCGCTCGGGCAGCCGCTCTCGGTCGTCAGCAGCCGGGTGGCGTTCCTCGTGTATTTCCTCGCGATCGCCGCTGCGGCGCTGCGTTTCGATCCGCGCATCTGCGCGGTGACGGGCGCGGTCGCCATGGGCGAGTACGCCGTGGTCGCGTTCCTGGCCCAATGGCTCGCCGGCGGCGCGGCCGAACCCGTACACTGGGCCGATCAGGTGTCGCGCCTCGCCCTGCTCGGCATCGCGGGACTGCTGAGTACGACGCTCGTGCTTCGCACGCGCGAGCTGCAATGGCTCTCGGCGCGCGACAAGCTCACGGGGTTCCTCAACCGCGGCATCTTCGACGACCTGCTGAACGATGCGTCGCTGCGCGCGCGCCGTTACGGCCGCCCGCTCTCGATCCTGATGCTCGACGTGGACCGGTTCAAGCAGTTCAACGACACGTGGGGCCACGCGGCGGGAGACGAGGCCCTGAAGGCGGTCTCCGCGGCCATCAAACAGTCGGTGCGCCAGGGGGAGATCGTCGCGCGCTACGGCGGCGACGAGTTCGTAGTGCTGTTTCCGGAGACGCGTCCGGAGACGGCCGTGCAGCGAGGTGAGAAGATCCGCCTGCGCATCCCACCGATCATCGCCGGGAACCGCGGGCGGCAGCAGGCGGTCCCGGTGACGATCAGCGTCGGGGTCGCAAGCCTTCCCGCCGACGGCGTGGACGGCTTCGAGGTGCTGAACCAGGCGGATGTGCGCCTGTACGAGGCGAAGCACGCCGGCCGCGACGCGGTGGTGGGACCCGCGCCGCAGGCCGAGCCGCCCGCCGCCCAGGCCGAGGCCGGCTAACTGGCCGGCGGCCGATAGTACCAGGCATAGGCGACGACCGCGCGCTGGACGCCTTTGTCGATCTGTTCCAGCATGTAGGCCGCCATCTGTCCGACCTTGCCGCGATACCCTTCCGCGCCCCCCGGTACGAGCGGCGCTTTCGCGACCGCCGCGAGGTCGCCGGCGTCGGACTTCACTCCAGCGTAGCGATCCAGCACGCCGGATCGGACCGCCTCGAGCACCCACGGCTTGGTTTCCACGGTGGCTTTGGTGACGGCGACGCGGCGCACCGCTCCGTCGGGGCCGAACCCGACGGCCACCTCGACGGGCCCGTGCGGCGAATCGACCCGGATGAACGTGAGGGCTCCGACTGCGGTGCCGGCGCTCTTGCCGATGTAGAAGGTCAGCAGGCCCTCATCGGGTCCCCAATCGAGCGCCTCGTGCAAGCGGTGTGCGTCGGTGCGACTCAGACGGATCTCGCGGGCGGTGAACGCCGTCGCGGCGGGCAGGATGGTCTTCACCGCGTCCTCGCGCTTGACCAGCACGACGGTCGGCGTGATGTGCATGAGGGCGACGAGCGCGCCCACGAGCAGCTTGTTCATGTCGTGGTTCCTTCCTTTGGCGGCAGCCACATGCGGCGCAGCGCGAGCAGCGTGACCACGGTATAGCCCAGTCCCATGGCCCATCCGCCGGCCGCCGTGAGCAGGGCGAATTGCGGAGCGACGAACTTGGTGAGCCACATCCCCGAGAAATCGAGCCAGGGCGCGGCGAAGAGCAGCGAAATCAGGGCGTAGCCCCAGCGCCGGGAAACGCCGAGGCCGAGCACGACGAGCGACAGGAGTCCGGCGATCACGCCGTACACCGGCACGTGCACGTGCGTGTCCTGCACCAGCAGCTTCGTATCGACGAAGTGGGCCTCCGTCGAGTCCGCCCCCTGGAACTCGCTCATCGGCATCGCGTGCTCGACGACCTCCGTGGTCTCCGGGGCCTCCAACGCGGCCGGTTCAGCGTAGGTGGCGGCGATGCGCTTCGGGGCGAAGCCGGCGTACAGCCCGACCATCCACCCACCGAACAGATAGGCGAGTCCGAACGTGAGCAGGAGGCAGGTGACCGCCCACTTGAGGCGTGCGTCCACACGGCCGAGGTCGTAGGGCATGTCGCTTCCGCTCAGAAGAGGTACACCAGCTCCAGGATCCCGCGGACGTTCGTGTCGCGCAGGCCCCCGTCCGCGGTCGGGAAGACGGGCTGGTCGGAGTGGTCGATGCGCAACGCGGGCCGCAGGGCGAACGCCGGCAGCCGGAACGTCGTGTGCTCGATACCCGAGAAGATCCCCTCCTGTGACTCGCGATAGAAGTACCACGGAGAGATCGTCAGCGACTGGAGCGTCTGCGCCGTGCCGGTGGCCACGCCGTCGGCATCGTGGAGCGTCTCCGCCCGCAGCGTGAGTCCGACTGAGCGCTGCAGCCGCCAGAACGCCGTGGCGGACACGCCCGTCCAGCTCCCGGTGGCGCCGCCACCCAGGAGCTGCCGGCCGTAGTTGGCTTCGACGCCCACGATGAGCCGGGGAACAGGCTGGAGCGTCGCATCGGCGGCGAGCAGGGTGCGTTGCTGGGCGTCGGTGCCGGGCACTTCGGGACCGTACACGGCATTGAGCCCGACGGCTACGCCGGTGGCGGGAAACAGATCCACGCGTACTCCGGCGGTCTTGCCGCGGTTGGCGTCCAGCTCGACGTTCCAGCCATTGGTCACGTAGGCAGCGGCGTTGATGCGTGGTGAGACGGCATAGCGGGCGAGGGCGCCGGTGAGCTTGACCGGCCGCGCCAGCTCGAAGTTGAAACTGTTGGTGGGGAGCAGGTTCAACGGCTCGTCGTCGCGCTCGAAGCCGAGCGGAGCGTCGAATCGCCCGAACGTGAAGTTCCACGAGGTCGCGCCGGGAGGCGACCAGCTGACGAGCAGATTGTCGATCTCGGTCTCCGTGACGGGATCGCCCGTGACCTCGTCGGTCCCGAGCTTCGTGGTCAACTGGCCGAAGAGGTACAGGTAGTCCGACCAGGGTCGGAACAGGCTGAGAGCGATCTTGGAGCCCGCGAAGCTGTTGGCGCGGGCGTTGCGATCCCAATCATACGTCCCGACAGCGAATCCGCTGACGCTGACGGTGCGCGGCTCTTCGAACGTGATCGTGGTGTCCTGCGCGGCAGCGATCCGGACGACGCTGCACGCCAGGAGGCACCCGGGCGTGACACGCATGGGCCTTCCTCCAAAAAACGCGAGTTGTGGGTGGACGACGGCCAGTCAGCCGTTGCGCGCGTTCGGAGGGGGCGGAGTCGGAGCGTAGGAAGGTGAGGCGGGCGGCGATCCGGCGAGCGGATGCGCGATCGACCGTGCGGAGAGTGGGCCGGCCGCCAACAGGATGAGGTCGGCCGGCAGCGACGGGGTCTCGGCCGCGATGGGCGTCGCATTCCCGGTCATGTCGCTGCACCAGCAGGGCGCGCCGGACGGGTCCCCGGGCGACATGTTCTGGTGCATCGCGCGATGGCGGCACAGGGCAGCGTCCCGAGCGAACGACGTCAACGGCACCGCCATGACCCAGCAGGAGAATGTGAGGGCGAACAGGCGGCGCGCGGACCGCAGGGCGAATCGCATCGAGGGTGCATTCTAGGAAGGCGAAGCGGGGGCGGCAACCCGGCCGCTGTCAAGCTGTGGTGGGGACTGTGGCGCTCCGCCTACACTTGCGGAGGGGTCGGCTGTCGGCGCGTGGGAGTTCGCGAGATTTCAACCGGGCACAAAACCTGCCGTCCGTCCAATGCCTTGCAGAGTCATCCGTCCGCGCGCTATCGGCACGCCGCCGCCGTCCGAGTCCCGCACCGGCTCGGCCTCTCCGCCACGCTCGCCAGCGGGGCGCTCGTTTCGTCGCTCCTGTTCGCCAACTGCAACGTAGCAGACAAGACGGGCCCACCACCGGTCGCGAGCCAGCTCGCCTTCAAGGTGGATCCTTCTACCACGCCGGCCGGGGGCGTCATCCCGCCGGTGGTGGTACAGGCCCGCGATTCCTCCGGGAAGCTGGTTCAGGGCTACAACGACAGCATCACGGTCATCCTCGCGGTCAACCCTGGGAGCGGCACGCTGCTCGGGACGCGGACCGTGGCCGCGGTGGGTGGCGTCGCCACCTTCACCGATCTGAGCATTCAGGCCGCCGCCACGGGCTACCGGCTCCAGGCCACGTCGGGGAGCCTGACGCCGACCTTGAGCACGAAGTTCGACATCATGCCGGGTCCGGCGACCCACCTCGGGTTCACGGCGCAGCCGGGGACTTCCGTGGCCGGGACGGCAATCGCCCCGGCCGTCAAGGTCACCGCGCTGGATGCCCTGGAGAACGCGGCGACGGGGTTCTCAGGCTCCATCACCGTGGCGATCGCCAGCGGCACCGGTACGAGCGGGGCCGCGCTTTCCGGGATCGCGACGGCGAACTCGTCCGCCGGTGTGGCGACCTTCTCCACGCTGAGCATCGACAAGATGGGGATCGGGTACCGGCTCGCCGCTTCTTCCGCGACGCTGCCTGAGGTCACGAGCGATTCCTTCGACATCGTCCCGGGCGTCGCGGCCCAGCTGGTGTTCATCGCGCAACCGCCGGCGACGACCATCGCCGGGACGATCATGGCGCCGCCGATTCAGGTCGAGGTGCGCGACGCCGTCGGCAACCCGGTGACCGGGTTCGCCGGCAACGTCACGCTGTCGATCACGACGGGGAGCGGCACGAGCGGGGCGTCCTTGTCCGGGACGAGAACGGTGCTGGCCAGCGGGGGAATCGCCACCTTCACCGACCTGAGCATCAATCGCAGCGGGACGGCGTACACGCTCGCGGCGCGGTCCAGCGGCCTGGCCGGCGCCACGAGCACTCCCTTCGACATCCTTGCCGGTCCGGTGGCGGTCCTCGCCTTCTCGGTGCAACCGGCGACCACGACGGCGGGAGCGACCCTCGTCCCCGCCGTCGTGGTCACGGCCCGGGACGCGTCCGGGAACACCGTGCCATCGTTCGGTGACCCGGTGACGATGACCATCAGCGCCAACCCCGGCAACGGGACGCTGCACGGGACCACGACGCAGCTGGCGGCCAGCGGCGTGGCGACCTTCCCGGACCTGAGCATCGACAGCTCCGGGACCGGCTACCGGCTGCAGGCGGCGTCCGGTGTCCTGACCGTCACGAGCCAGGCGTTCAGCATCCGGCCGGGCGGCGCGTCGCGCCTCGTCTTCACGACGCAGCCCGGCACGACGGTGGCGGGGGCGACGATGTCCTCGGTGCAGGTGAGTCAGCTCGACTCGCTGGGGAACCTCGTAACGACCTTCAACGGGTTCGTGACGCTGGCGATCACGGCGGGGTCGGGCACGAGCGGCGCGACGCTGTCCGGCACGACGATGGTCGCGGCGGCCGGCGGCGTGGCGAACTTCTCGACCCTCAGCATCGATTCGGCCGGGACCGGCTACACGTTCACCGCCTCGACCGCGGGTCTCGCCGACGAGGTCAGCGCCGCGTTCCAGATCACCCCCGGCCCCGCCGCGCGGCTCGCGATCACGGAGCAGCCGACGTCCACGACGGCCGGCGCGCAATTCAGTCCGCCGATCGAGGTCACGGCGCGGGATGCGCTCGGCAACACGGCGACGAGCTTCATCGGCAACGTCACACTGGAAATCACGACGGGGACCGGAACCACCGGCGCCAAGCTCAACGGCACGCGAACCCTGGCGGCCGTCGCGGGCGTCGCGACGTTCTCCGACCTCAGCATCGACCTGGCGGGCAACGGTTACACCCTCTCGGCCCGCTCGAGTGGGATCACGGGAACGGTGAGCGATCTCTTCGACGTCCTCATCGGGTCGCTGACCCAGCTCATTTTCACACAGCAACCGACGACCGACACGGCCGGGCGGGCGCTGACGCCCGCGGTAGAGGTCACAGCCAAGGACGCCGCGGGGAACACCGTGACCGGGTTCACGGGCAGCGTCACGGTGTCGATCGTGGTGAACCCGGGGGGCGGAACGCTCTCGGGCACCAAGACCATCTCGGCAGTCGCAGGCGTGGCCACGTTCGGCAACCTGAGCATCGACAAGGCAGGTACGGGATACCGGCTGCAGGCCGTCGCCGGAACCCTGAGGGATACGAGCCAGGCGTTCAGCATCCTCGCCGGGACCGCCACAAAGCTCGTGTTCACGCAGCAGCCGACCACGACCACCGCCGGCGCGTCGATCAGCCCGTCGGTGAAGGTGGCGGGGCAGGACGCATTCGGGAACACGTCCCCCGCGTTCACGGGGAACGTCACGGTGGCGATCGGCACGAACCCCGGCGGCGGAGCCCTCTCCGGCACCCTGGTGCTGGCGGCGGTCAGCGGGGTCGCCACGTTCTCCAACCTGAGCATCGACAAGGCGGGAACGGGCTACAAGCTCGCGGCCACCTCCCCGGGGCTGACGTCGGCGACCAGCGCATCGTTCAACATCAACACCGGAGCCGCCACCCAGCTCGCGTTCACGACGCAACCGGTGAACACCGTGGCGGGCGCCACGATCCCGACGGTCCGGGTCACGGCGCGCGACGAGCAGGGCAACACGGTGACCGGGTATACCGGCAGCGTGACGATGGCGATCGGGACAGACCCGGGGAACGGGACGCTGTCGGGAACGACCATCGTCACGGCGGTCTCGGGCGTCGCGACGTTCTCCAACCTCAGCATCAACAAGAGCGGCTCCGGATACACGCTGAAGGCCTCCGCCACGGGATTGACGACCGCGTTCAGTGTGCCGTTCGACATCACCGCCGGCAGCGCAAAAGTCCTCGTCTTCACGACGCAGCCCTTAACCACCACGGCGACGACGACGCTCGCGCCGATCGCGGTGACCGCCAGGGACGCCCAGGGGAACACCGTCACCAGCTTCACGAGCAACGTCACGATGTCGATCGCGGTGAACCCGGGCGGCGGGACGCTCTCGGGGACCAAGACCGTGGCCGCCGTCGCGGGGGTTGCCACGTTCAGCAATCTGAGCATCGACAGCGCCGGGACCGGCTACCGGTTGGCGGCGACGGCGAGCGGCCTGACACCGGATACCAGCTCGGCCTTCAGTATCAACGCCGGGGCGGCCACGAAACTCGTGTTCAGCGTACAACCGAGTCAGACCGGGGCGGGCGCGGTCATCACGCCGGCCGTGAAGGTCACGGCGCAGGATGCCGGGGGCAATACGGCCACGGGCTTCACCGGCCAGGTGACGATGGCCATCGCGACCAATCCCAGCGGCGGGATACTATCGGGCACCAAGATCGTGAACGCAGTGGCCGGCGTGGCGACGTTCAGCGATCTGAGCATCGACAAACTGGGGACCGGGTACACGCTCCGGGCCACGGCCACGGGGCTCACCGCCGCGACGAGCCTGACCTTCAATATCGTGGCCGGCACGGCGACGCAGCTCGCCTTCACCACGCCTCCCACCAATACGACCGCCGGCGCGACCATGGCCACGGTGCGGGTGACCGCGCGTGACGCCCAGGGGAATACGGCGACCGGCTATACCGGGAACGTGACCGTGGCGATCGGGACGAATCCCGGAGGCGGCACGCTGTCCGGCACGAAGACGGTGGCGGCGGTCGCCGGAGTGGCCACCTTCTCCACGTTGAGCATCGACAAAAGCGGGACCGGGTACACCCTGACGGCGGCGGCCAACAACCTGGCCGGCGCCACCAGCTCCACCTTCAACATCACCCCGGCGGCCCTGAGTCAGCTCGGCTTCACCGTGGATCCGTCGGATGCGGTTGCGGGGACAGCGATCACCCCGGCAGTGAAGGT
>DATICZ010000224.1:0-68757 GCA_035456525.1 Gemmatimonadales bacterium
TTCCTGCTGCGCCACCAGCGCCAACGACGCCGGGTCGGGGAGGGCAGGCGAGAGTTTGATCACGAGCGGCTTGCTGGTGCGGCGCCGGCAGCGGCGGACCAGCTCCGCCAGGCCCGCCGGCGTCGCGCCGAACTCGAGGCCGCCTGACGAGGTGTTCGGACAGGAGGCGTTGATCTCGAAGGCGACGATCACCGCCACATCGCTCAACCGCTCCAGCACGCGCTCGTAGTCGTCGACCGTGGCCCCGGCCACGTTGACGAGGACCCGGGCCCGGGTCAGGTGCTCCGCCAGCCATGGAAGGTCGTGCGCGACGACGGCTTCGACACCGGGATTGGCGAGCCCCACCGCGTTGAGCATCCCGCCCACGAACTCCGCCACCCGCGGCCCGGGGTGTCCGGCGCGCGGCTCGGGCGTGACCGCCTTGGTGATGATGCCTCCCAGCGACTCGAGGTCGATCACGCGATCGACCTCGCGACCGAAGCCGGCGGTGCCGGCGGCGAGCAAGACTGGATTCTGGAACCGCGCGCCGAGCACCTCGACGGCGCTCACGGACGCACGTCCGGTCGGTCCTGGGGACGATCGGTGGGCCGTTCTCCGGGACGGCGCGCGGGCGGCGGTCGCCGCTCGCCCGGGGGCTGGGGACGCGCCGGGCGCGCCCCCGCCTTCGCGACCACCGGGGCGGGATCGAGCTCCGGCCCGCGCGGCCCGGTCCGCGGCGGGGCAAAGCGGAGCTGCACCGACGCGACCGCCGTCAGCGCCGCCGGCCGCGCCACGCCGAGCGTGACGGCGAGCGAATCCTCCAGGGCCTCGTACGCCGGACTGGCGACGCCACTGAGCACGAGGGTGTACGGCGAGTCCGGGTAGCGCGACGCCAGCAGCGCCTTCACCGAGTCGAGCCGCTCCGGCTGGAGCTGACCCGCCGCGATCAGCGCTTTCGGGGCGAAGAGCGAGCCGGGGGACCGGGCTGCGAACCGGAGGAACAGCGCCGCCGCGAGCGCCGGCGCGTCGAGCGAATCGCGCGCGATCTCGGCGGCGCGGAAGGCCGTGACCGCGGAGCTGTCCTCCTGGCTGACGGCGGCCAGCCGCCGGGCCACTTCGCGCACCTCGTCGACCCGGAGGTCGCCCGCCGCGGCACTCAGCACCGCCAACCGGTTCGCCGCCGAGTCGAGATCCGCGCGATCGCGAGCCTGCGCCACCTGGCCCAGCAGGGCGTGCACGCGAGCGACGAGCGCTTCCGCGGAATCCGGGGCGACCTTGAGCACCGCCGCGTAGCGCGCCGCCGCCCGGTCGAAGCGGCGCGCCCGGCGCAGCCGGTCGCCATCGGCGAGGAGGAGCCGCGCCCGCGCGCCGCCGCGGAGGCGGCTACGCGCGAGCAGGCGGTCGAGGGCGTCCGCCGCGGTTTCCACTCCCGCGCTCACCCCGACTGTCGCGAGCGCGTCCGCCCAGCGCGTCTCATCGTCGTCGCGGCGCGCGACGCTGTCCATTGCGGCCACGGCCGCCGGCCCGCGGCCGGCGAGCGCGAGTGCGCTCACGCGGGCAGGGGCCGCGGCCGGGAGGTCGGAGCGGGAAAAATGCTCCGCTGCCGTCGCCGGGTCCGCACGCAGGAGCGCGACCTGGCCGGCGAGATAAGCGGCCTGGGAGCGACGGCGGGCATCACGCGAGGTCAGCACCGGCTCGAGCAGCCGCTCGGCCAGGTGGCCCTGGGCGTCCCGGTCCAGCGCGCAGCGGGCGGCCGCCAGGGCCGCCCGCTCCCGCAGGTCCACGTCGCCCACCTCACGCAGCGCGCGCGCGAGCGGGCGTGCCGCGGCCGCGCAGGCTCCGCTCCGTGCCAACCCCTCCCCCTGGAGTACGAGCGCGTCGTCGGCCCAGCGGCTGGCGGGATGGTGCACCAGTACCGACTCCGCCTTGGTCGCCGCGCGCCCCCAGTTGAGGCGTGCCTCGGCGCTCGCGCCGCGCGCTTCCAGGCGGCGGGCGTCGCGCGCCAGACGCTCGGCACTCCACATGCCGTTGTAGTAGACGCACCCGGTGAGCGAGAGCGCGAGCACGCCTGCCGCGCGTGCGCGCGACGACGTCACGGCGGGCCCCCAATGGCGAGTTTGTGCTCGAGGTCGAGGAGATAGGCGACGATGCCGTCCGCGATCGCGCTGGCGATCTTGCGCTGCCCCGCGGCGGACGCGAGGAATGCCCCGTCCATCTTGTTGGTCGCGAAGCCCGTCTCCACGAGAATCGCCGGGCGGCGCGCGCTGTTCAGGACGTAGAACCCGGCCTGCTGTACACCGCGGTCCTCCCCGGGGTGCACCGCGGCGACGCGCTGCTGCACCAGCTCGGCGAGCCGCGCGGACTCGCGCAGGTACTCGTTCTGCTGCAGGTCCTTCACGATCGTGGCGAGCGCCCCTTCCACCACCTGGGCATCGGGCGACTCGTAGCGGATGGCGTCGTTCTCCATCCGCGCGACGCGGCGCTGGTCCTCGGTCTTGGCCTCGGAGAGGAAATAGGTCTCGATGCCGTTCGCGGTCGGACTGCGGCGGCCGCTGGGCAAGGAATTCACGTGCAGGCTGACGAACAGGTCACAGTCGTCGCGGCAGTACGCCGCGCGATCGTGCAGGTCGATCAGCGTGTCGGTCGTCCGAGTGAGCGACGCCACGATGCCGCGGCGAGTCAACTCGGTGCGCAGTAGCCGGCCGATCGACAGGTTGACGTCCTTCTCGAACACGCCCTTCGGCAAGTACCGTCCGGGATTGCCGGGATCCCGGCCGCCGTGCCCCGGGTCGATGATGATGACGTGACGCTCCCGCAGACCCGTGATGGGATTCGGCGGGGGCGGCACCGATGCGCGTCGTACGGCCCGTGGCGAATCCGCCACGACCGGGGCCGGAGCGGGAGGATCGGCCGGGCGCGCGGTGTCGACCGCCGCGGTCACTGTCGGGACCGGCGCCGGGGGAGACACGGCCGCCGCGACGGCCGCCGCCGCACCGGGCGGGACGACCTCGGTCAGGATTCCCGCGCTCGCGTCCCAGCGGAACCGGTCGCCGAACACCCGCGGCACGCAGTCGGTGAGCCACCCGAGCGGCAAGAACAGGGTGTCGCGCACCTGGTACGGCTCGTCCACCAGCACGCACGTCTTCGTGCCGATGCGGACGAAGGGCGAGTTGAGCGCAAAGACGAATCCGACGCCGTCGAGGACGACCGTGGCGCGGGCGCCTTCCACCACCACGGCGAGCCCCAGCGCGTTCGCGATCAGCGGCGCGGCGACCGCCACACCGTGCTCCCGGCTGAGCGGCACGCTGGTCTCGCCACGCGGCGTCGCGATGCGGAGGGTCTCTCCCCCTCCGACCCCGAGCACGAGCAGCAGCGCGGGGAGCATCAGCGGCGTGCCCTGAACTCGCGCGCCAGCTCCCGCTGGGCCGCGCGCCGTTTCAGGTCCTCGCGCTTGTCGTGGAGTTTCTTCGCCTTGGCGAGAGCGATCGCGACCTTCGCGACGCCGTCTTTGAAGTACAGCTCCAGCGGAATGAGGGTCAGACCCTGTTGCGTGGTGGCTCCGATGAGCTTGCGGATCTCGCGCTTGTGCAGCAACAGCTTGCGGGATCGGGCCGGCGGCGGATTGTTGTAGCTGCCGTGCACATAGGGGGAGATCGTCAGTCCGTCGAGCCAGACTTCGCCCCGCTGGACGTGGGCATAGGACTCCCCCAGACTCGCCTTCCCCTCGCGCAACGACTTGACCTCGGTACCCGTCAGCACCAAGCCCGCCTCCCATGTCTCCAGGAGGTGATAGTCGTGACGCGCCCGGGGGTTGCGCGCGATGGAGGTCTTGTTCAAGTCACCGAGCCAAGATAGGAGACCCGTCGCGGAGGGTCAAGCCGAACATTGACTTGAAGTTATACCGCCTTCTATATTCGCCGTTCCGAACCATTCGCCGAAGTGGTGGAACTGGTAGACGCGCTGGCTTCAGGAGCCAGTGGGCGCAAGCCCGTGGGGGTTCGAGTCCCCCCTTCGGCACTGATGGCATCGGCTATCAGCTATCGGCTATCAGCTAGTAGCGAGGGAGGCTCGGCTCCACCTCCCGCGACCACGCGTCGATCCCCCCCTCCAGACTGCGCACCTTCGAGAAGCCGGCTGCCCGGAGGATTTCGACCGCCTGTAGCGATCGGATCCCGTGGTGACAGTAGGCCACGATGTCGGCATGGCCGTCCAGCTCGCGCAACCGCGCGGGCAGGTGTCCGAGCGGTATGAGACGCGCCCCGTCGAGGTGCCCGATGTCCCACTCAAACGGTTCGCGGACGTCGAGTAGTACGAGATTCTTGTTGCTCCGACGCTCGGCCTGGAGCTGGGTGGGTCCGATCTCCCACCCGTCCCCCGTCCCTCGTCCCTCGTCCCTCATCCCACAGAACGCTTCGTAGTCGATCAGCCGGGTCACCGTCGGATGCGGACCGCAGACCGCGCAGTCGGGGTCCTTGGTGAGCGCGATCTCCCGGAACTGCAGCTTCAGGCCGTCGAACAACAGCAACCGGCCCAGCAGCGAATTGCCGACGCCCGTCACCAACTTGATGGCCTCGAGCGCCTGGAGACTCCCGATGATGCCGGGCAGCACCCCCAACACCCCGCCTTCGGCGCACGAGGGGACGAGCTCGGGCGGGGGCGGCTCCCGATACAGACACCGATAGCAGGGCCCGTGGCGTGCATCGAACACCGAGACCTGTCCCTCGAAGCGCAGCACGGCGCCATAGACGTTGGGCCGCCCCGATAGCACGCACGCGTCGTTGACGAGGTAGCGCGTGGGGAAGTTGTCGCTGCCGTCGAGCACGACATCCCAGCCGCCGAGGATGTCGAGGGCGTTCGCCGACGTGAGGCGGGTGGAGATGGTCTCCAGACGCACGTGGGGGTTCAGATCGGCGATGCGGGCGCGCGCCGAATCGAGCTTGGGGCGGCCGACCATGCCGGTACCGTGAAGGATCTGGCGCTGCAGGTTCGAGCGGTCCACCACGTCCCAATCCACCAACCCCAGTGCGCCGACGCCGGCCGCGGCCAGGTACAGCGCCGCCGGGGAGCCGAGGCCTCCCGCTCCCACGATGAGGACGCGCGCGGCCTTGAGCCGCTGCTGTCCCTCGAGCCCGATCGCGGGCAACACCAGGTGGCGGGAGTAGCGGATCAGCTCTTCGTGCGAGAGCGGGAGCGCAGGCGCGGGAGTGCGGGCAGTCATCGGACCACGACAAGAATATAACCGCGGCGCGAGCACCCCCGACGACGCTACTTCACGAGCAAACCGATGACCATGCCCGCCACGTTCATGCGGACGAACCACGACCAGAAGGTCGCGTTGAGGAGCGGACGGGCCCGGTCGTACCAGATGCCGCTGCCGAGCGTCGACAGGGCGATCGTCGGCAGCCACAGCACCGTCGCGAACTCCATTCCCGCCAGCGGACCACCGCCGGGCACCCAGAGCGCACCGATGAAGCGCCGGTACAGCCACGCCAGCAGGAGACCGAAGACCAGCGACAGCACCGCGGACTTCCCCAGCATCGGCCCCATGTTGATGGGCTGGCCGGCCGGCGGGGGCGTCACGAACAGATCCATCCCCTTGGTGAACACCTTGCCCCACATGAAATAATCGGCGAAATACGCGGCCACACCGGCGATCAATCCCGCGAGCCACCAGCTCATCGCCACCTCCAGGTAGGGAGTCCGCTCAACCGCCTCCGCCCACGCCGCGCACGCCGATCTCGGTCATGGCGCGCAGATCGAGGACCTCGTCCAGCTCTTTCCCCTTCAGGATGCCCTTCTGCAGCAGCAGCTCGCGCACCGACAGGTTCTGCTCCACGGCTTCCTTGGCGAGCTTCGCGGCCTCGGCATATCCGATCTTCGGCGCCAATGCGGTCACGAGCGCCGGACTGCGCTCCAGCCAGTGCGCGGCCATCGCCTGATCCGCTTCGATTCCCTCGACGCAGCGCTCGGCCAACACGCGGCTGGCGGACGAGAGGATCCCGATGGTGAGGAACAGGTTCTGGGCGATCAGCGGCATCATCACGTTCAGCTCGAGCTGGCCGGCCTCCGCCGCCGTCGCGATCGTCACGTCGTTCCCGATCGCCTGGAAGCAGACCATGTTCACCATTTCCGCGACCGACGGATTCACCTTGCCGGGCATGATGCTCGAGCCGGGCTGGACGGCCGGCAGCCGGATCTCGGCGAGCCCGGTTCGCGGCCCCGAGGCGAGCAGCCGGATGTCGTTCGCGATCTTGCCGAGATCCACGGCGTAGGTCCGCAGCGCGCCCGACAGCGCGCAGGCGTCTCCCATGGATTGCATGAGCTGCACCCGGTCGGAGCCCTCCCGGAGATCGAGGCCCGTGATGGCCCGCAGGTGCCGCACCATGAAGCCGGGATAGGCAGGCTCGGCATTCAGGCCGGTGCCCACCGCGGTGCCGCCGATCCCCAGGTCGCGCAGATCGTCGGCGGCGCGGGCGATCCGGTCGCGGTTGCGCTGCACCGTGTGACCATACGCCGTGAATTCCTGGCCGAGGCGGATCGGCGTCGCATCCTGGAGATGCGTGCGCCCCGATTTGAGGACGTCATCGAACGCCGTGCCTTTGGCCAGGAATGCGGCGGCGAGCCGTTCCAGCGCGGCGAGCAGCGCCGGCAGGAGGCTCAGGGCGCCGAGCCGGATCGCCGTCGGAATCACGTCGTTGGTGGACTGCGCCATGTTGACGTGATCGTTCGGGTGCACCGGCTTGTACTCGCCCCGCTTGCCGCCGAGCAGCTCGTTCGCCCGGTTGGCGAGCACCTCGTTGCAGTTCATGTGGTGGGAGGTGCCCGCGCCGGCCTGGTAGGGGTCGACGACGAACTGCTCGCGGTAGCGGCCGGCCAGGATCTCGTCGGCGGCCCGCACGATCGCGTCGGCGAGCGCCGGCTCGAGACGGCCGGTTTCCCGGTGCGTGAGTGCCGCGGCTTTCTTGATCCAGATGACCGCGTCCACGAAGACGGGATGGGGCGTGAGCCCCGAGATCGGGAAGTTGCGGCGGGCCCGTTCGGTCTGCACGCCGTAGAGGGCGTCGACCGGGACGGGCAACTCGCCCAGGGGATCGCGTTCGACTCGCGTTGCGCTCATCGTCTCCACGTGCTCCGCCCGACTGCCGTCGGTGTCAAGCCAGGAATCGCCCATGCAGCTCCGACCGGGACGACGCGGACCCATTCTATTCCGCCGTGCCGGGAAAGGCGAGGTTCGGTCACTGCGGTTCCGTCGGGGCGGGCCGCTTTCTCCGCCACCCGATCGTCATCAGCTCCCGGGCCGCGCGGCTGCCCAGGGAGTGGATCATCAGATAGACGCCGACGGCGGTCAGCAGGATGACCGTGTAAAAGCGCCACCAGACCAGCATGCGCACGCCGTTGGCTCCGAAATCTCCGGCGAACCCCGAGAGAAAGACCACTTCGATGCCGCCGCCTCCGGAGGGGATCGGGACGACGAGCGGGGAGGCGAGAAGCGCGAGCGAACCGAAGAACATCTGCCCGAAGGACGGCGCACCGGGCATGCCCCAGGCCAGCGCCGGGAGGACCAGGGCGCGTGCGGCCAGGCTGACGGCCGTGAGCGCCGCGTTCACGGCCTGGGCCCAGAGCGGCGCCCGTCGCACGTGCGCCAGCGCGACCCGCCACTGCCGCCGCACGCGGTGCCGGATGGCCCCCGCCTTCACGAGGCGCTGCGTGAGGTAGATGACGAGGAGGACGGCGAGCGCGGCGAACTCGATCGCCAGCAGGTCTCCGGCGACGTGACGCTGCAGCCAGGCTTGCGCCGCGCTCTTCCAGTCGGGGACGTAGTGCAGCAGCAGCGACAGGAGCATCAGCAGGAACACCGGCCATTCGGCCGCGACCTCCACGCCGACCGCGACCAGCGCCGTCACCGAGCGCAGGCCGGCCTGCGTCAGCCCCGCGAACCGCGCCGCTTCCCCACCCAACCGGTTGGGCGTCAGGGTGGAGGCGGCTTCGCCGTAGAGATTGAGCCGCACGGCGGGCCAGAAGGTCAGCGCGCCGCCCGCCGTCCAGGCCGCGAGCTGGATGCGCCAGGCGCGGACGATGACGTCGAGCGCGAGCGCGAGCAGGGCGAGGACGTGGTTCACAGGCCGTCCAGGCTGTACGGCGGACGCTCGAGCGTCACCGCACGACGCGGGCTGAACTGGCACGCGAGTCGCCACCCCTGCTCCACCAGCGCTCCCAACCGGAGCCGATCGGTCTTGCCGGCGGGCCATTCCCCGTCCACCACGCGGACGCGGCAGGCCGTGCAATTGCCGATGCCGCCGCACACCGTCCGCAGCGGATCGCCCGTCGCCGCCGACAGCTGCAGCACCGTGGCCCCGGTGCAGATCGCCACGCTCCGGCGGTCGGGCAGGAAGGTGACGGTCACGTCAATCAGAGCAATCGCCCAGAGGATAGATGAAGCCGCAGTTGGCGCACGGATTCTTGCAGCCCCACGGCCTGGGACGCACCTCCGCGCCGCACCGCAGACAGGTGGGCCGCGGGCGACCCCTAGGCGATGGGGACAGCGCCGGAGAGGAAGGGATTGGAGCGGCGCTCGGCGCCGATGGTGGTCTGTGGTCCATGCCCGCTGTACACGATGGTCGCATCGGGCAGAACGAGCAACTCCCGCTCGATGCTCCCGATCAGCGTCCCGAAGTCACCGCCGGGAAGGTCGGTGCGCCCGATGGAGCCCTGGAACAGCACGTCGCCGCTGAATACGACACCCTCACCCACCAGCGCCACGCTCCCGGGCGAATGGCCGGGCGTGTGCCGCACGCTGAAGCTGAGCCGGCCGACCCGCGCAACGTCGCCGTGTGACCAGAACGCGTCGGGAGGCGGGGGTTGCTCGGCCTCGAGGCCGAATGCCACCGCCTGCTGCGACACGCGATCATACAGGGGCCAGTCGGCCGCGTGCAGTCACACCGGAGCTCCGGTGGCAGCGCGCACCCGCGCGACTCCCATGACGTGATCCAGATGCGCGTGCGTGACCCAGATCCCCACGGGCCGCACCGCCTCCCGCTCGATCTTGTGCAGGATCAGCCCCGCCTCTTCGCCGGGGTCCACGACGGCGCACTCGGCCGACGCCTCGTCGATCACCAGGTAGCAGTTCTCGGCGAACACGCCGTTGGGGATCGCGATCACCTTCACGTGACGATCGCTCCGGCGGATGCGGACGGCCTGCCCTGCTCCCGCAGCTGCGCCAGGTACTTCTCCACCGCGATTGCCGCCGTCGTGGCATCTCCGACCGCGGTCGTGACCTGCCGCGTCAGCTGACTGCGGACGTCGCCGGCCGCGAACAACCCCGGGATCGAGGTCATCATGCGCTCGTCGGTAAGGAGGTACCCGCCGGCGTCATGGTTGACGTGGCCCTCCACGATTCCCGTATTCGGCTTGAACCCGATGAAGACGAACACGCCGCCCACCCTGAGCTGGCTGCGGGCCCCGGTCACCGTGTCCTCGAGCTCCAGATGGTCGGTGCCGCGCTCGGTTCCGGCGATCTCCACGACCCGCTTGTTCCAGACCGCTTCGATCTTGGGATTCGCGAAGGCCCGCTCCTGCAGGATCTTCGACGCGCGGAACCGGTCGCGGCGATGCACGATGTACACCTTCGACGCGTAGCGCGTGAGGTAGTCCGCCTCTTCGACCGCCGCGTCGCCGCCGCCCACCACCGCCAGCACCTCACCCTTGAAGAAGGCGCCGTCGCACACGGCACAGTAGGACACCCCTTTGCCGGCGTACTCGCGCTCCCCCGGCACGCCGAGCTTCACCGGCGTGCCACCGGCCGTGAGAATCACGGCGGGGGCGCGGTAGTGCCGCTCGCGCGCCGTGGTCACATCGAACCACCCGTCCGGGGCCCGCCGCACCTTCTCCACGGTGTCGGTGACGATCTCCGCGCCGAACTTCTTGGCGTGGTCCGTGAACTTCTGGGCCAGGTCCCACCCCTTGACGCTCTCGAACCCGATGTAGTCTTCCACGAGATCGGTGTTCAGGAGCTCACCGCCGGGGGCACCCCGCTCGATGGTCAGGGCCTTGAGCATGCCCCGTCCGGCGTACAGTGCGGCGCACAGCCCTGCCGGACCGGCCCCCACGATGATCACGTCGTAACTCTGCTGCCCGTTCTCAGGCATCGCTTCTAAAGTCCAATCGCGGGGGATCTCCCTCCCCCGCCAAGGCACGCGCCAGAACGGCGCGAAACCGCAACGTATCGAACTCCACCGCGGGGTGCTGTGGCCCGGACAGCTTCTCGAGGGCCGCGGCCCCGACGACGACGGTACCGTGCCGGTTGCCGCTTCGCTGGTGCAGCAGGGCTGCGGCCGCCTGGATCAACCCCTGCCAGACCCGTCGCTCACTGTCGTCTATTATAGAACGCCAGACGGTTTCCAGGGCTTCGTGGGCGAGCCAATATTCCCCATCGTTGAACAGCGTCTGCGCCTGTTCCAGTTGGCGCCGGCGGGCCTGCGGATCCAGCAACGAGGCCATCAGCCGTGAGCCCTCAGCCGTCAGCGGGCGACGCCCCGATCCGCAACACATTCAGGGCCCCGTGGCAGGAACTGACCGTCCCAACGAGCACGTGTGCGGTCTCCCGCTCAGCGGCGGCCTGCGCCACGATGCGCTCGCCCTCCAGCACCGCGTCCACGGCGAACGTCCCCACGCCGAACACGTGGTGGCGGCACACGAACAGGACGGGCCCGGTGATGGACGTGCCGCTCGCCCGCAGCCGTTCAGCGAGGGACCGCACCGCCACGGACATTTCCCACGACCGTGGCCCGCCGATCGCCGGGCAGGCGGCGGGCTCGATGCAGTGCGTCGGGCAGATCCACTCGGCGAAGGAGACGTAGCGCGTGTGGTCGGAGCCGGAACGATCGTACGGTGTCCCGAGCGAGTCCGGAACCGGGACGACGTCCACGGGGCGATCCACACACCGCGCCCGCGTGCGGCGCACCAGCCACTCGAACATGAGGTGCGACATGTGCGGCGAGGGGACGACGTAGTCGGGCGGATCCCCGGCCGCGGTGGGGCGCGCCGCCGCGAGGTGCCGGTCGAAGAACGCGTCCCACTCGCTGGCGACGAATCGCCGATCGGCCGACTCGGGGAGCTCGCGGCGCGCGCGGCAGTCCGGATCCCGATCCACGACGATGACCGTCCGAAACGCCGCTTTGCCGCGCTGCTTCGCCCTGGCGAGCTGGGTGGCGTAGAAGGTCCCGTAACAGCCGCCCCCCACGACTACGATGTCCCGCATCGCCGCGATCCCGTCGCTCATCGAACCAGGCGACCCCCGTCCACCGGAAGCACCACTCCCGTGACGTAGTCGTTGTCGAGCAGGAACAGGACGGCCCGCACCACGTCCTCGGGGCTGCCGAGCCGGCGCAGCGGCGTGGTCGCGACGAGGTGGTCCCGCGCCTCGGCGGGCCAATCCTCGGGGGGAAGCACGGCCCCGGGCGCGACGGCGTTCACCGTCACCTCCGGGGCCAGCACGCGCGCGAGCCCGTGGGTCAGCATGACGACCCCCGCCTTGCTCACGTTCAGCGGGAGATACGCCGGCCACACCTCGAAGGCGGCGACGTCGGCGAGGTTGACGATCTTGCCGCGCACGCGCCGCAGGTGCGGTGCGGCTCCCTGGGCGGTGTACAGTGCCGCCGAGAGATTGAGCGCCAGCGCGTCGTTCCAGTCGTCCGGCGTGATCGCCGCGAATTCGCGCCGCACCATGACGCCCGCGCAATTGACGAGAACGTCGAGGCGGCCGAAGGTCTCGGCGACACGCCCGGGAAGCGCGCGCGCGGCCGCGGGATCACGCAGATCCGCCGCGAACCGCTCGCCGCGCCGCCCGGCCCCCCGTACGGCGCCGAGCGTCGCTTCCGCTCCATCCGCGGACGCGTGGTGGTGAGCGGCGATGTCGTATCCCGCCCGGGCGAGCCCCGCGGCGATCGCGGCACCGAGGCGACGGCCGGCGCCAGTTACGAGCGCGACTCGCCCGGTGGGCTCCACCGATCAGTGCGACCCGGGGAGGAGAGGGAGAATCTGACCCGTCACCGCGCGGGCTTCGGTGGACGCCAGCCAGAGCACGGTGCGCACCACGTCGGCCATCTCCACCAGCTTCGCGTCCGGCCCCATGTCCTGCACGTTGGTGGACGTGCGGACCGCCTCCGGGGCGAGCGCGTTCACGCGGATGCCGCCTCCGTCGTCCCGCAGCTCGCGGGCGAGCGCGCGTGTCAGCGCGGCGACGCCCCCTTTCGCGGCCAGGTACGCGGCCAGATTGGGCTGGGGGTGCAGCACCGCAATGGAGGCGAAATTGATGATCGCCCCACCCCCGCGGCGGCGCAGCGACGGAACGGCGGCCTGACACACGCAGAAGACGGTGCGGAGATTGATCGCGATTTCGCGCTCGAAGGCGGCGACGTCGATCCCTTCGAACGGCCCGTATGTGGTGAGTCCACCGGCGACGTTGACCACGATGTCAAGGCCGCCGAAGCGGGCCTCGGCGAGCCCCACGGCGGCACGTGCGGCGTGCGGCTCGGTCAGGTCCCCTGGAGCGGCGGCGGCCTCGATGCGGGCGGCGGCGAACTCCCGGACCCGTTCATCCAGGGACTCGGCCGAACGGTCGGCGAGGACGAGGCGGGCGCCCGCGGATCCGAAGCCTGCCGCCACCGCGTGGCCGATCTGACCGACGCGCCCCACCCCGGTGACGAGCGCGACCCGGCCCGCAAACTCACCCGCCACGGCCGCCCGACCCCACCGCGGCGACTACCTCTTCCGGAGGCGGTGCGCCGCGCTGGGCGTACCGGATCGTACCGTCCCGCCCCACCACGTACACCGTGCGGGCGATCCCCGTCCCGTCGTCCTTGAGGGCGTGATACGCCCGCGCGATGGACCGGTCGGGATCCGACAGCAGCGGGAAGTTGAATTTCATCTTCTCCACGTATTTCCGGTGACTGTCGAGGCTCGCGGGATTCACCCCCAACGGCTGGATCCCGGCGGCTTCGAACCTGCTCATCTCATCGCGCACGGCGGAGAGTTGGCGGTTTCACCCGGGCGTGTTGTTTCCCGGGTAGAACACCAGCGCCACGTGGGTGCGTCGCAGTAGTTCGGCCAGTCGGTACGCTTTCCCGTCCGACGCCTGCGCCTGGAAGTCCGGAGCTTTGCCGCCCACCGGTAGCACGTCGCTCATGGAGTGTGTCTCCCGTTCATCCGTACGCCTTCGCCTTGCGACACTCCAGCTCCTCCAGCCACTCCACCGGCACCTGCATCCCTCCCAACGGCGCGTGGGAGATCCCGGCGCTCGACTCCCCGTGCCAGTCCGATCCTCCGGAGATCACCAGATCGAGCTGGCGCGCCAGCTTCGTGAGCCGCCGTTCCACCCGCGGCGAGTGGCTCGGGTGGCGCACCTCGATACCGTCCAGCCCGTCTTGCTGGAACGCGCGCAGCTGCTCCGCGTGGCCGCGCTCCCCCATGTGCGCGGCGAGTACCAGCCCGCTTCCCGCGTGCACCAGGTCGGCCACCTCGCGCAGGGGCGGCAGCTCCTTTTCCACGAAGGCCGGTCGGCCGCGGCCGAGAAAGCGATCGAAGGCTTCTTCCAGACCATCCACCACGCCCGCGTCGATGAGCGCGCGAGCCACGTGGGGCCGTCCGACGGCGCCGCCGCCGGCCTGGAACGCCAGGTCCTCGAGATCGATCTCGACGCCCAGCTTCTGCAGCTTCTCGATCATGCGGGTGCCACGCCGCTCCCGCGCCTCGCGCATTTGGGCGAGGAACTGGTCGAGCGCCGCGTCGCCTTCGGGCAGGAAGTACCCGAGCAGGTGCAGCTCGCCCCACGGGGCCTGCACGCTGAATTCGCACCCGGACACGATGCGCACCCCCAGCTCACGGCCGGCCGCCACGGCGGCCGGCATGCCGTCGAGCGTGTCGTGATCGGTGAGCGCCAAGGCGGACAACCCGACGGCAGCTGCCCGTTGTACCACGGCTTCGGGGCTCGTCTGGCCGTCCGAGGCGGTGGAATGACAATGCAGGTCAACGTGCGCCGTAGGCGCTCTCCGGCGAGGTCCAGGCGGGTTGGGATTGGCGGAACAGCTCGAGCAGCGTCCGTTCGCTCAGCTCGCTCAGCGACGCGTCGGTGCGCCGTGCCCCGCTGGGGGAGTACCGTGTGAAGCGTCGCTTGCGCTCGGTACCGGTGCCGAGCTGGAACACCAAGCCGTACTGGTCCTGACCGTACACGGTGGGGTGGCCGGACGGGAACACCTCCCAGCGCTGTCCGTCCACGGTGAGTTCGCGGCGGGCCATGCTCAGGTCTCCGCCGGCGTCGCGAGGGAGACCTCGCTCCACAGTTCCCAGGCGTCGGGAGAGTAGGTGACGAGGCTCTGCAGCTTCTTCTCGAGCTTCGTTTCTTCTGGCAGGCGGGAGGCCTGCGCGCGATGGGACATCTCCGTCGGGCTCTCCGAGAACTCGATGAACAGGCGCGGGTCCTTGGCGTTGCGGAACACCCAGATGCGCTGCCCCCGGGCGTCGGCGAACTGGGCCAGCTCGCGCAGCGTCGCCAGATAGTCGAGCTCGTTGGCGGCGGGCACACGTACCCGGGCCGCGGTGAGGACCTTCGCCATGGCTACATCTCCTGCTCGGGGAAGTCCTGCAGCGTGGCCTTCACGTCGGCCAGGAACTTGTCGGCGTCCGCGCCGTCCACCACGCGGTGGTCATAGGACATGGTCAGCATGCCCATCGTGCGGATGGCGATCGCGTCCGCGCCGTCCTGGGTCACGACCTTGGGGCGCTTCTCGATCGTGCCGACGCCGAGGATCGCGACCTGCGGCTGATTGATGATAGGGATGCCGGCATACGGTCCGAACCCGCCGGGATTGGTGATCGTGAACGTGCCGCGCTGGATTTCATCGGGCGAGAGCTTCTTGGTGCGCGCCCGCTCGCCCAGGTCGTTGATGGCACGCGCCAGGCCCAGCAGCGACAGCTCGTCGGCACGCTTGACGACGGGAACGATCAGCCCCCAATCGAGCGCCACCGCGATTCCGATGTTGACGTCCTGGCGGTAGATCGTGCTGTCACCCGAGACCGCGGCATTGACGATCGGATGCTTGCGCAGGTTCGCCGCGCACGCCTTCGCGATGAACGCGAGGTAGGTGAGGTTCACTCCCCGCTCGGCATAAGCGGCCTTGAACTTCGCGCGCAGCTGCGCCACGCGCGTGTAGTCGATCTCGAAGAAACTGGCCACGTGCGCCGATACCCGGCGCGACATGATCATGTGATCCGCGGTGATCTTGCGGATCTTCGACCACGGCTCGACGCGGTCGCCGGGCCAGGGCTCCGCCGCCGGATGCGCCACCTCCCCACCCGCGGGGAGCGGGGACCCTAAAGGACTCGGGCGGGGAGCGGTCGGCGTCGGTGCCGCGGGTGCGCGCTCGATGAAGCCGAGGATGTCCTGCTTGGTGACCCGTCCGGCGAACCCGGTCCCCGGAATCTGCGAGATGTCGAGCTGGTGCTCGGTCGCGATCTTGCGGACCAGCGGCGTCGAACGGCGCCGCAGGCGCTCTTCGGCGGTCTCGAGACCGTCACCCTTTGGAAGGACGGGGGACGGGGGACGAGGGACGGGCGGTGCGGCCGCGGCGACCACGGCCGGCGCGGCCGCGGGAGCCGGCGCCGCTTTGGGAGCAACTGGAGCCGTGGGGGCGGCAGGAGCGGCCGGAGCGGGCGCGGCCGCGGTGACCGACGCCCCTTGTTCCGTGTCCAGCACCGCCACGAGCGTTTGCACCGGAACCGTCTGGCCTTCCTGCACCTTGATCTCGACCAGCGTCCCCGCGGAGGGCGCCGGAATCTCGGCGTCCACCTTGTCGGTCGAGATCTCGAACAGCGGCTCGTCGCGCTTCACGGTATCGCCGAGCTTCTTGAGCCACTTGCTGAGAGTCCCTTCGGCGATGGACTCTCCCATTTGGGGCATCAGCACATCGACTCTGGCCATGATTGCTCCAATCAATCGCTATCGGCTATCGGCTATCAGCTATCGGTGTCGGCCGAGCTGCTAGCCGATAGCCGATAGCTGATAGCGCTTCTCAGTATTTCGCCAGCCATCTCGCCGCGTTGACGATGTCGTCCGTCTGCGGCAGCACGAAATCCTCCAGCGTCGGCGCATAGGGCAGCGGTACGTCATGCGCCGTTACGCGCTTGATCGGGCCGTCGAGCCATTCGAACGCGCGCTCGTTGATGCGCGCGGTGATCTCGCCCGCCAGTCCGCCGGTCCGGGTATCCTCGTGGACGATCAGCACCTTTCCCGTCTTCTTCACCGTGGCGACGATCGCGTCGTCGTCGAGCGGCAGCAGCGTGCGCAGGTCCAGCACCTCGAGCGACACGCCGTCCGGTGCAAGCTGGTCGGCCGCCTCGAGCGCCTTCCAGACGGTCGCCCCGTAGGTGATCACCGACATGTCCTGCCCTTCCCGGGCGAGCCGCGCCTGGCCGATCGGGGTGAGTACTTCCTCGCCGTCCGGCAGCGTCTCCTTGATGCGGCGGTACAGCCACTTGTGCTCGAGAAAGAGGACGGGATCCTCGTCCCGGATCGATGCCTTGATGAGACCCTTCGCGTCGCGCGCGGTCGCCGGGTAGACGATCTTCAGGCCGGGTGTGTGCAGGAACGCCGCTTCGGGATTCTGCGAATGGAACGGGCCGCCGCGCACGTACCCGCCGCAGGGGCCGCGCACCACGATCGGCGTGGCGAGCCCGGCGCGATAGCGCGCGGTCGCCACGTAGTTCGTCAACATGTCGTAGGCGCACGAGATGAAATCGATGAACTGCATCTCCGCGACCGGCCGCATCCCCATGTGCGCGGCCCCCGCTGCCGCCCCCACGATCGCGGCCTCCGAGATCGGGGTGTCGATGACGCGCGCCTCCCCGAACTTCTTCTGGAACCCCTCGGTCACCTTGAATGCGCCGCCGTAGGCCCCGATGTCCTCGCCGAGCATGAACACGCGCTCGTCGCGCTCCATCTCCTCCCACAACCCCTGGCGCAGGGCTTCGAGGAACGTGACGTCGGCCATCACAGACTCCGGAACCACAGCCGCTCGGCGGCCGCCGGTTGCGCGTAGACGCCGGGCAGCGCCGATTCGGGCGCCGGCAGCGGCTCGTCGACACAGGCGTCGGTCGCCTGATCGATCTCGTCCTTCGCCGCCTGGTCGATCTCGGCCAACTCGCCCGCTTCGGCCCAGTCGTTGTCCAGCAGCTGCTTCACGAACCGGTCTACGGGGTCGTTCTCCCGCGCCCAGCGCTCGATCTCGTCCTTCGGCTGATAGGATTGGTCATCGTGCTCCGCGTGTCCCTTGCGGCGGTAGGTCTTCACCTCGATAAAATGGACTCCCTTGCCGCGACGCGCGCGCTCCACCGCATATTTCGTCGCCGCGTACACGGCGAGCACGTCGTTGCCGTCCACCGTGACCGCATGAATCCCGTAGCCCTTGGCCCTGTCGGCGAGGTGCTGCACCGCGAACTGCTTCTCGGGCGGCGTGGAATAGGCCCAGTGGTTGTACTCCCCGATCACCACGAGGGGGCAGCGCTGCACGGCGGCGAAGTTCAGTCCCTCGTGAAACGCCCCCGTCGACGTCGCGCCGTCACCCACGAATACCAGACCGACGCGCGGCTCGCCGCGCATCTTGAAGGTGAGGGTGATCCCGGCCATCACGGGCACCATGTCCCCCAGATGCGAGATCTGTCCCAGATACCCTTTCTCGAGATCGTTGAAATGGACGTTCAGCTCGCGTCCGCGGGTGGGGCTTTCCGCCTTGGCCATGTACTGGCGCAGGATCTCGATCGGCTTGGCGCCCATCACGAGCAGGGCGCCGAGGTTGCGGATCAGAGGCGAGAGGACGTCGCGATGACGGCCGCGCTCCAGCGCGAAGGCCGCCGCCACCGACTCCCCCTCCTGCCCCAGGGAGCGGAACAGCCCCCCGATCACCTTGCTTTGGCGGTACAGCGCGACCAGCCGCTCTTCCAGCACCCTGGTGAGGCGCAGATAGCGGTACACCTCGAGCAGCTGGAGCCGCTCGAGGTCGGCCGGGATCGCGGGCGTGTCCGACCGGGTGTCGGGTACGGAGTGGGGAGGCATCAGCTAAATTATAGTGGGCGGGAAAGTTGGCTCTTGGGGAAGGGCAAATCAAGCTGTGGCGGGAGGACCGCACGTATGGCCAGCGCGAAACTCAAGGTGACCGGCATGACCTGTGGACACTGCCAGAAGACCGTAGAGCAGGCCCTGAAGGGTCTCAGCGGCGTGTACTCGGCGGTGGTGGACCTCCAGGACGGCGAGGCCGAAATCGATTTCGACGATGATGCAGTGACGGCGGGCGCGCTCGTGGCCGCGGTGGAGCAGGCGGGGTACGGCGCCAAGCTCGCCGGCTGACTCCGCCTCAGTACGCCCCCCGCAGCTCGTACGCCGGCTCGACCGTGCGGTGCACTTCCGCGAGAAATCGTTTCGCGAGCTTGTCGATCTCCGATTCCCCGACCTGGTCGGTCACGATGTCGATGAACGTGTAGTGCCCGCCTTCCGCGCGCGCCGAGACCGTCACCTTCCCCAGCGAGCCCCGGTAGCCCAGACGGCGCGGCGACTCCTCCGAGGGCGCGAGCCGCGCCCCGAAATAGTCCCGCGCGGCAGCGAGCACGTCCGCCGGCGATAACGTCGTCCTGTGGAAGTATCTCATGTGATGTCCTTGGCGTCTGTGCGGCTCGACGGCCGCGCGTCTAGGAGACCCACGCCGGAGTGTAGCGCCGCAGGCGCAGGCTGTTCAAGACCACGCTGAGACTGGACCACGCCATGGCCGCGCTGGCGATCACCGGGGAGAGCAGCAGGCCGGTCAACGGATAGAGCGCCCCCGCGGCGATCGGGATGCCTAACACGTTGTAGAGAAATGCCCAGAACAGATTCTGTCTGATGGTCCCCAGGGTCCGGCGCGACAGCTCGACCGCGGTGACCACGCCACGCAGATCGCCGCGGATGAGGGTGACGTCGGACGCTTCCATGGCGATTTCCGTCCCGGTGCCGATCGCGATCCCCACGTCGGCCTGGGCCAGGGCCGGCGCATCGTTGATGCCATCGCCGACCATGGCGACGACGACGCCCCGCCCCTGTTCCTGCTTCACGAGATCGGCCTTCTGGGAGGGCAGCACCTCGGCGCTGACATCGTCAATGCCGACCTCCGCCGCGACCACGAGGGCCGCACGCCGCGCGTCGCCGGAAACCATGCGCACTTCCAAGCCGAGGCTCCGCAGGCGCGCCACGGCATCCTTCGCGGTCGGTTTGACCGGATCCGAGATACCGATCACCGCGTGCACGGTGTTGTTCACGACGACGATCACCGGCGTCCGCCCCTGATCCGCGAGGCGGTCGGCGTCCTGGGCCAGACTGCCCAGCTCGAGGCTGCGCTCGCGCGCGTGCCGCGCCGAGACGACCTCGACGATGCGCCGGTCCACCGTCCCGCGGACCCCGCGGCCCTCCATGGCGGCGAATTTCTCGACGGGCAGCAACAATACCGTCCGTTCCTGCGCCGCCCGGAGGATCGACTGGGCGATCGGGTGCTCGGACCGCTGCTCGACCGAGGCGGCCCAGCGCAGCACTTCGGCCGCCGAGACTGCGGTCCCGTCGGGTTTGCGGGCGGTCACGATGTGCGTGACGGACGGCTGGCCCTCGGTGATCGTCCCCGTCTTGTCGAGCAGCACCGTGCGGACCTTGGCAAGGCGCTCGAGCGCCTCGCCGCCGCGGATCAGGACGCCCTGCTCGGCGGCGCGCCCGGTGCCGACGAGGATCGCGGTGGGCGTGGCGAGCCCGAGGGCGCACGGACAGGCGATGATCAGCACCGTGACGAGCGCGATGGTGGAGAAGAGCAACGCGGGGCGCGGCCCCAGATCGAACCAGAGCACGAACGCGGCGATGGCGATGGCGATCACGACAGGGACGAAGACGCCGGCGACCCGGTCGGCCAGGGTCTGAATCGGGGCCTTGGATGCCTGCGCCTCCTCCACCAGCCGGACGATCTGGCCAAGGGCCGTATCCTTGCCGACGCGAGTGGCGCTGAACGTGAAGCTCCCAGTGGTGTTCAGCGTGCCCCCGATCACCTCGTCTCCGGGGTGCTTCGACACCGGCATCGGCTCGCCGGTGAGCATCGACTCGTCGAGCGACGACGTGCCTTCGACGATCACGCCGTCGGCCGGGATCCGCTCGCCGGGCTTCACCACCACACGATCGCCGACCGCGACGGCGGCCACCGGGATGTCCTGCACGGCGCCGTCGCGCTCGACATGCGCGAGCGCCGGAGCGAGCGCGGCGAGACGCCGGATCGCGGCGGATGTGCGACCCTTGGCGCGGGCCTCGAGCAATCGTCCCAGGAGAATGAGCGCGATGATGGCGCAGACCGCTTCGTAGTAGACGTCGGCGGGCAAACCGGCGCGGGTGAACACACCCGGCACGAGCGTCGCGACCACCGAGTAGAGAAACGCGGCGCCGGTGCCGACGGCGATCAGTGTGTTCATGTCGGCGGTCCGGTGCCGGAACCCGCTCCAGGCACCCCGGTAGAACCGCCGCCCCGACCAGAGCAGCACCGGGAGCGTGAGTCCGAGGAGCAGCAGCTTGAGGAGCGTCGGATTCCCCGGCAATCCCGCGCCAGCCTCCCCTCCGACGGCGCTGCGCAATCGCATCGCCAGGGGCATGAGCAGGCGACCCAGCAGGTCCACCCGGCCGATGCCGGCGGCGGCATCGTGTTCCGCCATCAACAGCATGGCCCCGAGCATCGTGAGCAGCGCCACGCTGGCGGCGAGCGCGAACTGCCAGGTGAGCGTCCGGATCTCCCGGCTGCGCGCCAGCCGTTCGCGCTCCAGCGGGTCCTCGGCCGCGATCGGCTCGGCGACCCGGAATCCCGCGCTGCGGACCGCGTCCTCCAGCTGGCCGGCCGTGGTGACGCCCGGGACGTAGACGACGGTCACGCTCTCGGTCGCCTGGTTGGCGGCGGCGCGGATCACGCCGGGCACGGCGGCCAGCTCGCGCTCGAGCGCGGCGGTGCTGGGCGCGTAGTGCAGGTCGGGGATGCCGAACGTGACGCTCGCCTGGCCGCACTGGTACCCGGCGTCGCGCACCGCCTTGGCCAGCTGCCCCACGCCGATCGCCGCGTCGTCGTAGTCCACCGCCGCCTTCGCGGTGGCGTAGTTGACGCTCGCCGAGGTCACGCCGCGCGCGGCGCCCAGCGCCTGCTGCACCGTCTGGGCGCAGGCGGCGCAGCTCATGCCTTCGATCGGCAGGATGATCCGCTGTCTAGCCATGATGACCGTGTGGCGTGGGCGCGGGGCGCCGGTCGCCCGGCGGCTCGACTACCAGCAGCCCCTTCAACATGGACATCCCGCACCGGAAGGGAAACTCACCCGCCTCGCCCGGCGTGAATTCGATGGTAGTGGTCTGGAAGGGCGGGAGCAGGCGGTCGATGCCGAAGTGCTCGAATACCACCCGCTCAGAGCAGTCGGCCGTCTCGTCACGATAGAACTGCAACCGTACGGGCTTCCCAGCCTGCACGAGAATCGTGTCCGGAGTGTACCCGCCTTTCACCGTGACGGCGATCTCCTGGACCGCTCCTCCCCGCTCCCCCGCGGGACGGACGGCGGAGGAGCGGGAGAAGAGGAAATACCACAACACCCAGACGATGGCGGCGACCCCGAACGTGGTGACGACGAGCTGCGCCGCGGTCATCTCCGCCTTACTTGCTCTCGATGCGCATCCGGTAGAAGGACCGCCACACGAACACCACCGAGAGAATGAAGAACGCGGCGGCGAAACCGTGCGTCAGTGCCGAGCCTCGCTCGCGCGTGAGCGACACGGCGAGCTCCACCGCCAGCAGGCCGAACAGGGTGGTGAACTTGATGATGGGGTTCATGGCCACCGAGGACGTGTCCTTGAACGGATCGCCCACCGTATCGCCGACCACCGTCGCGTCGTGCAGCTCGGTGCCCTTCTGCTTGAGCACGGTCTCGACGACCTTCTTGGCATTGTCCCAGGCCCCGCCGGCATTGGCCATGAATATGGCCTGGAACAGGCCGAACAGGGCGATGGAGATGAGGTAGCCGATGAAGAAGTACGGCTCGACGAACGCGAAGGCGAGGGTCGCGAAGAACACTGCCAGAAAGATCACGAACATGCCCCGCTGGGCGTACTGCGTGCAGATCGCCACGACCCGCTTCGAGTCCGCGACGGACGCCTTGGTGGCGCCTTCCAGCTTGATGTTCGCCTTGATGAACTCCACGGCCCGATAGGCGCCGGTGGTCACCGCCTGGGTGGAAGCGCCGGTGAACCAATAGATCATGGCGCCGCCGGCGATCAGGCCGAGCAGAAACGGGGGATGCAGGATCGACAGGTTGGTCACGAGCTCGGGCTGCATGCCGTTGGTGAGCGCCACGATGATCGAGAAGATCATCGTCGTGGCCCCGACGACGGCCGTGCCGATCAGCACGGGCTTGGCCGTCGCCTTGAAGGTATTCCCCGCCCCGTCGTTTTCCTCGAGGTTCTCCTTGGCGCGCTCGAAGTTCACGTCGAAGCCGAAGTCCTTCTTGATCTCCGCCTTGATGCCGGGAAGCTGCTCGATGGTGGACAGCTCGTACACCGATTGCGCGTTGTCGGTCACCGGGCCGTAGGAATCGACCGCGATCGTCACCGGCCCCATGCCCAGGAATCCGAACGCCACGAGGCCGAAGGCGAACACGGCGGGGGCGGCCATCAGCACCCCGAGTCCGGACGTACTGACGCCATACGCCACGGCCATCAGGCCGAGCATCGCGAGGCCGAGCCAGTACGCGCTGAAATTGCCCGCGACCAGCCCCGAGAGGATGTTGAGCGACGCGCCTCCCTCCCGCGATGACGTCACGATCTCACGCACGTGCTGGGAGTTCATCGAGGTGAACACTTTGACCAGCTCGGGGATGATCGCCCCGGCCAGGGTACCGCAAGTGATCACCAGCGACAGCTTCCACCACAGCGTCGGGTCGCCGCCGAGATTGGGGATGACGAGGCGGGACACGACGAACGTGAGCGCAATGGACACGATCGAGGTGAGCCACACGAGGGTCGTGAGCGGCGTCTCGAAATTCATCCGCTCGGCGTCGCGGTAGCGGATCTTGGTCAGCGCGGCATTCAGATAGTAGGAGCCGCCGGAGGTCACGATCATCATGATACGCATGACAAAGATCCAGACGAGCAGCTGTACCTGGACGATCGGATCGCGCACGGCGAGCAAAATGAACGTGATGAGCGCCACGCCCGTGACGCCGTAGGTCTCGAAGCCGTCCGCCGAGGGCCCCACCGAGTCGCCGGCGTTGTCGCCGGTGCAGTCGGCGATGACCCCGGGGTTGCGGGCGTCGTCCTCCTTGATCTTGAAGACGATCTTCATCAGATCGGACCCGATGTCGGCGATCTTGGTGAAGATCCCGCCCGCGACCCGCAACGCGGCCGCGCCGAGCGACTCGCCGATCGCGAAGCCGATGAAGCACGGCCCCGCATAATTCCCGGGGACGAAGAGCAGGATCACGAGCATCATGATCAGCTCGACCGACACGAGCAGCATGCCGATGCTCATCCCCGCCTTGGTGGGGATGTCGTGGCACGGATAGGGCTTGCCCGCGAGACTGGCGAACGCGGTGCGCGAGTTGGCGAACGTGTTCACGCGAATGCCGAACCAGGCGACGCCGTAGCTGCCCGCGATGCCGATGAGGCTGAACAGCAGGATCACCGCGACGGTGAGCGGCGGATAGCCGTGCACCGTCTGACCGGCGGCGTTCACGTTGCTCGCGAGGGCGCCGAAGTACACCGCCGCGATCATGCCGATGAACACCCAGAGGACCAGCAGGAACTTTCCCTGGTTCACCAGATAGGTCTTGCAGGTCTCGTAGATCAGCTCCGAGATCTCACGCATCGCCTGATGGACGGGGAGGTTCTTGAGCTGCGTGTAGATCACCAGCCCGAACAAGAGCCCGAGCGCGCAGATCACCAGGCCCCACACGAGCAGCCGGTGCCCGTCGATGCCGCCCAGGAACGTGGCCTGGTGCAGGTCGGGCAGCACCAGCGCGGCCTCGCCGCCGGCGTGCGACCGTTCGGGGGCCTGCGCGGCGGCGGGGACGGCCCAGAGCGCGAGGAGAGTGAATATGGTCGCAAGTCGGCGGACGGCGGCAAGCGTCGGCTGCAGCATCAGAGAAACTCTCCGCGAGTCGAGGGTGGTTACTTCTCTCCGTACTCGTAGTATTCGACGCCCAGGTGGGTGATCTGGGATTCGCCCATCAGCCACCGCAGCGTGTTCTTCAGTTTGGTATGCTGGATGAAGAGATCGTGCTCCGGGTACAGGCCGGGCGCGGTCTGGGGGCTCTTGAAGTAGAACGAGAGCCACTCCTGCACGCCCGAGAGGCCGGACCGCTGGGCGAGGTCGAAGAACAGCGCCAGGTCGAGCACGATCGGCGCCGCGAGAATCGAGTCGCGGCACAGGAAGTCCACCTTGATCTGCATCGGGTAGCCGAGCCACCCGAAGATGTCGATGTTGTCCCACCCTTCTTTGTTGTCCCCGC
The DNA here is from genome assembly GCA_035456525.1 of Gemmatimonadales bacterium. GTDB lineage: Bacteria > Gemmatimonadota > Gemmatimonadetes > Gemmatimonadales > GWC2-71-9 > DASTHG01. Next base: position 24,556 of record DATICZ010000224.1, read on the forward strand.
GGGGCGGATAGTAGTTGATCCGCACCTTGTGGAACACGTTCCCGTACAGCTCGGGATACGCGTCGGGCTGGAGGATGTACTCCAGCACGCCAAGCTTCGACTCCTCCTTGGTCTTGAACGACTCGGGATCGTCCAGCACCTCGCCGTCCCGGTTACCCAGGATGTTGGTCGAGTACCAACCGGCCAGACCGAGCATCCGCGCCTTGAAGGCCGGGGCGAGGACGGTCTTCATCATCGTCTGCCCGGTCTTGAAGTCCTTGCCGCCGATCGGCACGCGCCGCGCTTCGGCGAGACTGACGATAGCCGGGATGTCCACGGTCAGATTCGGCGCGCCGTTCGCGAAGGGCACGCCCTCCATCAGCGCTGCCCAGGCATACAGCATCGACGGGGCGATGGCGGGATCGTTCTGCTCCATCGCCTGCTCGAACGCGGCCAGCGTCTGATGCGCCGGCCCCGGCGTGAGAAATATCTCAGTCGACGCGCACCACACGAGTACCAGACGGTCGCAGCCCGCGCGCTGTTTGAACGCGCGGATGTCCTCGCGCAGCGCCTCGGCGAGCTCGCGCTTGGTCTTGCCGCGCTTGACGTTCGTGCCCTGGAGGCGTTTGACGTAATTCTGGTCGAACACGGCCGGCATCGGCTTGACGCCCTTCAAGAAATCGGAGATCGGCTCGAGATGCCGGGGATCGAGTACGCCCGCTTTCTTCGCCGCGGTGTAGGCATCGTCGGGAATCGGGTCCCAGGCGGCGAAGACCAGGTCCTTCAGATCGGCCAGCGGCACGAACTCCCGGATCTTCGGCGCGCGGCGATCGGTCCGCTTGCCGAGCCGGATCGTCCCCATCTGGGTGAGCGATCCGATCGGCAGCCCCAGACCGCGGCGCACCGTTTCCACACCCGCGATGAACGTGGTGGCGACCGCCCCCAGCCCCACCAGCAGGACACCCAGCTTTCCCTGCGCCGGAGCGATCTCCCGGCGAGCCTGTGACGGCACGATCAGTTTCCTTTCCGAAGTGACGCGTGCCCGGGCTGCGTGTCCCGGCGCCGCGACGCGCGCGCCGTCCGGCTCCCCGCCGTGACGCCGGCCACGTGCACGATCCGCTGCACCACGGTAGTCGCCGTGGCGAGCGCGAGAACGGCCATGATCCACAGCAGCAGGCGGCCACCCGGCCCGGCGCCGAAGAACAGCGTAGGCGCGCCGAGCACGAGAATCCGCTCCGCCCGCGCGGCGATCCCCACTTTGCACTCGATGCCGAGGCCTTCCGCACGCGCGCGGGTGTAGGACACCAGCAGTGAGGACGACAGGGCCGCGAACGCGAGCATGACGCCCAGCGTCACCTGCGCCGCCGGCAGCCCGCCGCGCAAGAAGTGGAGCGCGATACCGGCGAACAACGCCGCTTCGCCGACGCGGTCCAGCGAGCTGTCGTAGAAGGCTCCGAACGTGGAGCTCTGGCCCCCCTGCCGCGCCACCTGCCCGTCCAGAATGTCGAACAGGCCGGAGAGCAAGATCAGCAAGCCCCCCAGTCGGACGGCGCTCATCCCGTAGGCCACTGCCGAGCCGATCACGACCAACGCCCCGATTGTCGTGATGGTGTTGGGCCGCACGTGCCCGCGCACCAGGGCTCGCACCATCGGCCCGGTCAGGCGCACGAAGCCGTCCTTCACGGCTTGCGGGATCACGTTCATAGCCGGGTGAAAGTAACAGCCCCCGGACCACCCGCAAAGGGCAAAACGCTAGTAGAGCAAGTACTTGAGGCGCGTTTCCTGAAACTGCGCGAGCGGCGCCGACCAGGCGTCCCAGATGTCCGCCGGCGAGCGGCCGGCGCTCAGGGCGACACGCAGCGCGGGTCCCGCCGCGAGGCGGTCGAAACTCGCGGGCCGGAACTGGAAGCTGTCCGGATACAACGCCACGAGGCCGGCGAGCAGCGCCACCGCGAGGCGCGTGGGGTCGTAGCGCGCGCGATCGGTGACGCGGAATCGCAGCCCGCGCACCGTCACGCCGCCATACTTCCCGTCGGTCGGCGTGTGCGGTGTGAACTCCGTCGCGACGACTTCCACGCCCGCCAGGACGGACGGCTCCGTGTTCCCTGCTCCCTGGAGGAGGTGGAGGAGCCGGGGAGGGTCGAGCCACGGCGCCCCGATCACCTGGAACGCCACCGGGGTCCCCCGACCCACCGAGAGGTTGGTGCCCTCGAACAGACACGTGCCCGGATAGTGAAAGGCACTCTCGAGATCGGGCATGTTGGGTGAGGGACGGATCCACGGCAGCCCCGTGCCATCGTAGGCCATGTCGCGGTGCCATCCCGCGGCCGGGACCACCACGAGGTCGGCGCGCAACGCGAGCACGTCGTTGGCGAGCCGCAACAGCTCGCCGAGCGTCAGTCCATGCCGCATCGGCACCGGGAGGAAACCGACCAGCTGACTGTCGGGGTCTCCCACCGCCGCGCGGACGTCGCCCCCCACCAGCGTCCCACCGATGGGGTCGGGGCGATCGAGCACCACGACGGCCTTGCCGCGGGCCGCGGCCTCGCGCATCAGGCTGGTCGCCGTGGCCGGATAGGTGTAGTACCGGGCGCCGATGTCCTGGAGATCGATGAGCAGCACGTCGATCGAATCGAGGGCCGCCCGTGCGGCGGCGCGCGAGCCTCCATACAGGCTGTAGATTGGGAGACCGGTCGAGGAATCCACGGCGTCCGGCAGACCGGGACGATCTTCCTGGCCCCGGAAGCCGTGCTCGGGGCTGAACAGCGCCACCAGCTGCAGACCGGCGGCGCGCAGGGCGTCGGCGTCTCGCCGGCCGGAGCGATCGACGCCGGTCTGGTTCGAGAGCAGGCCGAGGCGTCGCCCCCGGACGAGGTGGATGGAATCGGTCATCAGCACCTCGATGCCCGGCCGCACCCGCGCAGCGGGGGACGGTGGACCGCTGCAGGCGACTATCCCCAACACCCAAAGGCTATGCGCTCGCATCGTTGGATCGTCCTCGCGCTGATCGTGGCGTGCCGCCCCGCCCCCGCCGGTCCGGGACCGGCGGGGCCGCCCGCGCCGGTCTCTCCCGTGTCGCTGGACAGCGTCCTGGCCAGCCTGTCCGACAGTCAGAAGATCGGCCAGCTGATCGTCCCCTGGCTCTCCGGCGCTTACACGGCCCTCGACGACTCGTCGTTTCTCGAGGCCGCCCGCTGGGTCGACTCCCTGCACGTAGGCGGGATCATCATCTCCGTCGGCCCCCCGCTCGAGATCGCGGCCAAACTGAACGCGCTGCAGACCCGCTCGGCGCTCCCGCTGCTCATCTCGGCCGACCTCGAATGGGGCGCCGCCATGCGAGTCGTGGGCGCGACGGCCTTTCCCCAGATCATGGCAGCGGGAGCGACCGGCGATCCTAACGACGCGTTCACCATCGGCACGGCCGCCGCCATCGAGGGCCGGGCCGTTGGCATCCACGTGAATTTCGCCCCTGATGCCGATCTCAACAACAACCCCTCGAACCCGATCATCAACACCCGCTCGTTCGGCGAGGACCCCCGCGCGGTCAGCCTGCTCGTCACCGCCTACGTGCGCGGCGCGCGCGAGCAGGGGATGCTGGCCACGCTGAAGCACTTCCCCGGCCATGGCGATACCGAGACCGACTCGCATCTGGGGCTGCCGGTGATCCGAGCGGACTACGCGCGCCTCGATACCGTCGAGCTGGTCCCATTCCGCGCCGGGATCGCCGCGGGCGCCGATATCGTCATGAGCGCCCACATCGCCTTCCCTTCGCTCACAGGCAGCGAGGACCCGGGGACGCTCTCTCCCGCCGTGCTCACGGGCCTGTTGCGCGACTCGCTCCACTTCCGCGGCATGGTGGTCACCGACGCGCTCACCATGGGCGCGATCGTCGCGAAGTACGGCGCCGGCGAAGCGGCGGTGCGCGCGTTCCTCGCCGGCTCCGACCTGCTCCTGATGCCCGCCAGTCCCGATTCGGCCCTGGGCGCGATGCTGGCCGCTGTGGCCTCGGGCCGGGTCTCCCGCGCGCGCCTCGATAGCTCGGTGCGACGGCTGCTCGAGATCAAGAAGCGCCTGGGGTTGTTCGAGTACCGCACCGTGCCGCTCGACAAGGTGATGCAGACGGTCGGCACGCGGCGCTGGCAGCGGGCGGCGGAGGACATCGCCGCGCGCGCGCTCACGCTGGTGCGCGATACGGCGGGAACCGTCGCGGCCTTGCGCGCGCGCCGCACCCGCCTCGCGCTCGTGACCTACGCCGACGAGGCGACCCCGTCGGTGGCGCTGCACCTGGCCGAGCTGCTCCGGGTGAACGGGGACACGGTGGACTATTTCCGGCTGTGGCCGATGTCGGGACCGGCGTCGTACGACTCGGCCCGCCAGGTGCTCGCCCGCTCGCCCGTCGCGGTGTTCGCCACGAACGTGAAGCCGATCGCCTGGAAGGGCTCCATCGCCCTCCCCGACTCACTCGCCGCGCTCATCACCGCGACCGATTCCCTGAAGCCCACCGCCCTGGTGTCGTTCGGCAGTCCGTACCTGCTGAATCAGACGCCGACGGTGAAGAGCTATCTCATCGCCTGGAGCGGCGTACGGGTCGCCGAGCGCGCCGCTGCCCGCGCGCTACTCGGCCTGTCCCCGATTCGCGGCCACCTCCCGATCCGCATTCCCCCGGCGTACCCCGTGGGCTGGGGCATCGTGATGCCGGATTCCTCTCCGCCGCCTCCGGCCTCGCCGCGGCCGATTCCATGAGCAGTCGATGGGTCGCATGCGCGGCGGTGCTGCTCGCCGCCTGCCACTCCCGCGTTCCCGCTTCGATCAGCCCGCCGGTACCGGTCGCGGCCGCGGCGGAGCTGGGGTTCGACAGCACGCGTCTCGCGGCCGTCGCCGCGTATGTCGCGTCGCAGGTGGACAGCGCGTTTCCGGGCGCCGTGGTCGCGGTGGGCCGCCACGGGCGCCTGGCGCTGCTCGCCGCGGCCGGTCATTACGGGACGGACGATCCGCGTCCGGTCGACCCGCAGACCATCTACGATCTTGCATCCCTCACCAAGGTCATCGGACTGACGACGGCCTGCATGACGCTGGTCGCGGAAGGACGGCTCGATCTCGATGCGCCGGTGCGGGCATACGTTCCGGAATTCCGCGGACCGGACAAGGAACGGGTCACGATCCGCCACCTGCTGACCCACGCGTCGGGACTGCCGGCGTGGCGGCCGTTGTTTCGTGAAGCGCGGGACCGCCGGACAGCGCTCGCGCTGGTGGACACGACGCCGCTCGACTCCGTACCGGGCTCCCATTTTGTCTACTCGGACCTCGGGGCCATCCTGCTGATGCAGGTCGTGGAACGGATCACGGGGGAGCGGATCGACCACTACCTCACCCGGCGCGTCTTCGAGCCGCTCGGCATGACGTCTACCCGGTACCTCCCGCCCGGGAGCTGGCGCGATCGGCTCGCCCCGACCGAAATCGACACCGCGTTCCGCCACCGGCTGATTCGCGGCGAGGTGCACGACGAAAATGCGGGACGCATGGGCGGGGTGTCGGGACACGCGGGGCTGTTCAGCACGGCGCCGGACCTGGCGCGGTTCGCGGCTTGGCTCCTAGACACTTACGGCAGAGAGCAGGGAGCACGGAGCAGTTCGCTCACTGCATCGGACACACACCCTGCTCCGTGCTCCGCGCTCTGCGTTTCGTCCGACGTCGTCGTTCAGTTCACGCGCCGCCAGGGCATCCCTCCCGGCTCCACCCGTGCCCTGGGCTGGGACACGCCGTCGGATTCGGGCTATTCGAGCGCCGGGAAGAAGTTGTCGAGGGCGTCGTTCGGGCACACGGGCTTCACCGGCACCTCGATCTGGATGGACCCCGAGCGCGACCTGTTTGTCATTCTGCTCACCAATCGCGTGAACCCGACCCGCGCGAACACGAAGATCCTGCAAGTGCGCGCCACAGTGGCTGACCTCGTGGCCGACGCGCTGCTCCCGCTCAGGCCATAGCCGGCCTCGTCCGTCGTTGTCCGCCCTTGTCCACCCTCATCCGCCCTTGTCCGCCTTCGTCCGCCCGCCCTCTTTCGCGCTCTTCCGCCCCTATTTAGGTTATTGCCTGACGGAGGAAATGACATGACCACGACCCAGAAGCCCGAGTCCATTACCCTCACCCTCACCGAGCGCGCCGCGGTCGAGGTCCGGAAGTTCATGGCCGACGAAAAGGTGGACCCGGCGATCGCGGGTCTGCGCGTCGGCGTGATGCCGGGCGGGTGCTCGGGATTCAAGTACCAGTTGAACATCGAGGACAAGGCCGCCGACGACGATCTGACGATCGAATCGAGCGGTGTGCGCCTGTTCGTGGACGCCTTCAGCGCCACCTACCTGAACGGCGTGACCATCGACTACAAGAGCAACTTCCAGGAATCCGGCTTCGCGTTCGACAACCCGAACGCCACCGGCGGCTGCGGCTGCGGATCGTCGTTCACGGTCTAGCCCCGCTCCCGTTTTCCACCGTAGCTTCCGAGGCCCGCCTACCCGCGGGCCTCGGTTCGTTTTCCACCCGGGAGGCGCGCGTGCGACCGCTCGACATCGCCGTCATCGTAGCCTACTGCGTCGCGGTCGCTGCCGTCGGCGTCCTGCTCGCCGGCCGCCAGCGCGACAGCACCGACTACTTCCTCGGCCGTCACGGTCTCCCCTGGTGGGCGATCCTCCTCTCGATCGTCGCCACCGAGACCTCGGCCCTGACCGTGATCTCCGTTCCGGGCCTCGCCGCCACGGGCAACCTCACCTTCATCCAGCTGGCGTTCGGCTACCTCGTCGGCCGGATCGGCGTCGCCGCCATTCTCCTCCCGGGATACTTCGAAGGCACCCAGGACACGGCCTACCAGCGGCTCGAGCGCCGGTTCGGACCCCATGCGCGCCGTGCGGCGTCCGGGGTGTTCCTGGTCACGCGCGCGCTCGCCGACGCCGTGCGCGTGTTCGCCACGGCGATCCCGCTGGCGATTATCACCCACTGGAGCATCCCCGCCGGCATCCTGGCGACGGGGGTCATCACCCTGGCGTACACCTGGTTCGGCGGGATCCGGGCCGTCGTCTGGACCGACATCCTGCAGCTTGGCGTCTACATCCTGGGCGGCGTCGCCACCCTGATCGTGGCGCTGGGCCGCGTCGGCGGCGTGAGCGCGTTCGGCACCGCCTACGAACACTTCAAGCTGGTGTTCCTCGACTTCAGCTTCGATTTCACCCACACCTACACGCTGTGGAGTGGACTCATCGGCGGCGCGCTGCTCTCGGCCGCCTCGCACGGCACCGATCACCTGATCGTGCAGCGCCTCCTCGCCGCACGCGGACTCCGCGACGCCCGCAAGGCGCTCATCGGCTCCGGGGTGTTCATCATCTTCCTGTTCGCCCTGTTCCTGATCGTGGGCACCAGCCTCTGGCTCGCGGGCGCGGCCCACCCGGGCGTGCCGGGAGACCAGGTCTACCCGGGCTTCATCGCCACGCAGCTCCCAGCTGGGCTTGCCGGTCTGGTCGTGGCCGGCCTGCTGGCCGCGGCGATGGGCACGCACGCATCGGCGATCAACTCGCTGGCCTCCGCCTCCACCAACGACTTCTACGCGCCCCTGACAGGCGTGCGCGACCCCGCCCGGCTGCTCAAGGTGGGTCGTGCCATGACGCTCGTGTGGGCCGTGGTCCTGGTGGCCGGGGCGATGCTCTTCCCCGATCGCCGGACGCCGGTGGTCGAGCTGGCGTTACAGGTCGCCTCGCTCACCTACGGCGCGCTGCTCGGCACCTACCTGCTGGGAGGGTTCTGGCCCAGGGCGCGCGAGCGCGACGTGATCGTTGCGATGGTCGTGGGGGTGATCGTGATGGTGCCGGTGATCTTCGCGGCCCGGTTGGCGGGCGTGCTGCACAATCCTGGTTGGCTGGTCTCGCTCAGCCATCTCGCCTGGCCCTGGGACGTCCCGCTCGGGACGGTCGTTACTGTCGTGGTAGGAATGGCATCTTCATTCATCGGCAGGCCGACAGCCGATACCACGGCACCTCAGGCGGGGGGCAAGGCGACCGACGATGCTGCGACGGACACCCCCGCTCCATGACTACCGCTTCATGACCACCGGCTCACCATCCGCCGCTTCATCCGACGTCGTGTCACCCACCGTGCTGCTGGGCGTCGACGTCGGGGGAAGTCACACGGCTGCCGCAATCTCCCGAACCGACTTCGTCGTCCTGAGCCGGGCCGAGGGCCCCGGAGTGCCGATGCGCTCCGGCGGCGCGTCGCAGACCGCCGCGGCGATCGCCGAAGTCACGGCGCGTGCCGCCCGGGTCGCCGGGGTGACCCTGCCCGTGGATCGGGCGATGGTGGGAGCGGCCGGCGCGGGCCGCGCGATGGAACGCCGCGAGCTCAAGCAGGCGTTGGCAGCGCACGGCGTGGCGCGGTCCCTGGAGGTGGTGGCCGACGGGGAAATCGCGCTGGCGGCGGCCTTCGGCACCGAGCCCGGAGTCCTCGTGAACGCCGGCACGGGCTCGATCGCCTACGCGCGGGACCACCACGGCCGCCTGCGCCGCAGCGGTGGCTACGGGTGGCAGCTGAGCGACGAAGGGGGAGGCTACTGGATCGGGCGTCGCGCCCTGTCGGTCGCGGCCAAGGCGCGCGACGGCGGCGGGGACGGCGGGGCGCTGCTGGCGCGGCTGCTCCCCGCTCTCAAACTGCATGAGTTCGACGACCTGGTACGCTGGGCGGCTTCGGCCGATCCGGCGCACATCGCCGCGCTCGCCCCGCACGTCATGAGCGCGGCCGCCGCGGGCGATCCCGCGGCCCTGCGTATCACCGAGGACGCCGCCGCCGAGTTGGTGTCGCTCGTTCAGGTGGTCGAACCAATGTTCGCCCCGGATGATCCGCTGCCGATCGCCGCGGCGGGAGGGTTACTCCGAACGGGAAGCCCGCTGCTCAATGCGTTCAAGACCCGGCTCGAGGCCACGTTGCCGCGGGCCCGGTTGCGGGAAGTCACCGTCGACGCTCCACTCGGCGCGCTGCGCCTGGCTGCAGAGCTGACCTAACGCACAGGCGGCATTTGACTTCGGCCGCCGACCCGCCTACCTTTGGGAAGAGCGCCAGGCACGCCAACCGCGTGTCGGCATCAGCGGAAGTCAAGGCGGGACTTGGCCATGCGCGCCGGTCCCGCCTTTGCTTTTCGCGAAACCTCACGGATGGGAGTCGTAACGATGCGTGTATTGGGTAAGGTGAAGTGGTACGATCTCGTGCGCTGCTTCGGCGTGATCGGCCGGGCGAATGGGGGGAGGGAGTGCCTCGTGCACCACTCCGCGATCCGGGGGACGATGTGCAACCCGCTCGCCGAGGGTGAACCGGTGGAGTTCGAAGTGGCTGAAGGCGGGGGCGGCGCCACCGCGCGTGACGTCATTCGTCTGGGGTGGTCGTTCGCCGCGCCGGAGGTTGCGTGAACCGGTCACGCGTGGAGCTCGGCCGGACGGGCCTGGTCATGGACGGGGGGCCGCCGTTCTGCGAGGGCTGCGGGCAGCGCCTCCATTTCAGCACCGACCGCTCCGGCCGCACGATGGAATCCTGTGATTGCGGCTACCGGGCGTTCGTGAAGACGCAGCGAAGCCCGGCGGAAGAGGTGCGCCCGAAGTCGCGGTAACGCGCCCCTCACGCCGCCTGTTTGACCCGCCGCGCATCCCAACCATCTTCCGTCCGGGCGACGTACACCGTCGCCGACATATCCCCGATCACGTTCAACGTCGTGCGACTCATGTCGAGGATCCGGTCGACTCCGAGGATGACCGCGATGGCTTCCGGCGGAACGCCCACGGTCGCGAGCACGACCATGAGCAGGGGGAGCGACCCCCCCGGCACGCCCGCCGCCCCGACGGCGGTGATCACGCTCAACACGATCACGAAGGCCTGGGTCCCGATGCCGAGCGGCACGCCGAATACTTGAGCGAGAAAGAGCACGGTCACGCCCTCATAGAGGGCGGTGCCGTTCATGCACATGGTCGAGCCGATCGGCAGGACGAAGCCCGCGATGCGCGGGGAGATCCCCAGCTGCTCCTCCGCCACGGCCAGGTTGGTAGGTAGCGTCGCGTTGCTCGAGCTGGTCGAGAACGCCGTGATCATGCTGGCGCGAATGCGGGAGAAGAAGGTGACGGGGTTCAGCCCGCCCAGGAACCGGACGATGGCCGACAACGTGATCGCGCCGTGCAGCAGCAACCCCACGAGCACGACCGCCATGTACTTGCCCAGGGCCCCGAGGAGGTTCCACCCGAACTTCGACGTCACGACGAAAATCAGGCCGAACACACCGTAGGGGGCGAGCCGCATCGCGATGTCGATGATCTTGACGATCACGTCGCCACCCGCCTCGAGGAGCTTCTGCACCGGCTTCGCCTTCTCCTCGGGGATCAGGGTGAGCGCCACGCCGACCATCACCGAAAAGAAGATGATGCCGAGCATGTCGAGATCGGCCGCCGCCTTGACGGGATTGCGCGGTACGATGTTGACCACCATATCGACGCCCGGCTTGAGCGTCATCGACGCTTGAATTTCCTGCGCTTTGCCGCCATACGTCGCCATCAGCTGCTCGCGCACGGTGACGTCGAGTCCATCCCCCGGCCGGACGAGATTGACCAGGATGAGCCCCAGGGTCGCCGACAGCGCGGTGGTGACCAGGAAATACACGATCGCCCGTCCACCCACCCGACCGATGCGCCGCACGTCTCCCAGGCCTGCGACGCCGACCGTCAGGGAGCAGAACACCAGCGGCACGACCGTCATGATCAGCAGCCGCAGGAAGATCTGGCCCACCGGCTCGGCGAGGTTATTCCGCAACCATGCGACGGTCGTCGAGTCGTGCGCCCAGGTGTAGCTCGCGAGCCCGGCCGCGGCGCCGAGCACGAGGCCGAGGAGAATCTTGGTGTGGAGTTTCATGCGTCAGGGAGTGGTCTGTTGCCGGACTCGGCTGTGTCGTACGCTGTACAGGAAGTAGATGGCCGCGCCCGCCAGCATCCACAGCACGAACCGCAGCCAGGTGATCTTCGGCAGGTTGTAGATCAGGTAGGCGCAGAAGGCGATCGAGAGTAGCGGCAGCCACGGCACGAACGGCGTCCGGAAGGGACGCGGGCGGTCCGGCTCCCGGTAGCGCAGCACGATGATCCCGACGGCGACGAGCATGAACGCGAACAGGGTCCCGATGTTCGTGAGCTCGAGGACCACGCCGATCGGCGCGAAGGCCGCGAACAACCCGACGAACACGCCGGTCACGATCGTGGTGATGTGCGGGGTCTTGAAGCGCGGGTGGACCTTCGCGGCCCAGGGCGGCAAGAGGCCATCACGCGCCATGGACATGAAGATGCGCGCCTGACCCAGCTGGAACACGAGCAGGACCGACGTCATGGCGGCGACCGCGCCGAGCGCGAGCACCCCGGCGGCCCAATTGGCGTGGATGTACTGCAGCGCGACCGCGAGCGGATCGGGCACGTTCAGCTTGTCCCAGGGGATCAGCCCGGTGAGCACGAGGCCGATGGCGATGTACAGGACCGTGCAGAGAATCAGCGACGCGATGATGCCGATCGGGATGTCGCGTTGCGGGTTCTTCGCCTCCTCCGAGGCCGTGCTCACGGCGTCGAACCCGATGTAGGAAAAGAAGATGATCGCGGCCCCGGCGCCGATCCCCGTCATGCCGTTGGGCGCGAAGCTCGGCGTGGTCCATTGCTCGGGGCGCACGTACTTCAGACCGACGAACAGGAAGAGCCCGATGATCCCCACCTTGACCGCGACCATCAGGGTGTTCACCCACGCCGATTCGCGCGTCCCGATGACGAGCAGCACGGTGATCACGCCGACGATGGCGAGCGCCGGCAGGTTGAACACGATCGGAAGCGGGCCGAGGTGCGGCGCCGACGCCAGCAGCTCCGGATTCTTCATCGCCGAGAGGAAATCGGTCATGATCCAGCGCGGGAGCTCGATCCCCATGCCCCGCAAGAGGGAATCGAAATAGCCGGCCCAGCCGATCGCCACGGCGATGTTGCCCACGGCGTATTCCAGAATCAGGTCCCAGCCGATGATCCACGCGAACAGCTCGCCCAGCGTCGCGTACGCATAGGTGTACGCACTCCCCGAGATCGGGATCAGGGCCGCGAACTCCGAGTAGGTCAGCGCCGCGAGCGCGCTCGTGATGCCGGCGAGCCCGATCGACACGACGATGGCCGATCCCGCGCCGAGGTGGCCCGAGTCGCCGCTGATGGCGGTGCCAATCGCCGCGAAGATCCCCGCGCCGATGATCGCCCCCACCCCAAGCGCGGTGAGCTGCAGGGGGCCGAGCGAGCGGCGTAGCCCCCCGCCCCGCTCGCCGTCGGCGATGCACTGATCCACGGATTTCCGGGCAAACAACTGTCCCCGGGCCGGGCGAGCCACGCCTTCGTTCATCAACCACTCCTGCATGCGATGGGTTTTGGGGCCGCGCGGCCCCGTACCGGTTAGTGCTGCAGATGCACCTCAGTGACGGCAGGCACCGCACGACCATCCCGGGTCCGAGCCGGAAGAAACTGGTAGCCCTGCATCTTTTCCTGCATCTCCCGTCGGCACCGGGCATCTTTGGGCGGCGGCTCTACGACCACCCGCGAGACCGTGCCGTCGGCCTCGATCCAGAATCGGACGGTGAACCGGCCGCGGGCGCAGTCGGCCGGCAGCAGCACGGTCCGGGCGTAGGGCGGAGTAATGTAGTCGCCGGACCCGCCGCGGCCAGGTCCGGAATCGGTGCCCACTCCCCCGCCGGTGCCGGCGCCGGCTCCCCCACCGGTGCCCGGCCCCTGCCCCGCACCTCCCCCGGTCCCCGTCCCTGCAGTGGGGGCTGCGGGGATCGGGAGCGACGCGGGTGCCACGACCGGGACGTCGGGTACCGCCGTCTCGGACTCCACCGGAACGGGATCGGGTGGCGGAGCGGTGACCACCGGCGCGGGCGCCGTGACCTGGGAAGGCGGAGGAGCCGTGAGCGCAGGCAACTCGACGTAGCGCGTCGACGCACCCGCGCCGCCACCGCCGCCTCCCCGGGGTCCGCGGGCGTCGCCCGCGCCGTTGATCCAGTCCACGCCGAACCGCACCAGCGACAGCAGGATGAGGGCGTGCAGCACCACGGAGGCGACGACCCCTCCGGAACGGCGCCGCGGGCGCGGCAGCCGGAACGGTGGCGGAGGCGGGAGGACCCGCGGCAACTGGTCAGGGAGAGGGGCGTTCACGGCAGGTAGATACCCCGAAACGCAACGCAGGGGCACGGCATCCGTGCCCCTACGCGTCCGGCCTTCATCTGGTTGCGCGACGCTATTGCGCGGCCGTCGGCTCCGGCGGCGGCGTGAAGCCGATCACCTGGACGCCCGCCCCGCGGGCGATGTCCATCGCCTCGATCACGTCGCCGTACTGGCGATTGGGTGCGGCCTTGATGAACATGAGCTTGGCGACGCGCTGGTCGAAGATCTCATGCAACGCGGCGTCGAGCTGGCCCTTGGCGAACGGTTTGGTGTTGATCGCGTACCCGCCCTCGGGCGTGAGCTCGAGCACGATCTGAGCGGATTGCTGCGGCGGCTTTTTCTGCTGCGGCTGCTCGGGCGGCACCTGCGTAATGAACGCCTTGCGCGACAGGGGCAGAATGATCATGAAGATGATCAGCAGCACGAGCAGCACGTCGATCATCGGCGTGACGTTGATGTCGGACGAGAGCCCGCCGTCATTGCCACCGGTTTGCATAGCCATGGCTGCCCCCTATTGCGCCGGTTCCGTCTTGCGCTGCTCGGCAATGGCCCCGATCACGCGCACTCCCGCGCGACGGGCGATGGCAATCGCCTGCTGGACCCGCTCGTACTTGATGTTCGCATCGGCCTTGAGAAACAGGATTTTGTCGCTCGTCCGGGCGGCGTAGATGGCCACCAGCTGGCTGGCCAACTCCTCGTCGCTGATGAAGCGCATCCCGGTGTACTGACCGCCGGGCCCGGGCAAGTCGAGAAAGAACTGCCCGTCCTTGTCAATGCCGAGGCGGATCTCGCCTTCCTTTTCTTCCTGCTTGTCCGGGTTCAGCGCGCGCGGGATACTCGCCTGGAAGCCGGCCGTGATCAACGGCGTCACGATCATGAAGATGATCAGCAGCACCAACATCACGTCAATCATCGGCGTGACGTTGATGTTGGCGTTGACCGGCGCCTTGGCGCTAGCGGCTGATCGGGCCACTGGACTGCGTCGCCTTCTGAGCCTGGAATTCCTTGGTGAAGATCGACCGGCCGAACTCCGACCCGACGCTGCGGATCAGATAGTCGATCAGCTCCTTCGAAGTGTACGTCATTTCCACGGAGATGAAGTCGATCTTCGTGGTGAAGTAGTTGTAGAACCACACCGCCGGGATCGCCGCCACGAGGCCGATGGCCGTCGTGATCAGCGCTTCAGAAATACCGCCGGCCACGGCACCCAGGGAGCCGCCGCCGCCCGACGCCATCATGCCGGTGAAGGCGTTCACGATTCCCATCGTCGTGCCCAACAGCCCCACGAACGGCGCCGTCGCGCCGATCGTCGCCAGGATGCCGAGCCCGCGCTTCAGCTCGGAGACGATGATCAGCATCTGCCGCTCCACCGCGCGCTCGGCCGAATTGATGTCGGCCGCGGTGATCGTGGCACGGTCGCGCAGCAGCGGCTTCACCTCGGCGAGCGCTTCACCCAGCACACGCGCCACGTGGCTCTTCTTGGTCTTCTCGGCGAGCGCGATGGCCGCGTCGAGATGCTCTTCCTGGAGGAAGCGCGAGAACTCGGGAACGAACCGCACGGTCTCGCTCGTGGAGCGGCGCAGCTGCCACCATTTCATGATGAACGTCGACACCGACCAGATCGACATGAACACGAGGATCACCACGATCCCCTTCGCGAAATAGGTCGACGCGTTCCACATCTCGATGATGTCGGGCATCCGAGGCAGCTCCTCCGCGCAGCGGTTAGTGCTTCAGGTTGTAGTTGATCGGGATCTGGATCAGCACGCGCACCGCCTTGCCGTACACGCGTGCCGGGCGGAACAGCGACTTGAGCACCGTCTGCTTGGCGGACTCGTTGAAGCCGGGGTTGGCGGTCTGGATGATCTTGAGCGAGTTCGGCTCGACGCGCCCCATGGTGTCGATGATCGCCTGCACCATGACTACGCCTTCGATCCCGGCCTGCGACAGGAGCGGCGGGTAGACGGGCAGCGGCCCGGCCAGCCGTTCCGGCTTCTCCTGCACGACGTCCACCGAGAGCACCGCGTCGCTCGAGGGCACGATGCCCGTGGCGACACCGCCCTCGACGCCGACGCCCGAGAAATCCTTGGGATCGAAATGCTCCTGCAGGTTCACGGGCGGGATGTTGGTCGGAATGTCGGTCGGCGCCACGACGGTCTGGAAGCCCTTGAACTGGACGTCGAGCTGCGGCGGCGGCGGCTGGTCGGGTTGCTTCTGCTGCTCGGGCTGGATGTACACCAGCGCCGTGTCCACCTTGATCGCGTCATCCGCCGGTCCCGCCGACAGGGTCGCGTACACGGCCCCGCCGATGACCAGCGTATGGAAGATGAGCGAGGCGAGGCTGGTCCCCGCCATCCGGCCCTTGTTGCTGGGCTTCTTGGACTCGATCAGAACGTCGAACACGGTCCACTCTCCGTCGCGATGGCTACCGAGATAGTATCCCGCCTCGATTGTCCGCTAGTGGGTGTTTCATTACAAAATGATGACAGGCGCATGACCGTTCGTCGGAGTCAGGGACCGGCGAGATTGTAGCGAAAATGGTCCATCCCCTCGGCATGGATGTCCACGCGCAGGCGCACCCGGGCCCGGACCGGTCGCGGGCCAAGCATGGCGGGCCGGAACCGCGCCTGCAGGAGCCCCTGCCGGAACGCAGGCTGCCAGGATCGTGCCGTGCTCATGCTGACCTCGACAGATCCTGGCTCCACCGACCCCGCTTGGTTGACGATGAAGTGGAACTCAATCGCCCCGCGCAACCCGGAGGCACCCAGACCCGAGGCGCCGGGGTAGATCTGCGACCCCGACGCAGGAACGTCCTGCGGCTGCACCTGCGGAAAATGCGCGAGCGAGGGTCTGGAAACGCCGGTCGGGCAGCGCTTCACGCATTCGTAGACCGAGTCCGCGGTCGCCGGCGCGGGCAACACCGCAGCGACCGTCTCGGGCCGCTGGGCCTCGAAGGTCGCCGCCAGCGACGAATCGATCGCGCTCAAGCCCGCGGCCTGCACCCCCGGGTCGAGGGCGAACGCTCTCCGGAATGCCGCGACCACGGAGGAATCTTCTCCCCTGAAGAACGACACCACCCCCGTGAAGATCCAGGCTTCGACCTGGCGCGCCACCGGCTCTCCGGCCTGCGAGTCGGTCACGAGGCGCAGCAGCGCCAGGGCGCTGTCGCTGTTCCGCTGGGAGAGCTGCTCGCGCGCTCGTGCCAGATAATCCGGGCGCGTCTGGGCATGAACCGCCGACACAGTGAGCAACAGCAGCAGCGCGCCGCCGAGTCCCCGTGATCGACTCGTCGAAAGCTCGGTCATATTGAAGAAGCTACGGGCCCCGTGAGCGCTGGCAATAGGCGCCAGGCGCTGCTCACGAGGGAGGCCGCAGGCGAAACTCCACCGGGACCCGCACCAGCACGCGCACCGCGCGCCCCCACACTCGCCCCGGCCGGAACAGCGCCGCACGGATCGTTGCCACGGCGGCCGCATCGAAGCCCGCGTTGCTGCTCTGCACCACCCGCAGCGACCCGGGCTCCGGCCGGCCGGTCGTGTCCACGACCACTTCGACCAGGACGTGCCCTACCACTCCGGCGGCACGCAACCGTGCCGGATAGGGCGGCACCGGGGCGACCAGCAGTTCGGGAGGATGCTCGACCAGCGCTTCCGGAACGGCATCGGTATTCCCGATCCACCCAGGACCTGGAGGCCCTGCCGCGGGCGTCGCCGGAAGACCCGGCGCCGGCACACCAACAGCAGGCAGGCCGGGAATCGGCAGCGGTGAGGGAATCGGGGGAAGATCGAAGTGGGTCGGACCCGGCACGACCAGTCCGCCCGGGTCGATCAGCGGGGGACTCGACGGCTCGACGAACGGCAGGAGCTCTGTCCCGAAGACCACGGGCTGCACCTCACGGGGAGGCGCAGGACGGAGCACCGCGCCGACCACGGCGGCATGCAGACCAACGGCGACGGCAACGCCCCAGCGCGGCAGGCTCAGCACGGTGTGACGGCTCTCGAGCAGGGTGTCGAACATGGCGACCTCGCGTCACGGTTCCCCGCAACGATGGGGAACGCCCGTGTCGCCGGCGTGCCGGTCGCATGACGAATCGATGACGCGGGGATGATCAGTGCGGCCGGGCGGTGATCTGAATGCGTTGCTCGATGAGGACAGGGAGCCAGCCGAAGGCGGCGAGCGCCGTCCAGCGTCTCATGACTGAGCCGGGCTCGCGCTGGCCGCCGGATCCGCGGCCGCCGGGAGCGTCACCGTGAACGTCGTCCCCCGTCCCGGCCGACTCTGCACGTCGATCGTGCCGCCGTGCGCTTCCGCAATCCACTTGCAGATGGCGAGACCGAGACCCACTCCGGGGCGATCGGCGGTGCGGGTGCGGGCGGTATCGGCCCGGTAGAAGCGGTGGAAGATGTGCGGCAGATCGCCGGGCGCGATCCCGATCCCGGTGTCCGATACGCCGAAGCGGACACGGCCGTCGTCGCGCTCCAACCACAGCCGCACCCGCCCACCCTGGGGCGTGTACTTCACCGCGTTGCTGAGCAGGTTCATCACGAGCTGGCGGAAGCGACTCGGGTCTGCCTGAACGACCACCGGTCCTTCCACCGCCTCGACGCTTATCGTGACTCCCGCGGGTTCCGCCAGCAGCTCCGCTGTTTCTTCGGTGTCGAGCAACAGCGCGCGCAGGTCCACCGGCTCCAGATGCAGGGGCGCCGTGCCTTCATCGGCCCGGGCCAGCGTCAACAGCGTGTCCACGAGCTCGGTCATGCGCTTGATCTCCTGGAGGGTCTCCTCCAGGTCGGCGAGTGCTTCTGGCGGCATCCCGGGCGTCGTGATGGCGCGCTCCACCCCGGCGCGCAACACCGTGAGGGGTGTCTTCAGCTCGTGGCTGGCGTCCGCGGTGAAGCGCCGCAGGGCGCTGAAACTGCGCTCGAGACGTCCCAGCATCTGGTTGAGCGTCTCGGCGAGCCGCCCGACCTCGTCCTTCACGAAGGGCACGGGGACTCGTCGGTGCAGCGTGCGCCCGTCGGTGATCTCACGCACCTCGGTGGTGAGACGGTCCACCGGCGCGACGGCGCGGAACGCGAGCCACCAGCCCAGCACGTAGGCGGCGAGTATGCCGAGCGGCAGGGTCAGGAGGAAGGTCGAGAGCAGCGGCTCGAGACCCAGCTCGACCGTCTCCGGATGCGCGCCCGCCAGCACCGTCCCGCCCACGGGAGCGACGTCGCCCAGGGGATGGACGACGTAGCGGAGCGTCGGACCGCCCGCGATCAACCGGATGGTCGCCTGCACGCGCCGCCCGCGCGCCTCGAGAATCACGCGGCGCAGCTGCTCGAACTGCTCGTAGATGAGGTTCGTGTTCGTCGACGTGTATACCGGCTGCCCGAGCGAGTCGGTGATCATCAGGAAGTCCGGAACGGCGTCGAGCGTCGCCTGCAGCTCGGACACGAGCGTCGGGTGGCCGTTGGGGTCGCGGGTCACCACGGCGCCGCCGGCACGCGACACGCCGGCCAGGATGCCCGCCGTCAGGTCCGCTTCGGACGCAATGCGGCGGTCGAGCTCCTGGTAGGAAGCGTGGCGGCGGGTGAGGTACAGCGCGACGGTGAAGCCGGTGAGGGCGAGCGCGAGGGCGGTGGCGTACCAGGCCGTCAGCCGGCCGCGAAGGGTTCCCACCTCACTCCTTCACCACGTAGCCGACACCGCGGACCGTGTGGATCAGTTTGGGTTCGCGCGCCTGATCGATCTTCTTGCGCAGCCGGGTGATCACGACGTCCACGATGTTCGTCCCGGGGTCGAAATGGTAGTCCCAGGCATACTCGGTGATCAGCGTGCGGGGCATGACGCGCCCGCGATGCCGCACCAGGTACTCCAGCACGGCGTATTCCTTCGGTGTCAGCTCGATCGGCCGGCCGCCGCGCCGCACCTCCCGGCTGCCCGTATCGAGTACCAGATCGCCCACCCGAAGCAGCGGCGGGGCGAGGGCCTTGGGCCGGCGCCCCAGGGCCTCCACCCGGGCCAGCAGCTCTTCCAGCGCGAACGGCTTGGTCACGTAGTCGTCGGCGCCCATCCGCAGCGCCTGGACCTTGAAATCGACGGCGTCCTGGGCCGTGAGCACGAGCACCGGCACGGCGTTGCCGCGGTCGCGCAGCGTCCGCAGCACCTCCCGTCCGTCCATGGACGGGAGCCGCAGGTCGAGGACGACGACATCGTAATGTCCGTCGGAGGCGAGGTGGAGTCCTTCCGCGCCGTCGGCCACGAGATCCACCTGGCTGCCCGCTTCGGTGAGGCCGCGCTTGACGTACTGGCCCACCGTACGGTCGTCCTCGATGACGAGCAGCTTCATTGGACCGCCGGCAGGTAGACTTTGAAGTTCGAGCCGACGCCCACCTGGGACTCCACTTCGATGCGGCCGCGGTGGTCGGCGACGATCCCGTAGCAGATGGACAGGCCGAGTCCGGTCCCGCGCCCCTGCGGCTTCGTGGTGTAAAACGGCTCGAAGATCTTGGACAGCTCCTCCTGCCGGATGCCGGTGCCCGTGTCGATGAACTCGACCAGGACCTCGTCGCCGCCGCGGCCAGCGATGCGGCTGGAGCGCACGGTGAGGACGCCGCGCGAGTTCATCGCGTCCATCGCGTTCAGCATCAGGGACATGAAGCCCTGGATGAGGCGTTCGGGGTCCACCAGCACCGGTGGGAGTCCCAGCGCGAACTGACGCCGGACGCTGATGCGCTTGAAGCGGTCGTGGTGCTTCAGCAGGAACAGCGTCTGCTCGACCAGGTGATTCACGTCCACCCGCTGCTTTTCGCCCGTCTTGGGACGCGAGAGATCCAGCAGGCCGTCCACGATGCGGCGGCAGCGCTGCACCTCGGCGTCGATGATCTTGAGGTACTCCTCGAACCCCGCGCGCGCCGCATCCGGCAGCTCCTCGGCCCGGTGGTTCAGCGCCTCGGCGCACGCGAGAATCGTGGCCAGTGGATTGTTGATCTCGTGCATGACGCCGGCCGCCAGCTGGCCCACGGCGGCGAGCTTCTCGCTCTGCGCCAGCCGCTGCTGCGCGCGCCGCCACTCGGTCACGTCCTCGGCGATGGTGATCACGTGCGTGATGTGCACGTTGTCGAGCCGCATTGGAATCTTGGAGACGCGGTAGAAGCGCGACTCGCCGCTCGCAGTGGATTCCATCTCCATCTGCTGAATCTCACCGGTCTCGAACACGCGATCGAATTCGCGGCGCAGCAGCTCGCGCGGCTGCCGGTCCAGCACGCCGAAGATCTCCCGCCCCACCGCATCGTCGCGCGCCACGCCCTGCGTGCCGCTTTCGCGCTGCCGATTCCAGGCCCGGATGATGTAATCCCGGTCGATGACGTACAGGCCGGTCGGCAGCGAATCGATGATGCGGGCAACGAAGCCGCGCTGGGCATCGGCCTCCCGCGCCGCCAGCGCCACCTCGGAGGCGAGGTCCTGCGACAGTTCCGTCGCCGCGATCGCCGCGCCGAGCAGCCTGGCGACGACGCGGCCCACGTCGATCGCCAGCTCGTCGGTCCGCCCACCCGCGATCCGGAGCTCGAGCGCGCCCACCCCCTGGTCCTCGAACACGAGCGGAAATCGTACGCGCATGCCTCCGCCCGCGATGCGCTCGCGCTCCAGATCCTGGCGGAACCACGCATCGGCCGGGGCGAACCCCGCGTCACCGGCGGGCGGCAACCCGACGAGGAGACGGTATCCGCCACCCGCCGGAGCGCGCAGCCACAAGCGCACGTCAGCCACGTCGAGGCCGCGGCGTAACACGGCCGTGACACGCATGAGCGCGTCTTCGGTCACGAAACCGGCGGCGAGGATGTCGACGACGTCCGCGAGGACGCGGAGCCCGGCGGGAGGTGACTCGAGGGTCGAGCCTGCCATTACCTCGCTAACCTAGGGACCCCCACGAGTACGCGCCAGCGGGAGCTCGACCCGCAGGCCGAGAAACGGATGCACTTCGGTGGGGTGGCCCATGAACCAGGCCGGGCCGAGGAGAATGGCGAAATGGGCGCCGTCATCCTGCCCGACGCGGATGGCCGGCAGCACCGCCGCCGACACCCAGCGATTGCCCTGCGGCAACGGCGAGCGCGCCGTGAGGTAGCCCGCGGCCTCGAGCGTCACGTCGACGCCGATCCGCGTGATGTCCTGTCCCTCGCCCCCGACGTCGAAGACCTCGATCGTGCCGCTGCGCAGGCCGAGCGCGAACGCACTGACGAAGCCGCGCTGGTGACTGATAATCGACGTGCGATTGTCCCCGAACCACCCGGCCCGCACCGAGCCCGAAATGTTGCGCAGCGGCCCGAGCCCCACCGGCAGCACGACGCCGAACTCCCCCGCTTCGATCGACCAGTCCCCGCCCAGCGTTCCGGCAAATCCGAAGGACAACGCCTGGCCTGCGAGCGGCGCGGACAGGAAGGGAAACACCAGGAGCAGAGGCGCGATCGATCGACGCACAGGTGTGGTCCTCTCGAGGGTGACTGCGGGTACGTGCCGGACTCTCTCCTACCACGAGCCCGCCGCCCCGTTCCGTCGTGACGCAGCCGGGGACCTGGAAAATGTCACCGTGAGACGAGGTCCGATACCCGGCCCTCAATCCTCGTCGTGCAGGATGCGCTCGGGTGGATCGTCCAGATCGTCGAACTGGTCGTTGCGCACGGCGAGCACGAACAGCCCCACGAAGATCACGCCCAGGAAGAGTACCACCGGCAGCAGGATCAGCACGCCGCGCATCAGGTCGCCTCGTCGCGCCGCACGGCGCGCTCCACCCGCGCGGCGCTCCAGATGACTACGCCGCTCGACAGCGGCATGAGGACGGCCGCCACCAGGGGATTGACGAACCCCGCGACCGCCGCGCTCACCGCGAGCACGTTGTAAACGATGGAACGGCGCAGGCTCCGGTTGACCGCGGCGCGCGCGGCCCGCGCGGCCCGGATCCCCGCCGCGATCGGGACCAGCGAGGGCGGCGACACGATGCCGTCGGCCACCAGGACGCTCGCGGCGGCACCGGAGGACATCGCGATGCCGATGTCCGCCGCCGCGAGCGCCGGTCCGTCGTTCAACCCGTCACCGGCGAACACGACGCGGCGGCCGGCCTGTTGCCTCGCGCGGACCCAGCTCACCTTGGCGGCCGGATCCGCCCTGGCGAGCACCTCGTCGACGCCCGTCTCCGCCGCCACCTGCCGGGCCGTGTCGGGATGGTCGCCCGTGAGCAACGTCGAGCGCAGCCCGAGCCGGCGCACCTGCTCCATCGCGTGACGGGCGTCAGGACGGGTCACGTCACCCAGGCGGATCGTCGGATCGGGCGGCAGGGTCGCCGGGTCGTCGCCGGACAGCAGCAGCTCACCCGATGCGCCACCACCCAACCGCCAGCGCCGGCCGTCCACCATTCCTTCGACCCCCACCCCGGGCGTCTCGTGCACATCGGCAGCCCGCGGGAGCGGGATGCCGCGGCGTCCCGCTTCCGCGGTGATCGCCCGGGCGATCGGGTGTGCGCTGTAGCGCTCGAGGCCGGCCGCGATGCGGAGGGTGCGGTCGTCCGCGGCCGTGACGACGGCGGCGCCGGCGGTGACCGTGCCGGTTTTGTCGAGGCCCACCTCGTTCACAAGCGCGAGCTCGAGCAGGACGTCTCCGGAGCGCAGCAGCAGCCCGCGACGGGCGGCGGCGGCGAGTCCCGCGGCGGCAGCCAGCGGCTGTGCCAACGCCAGCGCGCACGGGCAGGCGACGACGAGCACCGCGACGGTCCGCGGGACGGCCAGCTCCGCGCCACCCACGATCCACCAACCGGCCAGCGTGGCGGCGGCCACGAGCAGGGTCCCCGCAGTGAACCAGGGCGCGATGCGATCGGCCGACGTGGGCGTCATGGCGCGCTCCTGCGCCAGCTGCAGCTGGGACGCCATCCGGTGGACCACGGTGCCGACGCCGACGGCTTCCGCGGCCACGGTCAGCGCGCCGTCGGCGAGCAGCGTCCCGGCGATCACGCGATCACCGGGAGCGACCGGAACGGGAGCGGCCTCCCCGGTGAGCAGCGCCATGCGAACTTGACCCGTCCCCTCGCGTACGACGCCGTCGACGGGCAGCTCCTCGCCCGCCGCGACGTCGACGAGGTCGCCGGGCCGGATCTCGGACATCGGGACCACCGTGATCCGGCCGGCGGCCCCGTCGTCCACCCGGCGCGCCGTGCGCGGCACATGGCCGACGAGGGCCGCGGCCGCCTCGGTCGTGCGGCGACGGCCGCGCGATTCCAGCACGCGGCCCACGAGCAGCAGCGCCACGAGCATGGTGAGAGAATCGAGATAGGCGTCCTGCCGCAGCAGCGTGGCGACGATGCCGTGGACGTAGAGGATCAACACACCCAGCGCGATCGGGAGATCCATATGCAACACACGGTTCCGCAAGCCGCTCCAGGCGCCGGCGAAGAACGGCTCGGCGCACCATAGCGTCACCGGCGTCGCCAGGGCGAGGCTCGTCCAACGGAACAACGCGGCGTAAGCCGGCTGCATGGCATCGTACCACCAGCCGGCGTAGAGCCCCTCGTACAGCCCCATGACCGCGAGCGAGGCGAACAGCGCGAGCCCGGCCCGCACCATCAGTCCCCGATCGGGGGCGGTCGCGAGCGCGAGGGGCCGCGGGCGGTAGCCGAGGGCGGCGATCCGCCGCGCCAGCGTGGGGAGATCGACCTGCGACGGGTTCCAGCGCAGGGTGGCGCGTCCCGTCGCATAGCTGACACTCGCTCGCACGACCCCAGGCGTGCGCGCGAGCACCCGTTCGGTGACCCAGACGCAGGACGCGCACCGCAACCCGTCAACCACGAGACGGGCCTCGCAGATACCCCGCGCGTCGCTGGTGACCGGTACGGCGTCCCAGTCGCCGGTGTGGGCCGGCTCGGGGCGCGGGGCGAACTCGGTGCGCTCCGCGTAGTAACGCTCCAGGCCGGCGCCGCGGATGATGGCGGCCGCCATCTCGCACCCGGCGCAGCAGAAGGCGTCGGCGGGTCCTTCCACCGCCGTGCCGCAGTGCGGGCAGCGCGCGGCGGCGCTAGCGGGGCTAGCGGGGCTCGGTGCGGTAGGAGTCGACGACGTGGTCGGCCCCATGAACGGCCAGGTAGGCGAACACCGCGTTCACCAAGACGACGAAGGCGAGGCCGAGCCCGATTGCCCAGGGCCAGCGGCGCGCGCCCCGGGTGCTGCGCTCACTCAGTTTCAAGGCGACCCTCCGTTTTGAAGGTGGCGGCCAGAGCCTTGTCCCGGCTCGGCGACGCGACATGGACCTGGATGGGAATCGTGCGCGGCAGGTCGGGGCGCGCCTTCATCCGGATGATGAGGGGCACCGTGCGGCTCTCCGTGGTCGCGAGCGAGAGGTCTCCCACGATCACGTCCTCCGCCGGGACGCCTTCGACGCGGACGTGGAACGGCACCGGATCGGGGGACGCCAGCTTGTTGGTCACCCGCAGCAGGTAGGTGTTCCGCACGTAGCCGTCGGGGTCCAGGGTGAAGAGCGACCCGGGAGCGCGCTGCACGGCCGCGTCGAACGGCGCGCGGGCGATCATGAGCAGCACCGCCGCAGCGGCGAGGCCGCTCAGGATGCCGGCGTACATCACGGTACGCGGCCGGAGGCGACGCCGTGCACCCCGGGCGCGCGCGACCGAGGACCACTGGATCAGGGTCCGGTGCCCCAGTTTCCCCATGACGATGTCGCAGGCGTCGATGCAGCGGGCGCAGGCAATGCACTCCAGCTGGAAGCCGTTGCGGATGTCGATCCCCTGGGGACAGACGAACACGCACTTGCCGCATTCGACGCAGCGACCGGCGGTCTTCGCGTCCTCGCCGCCGCGCGGCTCGCCCCGGACGGTGTCGTAGTGGACCAGCAGCGTGTCGGCGTCGGTGAGGGCACTCTGAAAACGCGCGTACGGACAGAGATAGTTGCAGAACTGCTCCCGGAACCAGGCGAGGTCCAGGAACCAGATGGCGGTGAAGACCCCGACGATGGCGTACTCGAGCGTGCTGCCGCGACCACTCCACAGCTCCCATGCGCCGGTGAAGTAGCTGCCGAACGACATCGAGACGGCGAGCGCGATCGCGAGATACAGCGTCCACTTGAGACTCTTGCGCCACAGCCGGTCGAGGCTCACTCCCGCCTGGTCCCGCTTGCGCCGCTGGACCCAGTCGCCCTCGATCCACTCCTCCAGCGGCCGGATCCAGGTGTCGAGGAACACCGTCTGCGGGCAGGCGAATCCACACCACAGCCGGCCGAACAGCGACGTGAAGAAGAACAGGGCGAATGCCAGGAACAGGAGCAGCAACAGCACGAACACCGTGTCTGCCGCCGTGAAGATGGCGCCGAACGCGTACAACCGGCGGCCCGGCAGATCGATCCGCAGCGCGGGGTTGCCGTTCACGGTGATCCACGGGGTCACGAACAGGATGAGGTGCAGCGCGGCGAAGGTCGCCTTGCGCAGCCGCTGCCACGGTCCGGTGACCGCCTGTTCATAGATCCACTTCCGCTCCACAAACCCCAGCATGGTCAGTGATGCTCCTCCTCACGGTCGTGCTCGCGCTCGTCGTCCGTTCGCCCGGTCGCCTCGCGGTTCTTGTCCACCACGTAGGCGGCCACCTGCGCGACCTTTTCGGGCCCGAGAATCGGACCCCAGGTGATCATCCCCTTTTCGGGGACGCCGGCACTGATCGTGTGCAAGATGTCCTGCGGCCGGCCGCCGTGGATCCAGATGGTGTCGAGCAGATTGGGGCCGATCTTCCCGCGCAAGTCCTCCCCGTGGCAGGAGACGCAGTTGGCCTTGAAGATCGCTTCGCCCGCTTCCACGGCCTCGTGGGTCATCGCGAGGGTCGTGTCGGCGGCCGCCGCGGCCTGTCGCGGCCAGCGCCGGTCGGCGGCGGCCATCTCCGCCGCGAGCTGTTTGACCTGGGAGCGGCGCGCGATGAAGTGGTAATGCACCCCGTACGCCACCGCCCAGACGATGGTGGCGTAGAACAGGCCCAGCCACCAGTTGGGCATCCGGTTGTCGAATTCCTCGATCCCGTCCGCTTCGGCCGCGTGGCCCAGGACCTGATCGCGCGTGCGTTCCTTGCTCACGACTCTCCTCCGTCCTCGAATGGGAGGCGGCTGTCCGCATCCCAGCGTGCCTTGTTGCGACCCGCCCAGGCCCACCAGACCCAGAACACGAAGCCGCCGAGGAACACCAAGGTCGTCACGCCCAGAACCCAGCCGAGCGTGACGCTGCCCGCGGCGGCATCGAGGAGCGGGTTCATGGTGCCTGCCCGGCTTCGATCGCCGCCCGGCCGTCCTTGCCCAGGCGCTGCAGGTAGGCGATCAACGCCACGATCTCCCGGTCCGTCGTGGTGGTAATGCCGGACTGCCCGAGTCGGGCGACGATCCCTTCGGCCTGTTGCTGTATCGCGGCCGGCGCGGTCGCGATGTCCGCCTCGCCGTAGGGCACGCCCACGCGTCGCAGCGCCCGCAGCGAGGCCTGGATGTCGGCCGCGTCGTAGCGCCGGCCGTAGAGCCAGGAGTAGCCCGGCATGATGCTCCCCGGCGAGGTGCTGCGCGGATCGCGCATGTGCTCGAAATGCCAGGCATCGGGGTACTTGCCCCCGACCCGCTGCAGGTCGGGACCGGCACGGCGCGAGCCGAGCAGGAACGGATGATCGTAGGCGTACTCGCCCGCCCGGGTCCACTCGCCGTAGCGCAACACTTCGGCGCGCAGCGGGCGGATCATCTGGGTATGGCAGGTATAGCAGCCTTCCCGGATGTAGACGTCGCGACCGGCGACCTCGAGCGGGGAGTAGGGCGTCACACCCGCCAACGTCTCCGGGCCGGTGCGGGTCGAGAACATCGGGACGATCTCGACCATGCCGCCGATCAGGATCACGACGGTCGCGAGAGCCGCGAACAGTGCGCCCTTGCCTTCCAGCGCGCGGTGCAGCGCGGTGTAGCCGCGTGCGACGGGCTCGTTCATGACGCCGCCTCCGTTCCGGCCGCCGCGGGAGCTCCGGTCGACGTCTCCATGGTCCGCCCCGTGATGGTCTTGAAGAAGTTCACCGCGAGCATGATGGCGCCGGTGAAGTAGAGGAGCCCGCCCGCGAGGCGCAGCCAGTAGAACGGCGCGAGCTGGTGGACGATGTCCACGAAATTCGGGTAGCGGAGCTGGCCGGCGTCATCGAAGGCACGCCATTCCAGGCCCTCGGTGAGTCCCGCCGCCCACATCGACACCGTGTAGAGGACGATGCCGATCGTCGCGAGCCAGAAGTGGATCGCGGGCCAGTCGGGATGCGCCAGCCGGCGGTTCCACACCTTGGGAATCACCCAGTAGAGCACGCCGAAGGAAATCATCCCCACCCACCCCAGCGCCCCCGAGTGCACGTGGCCGATCGTCCAGTTGGTGTTGTGCGAGAGACTGTTCACGGTGCGAATGGACATCATCGGCCCCTCGAACGTGCTCATCCCGTAGAAGCTCACGGCCACGACGAGGAACTTGAGGATGGGATCGGTGCGGACACGGTCCCAGGCGCCGCGCAGGGTCAGCAGGCCGTTCAGCATGCCGCCCCACGACGGAGCGAGCAGCATGATGCTGAAGACCATGCCCAGCGTCTGCGCCCACTCGGGCAGCGCCGAGTACAGGAGGTGGTGGGGTCCGGCCCAGATGTAGAGGAAGATCAACGCCCAGAAGTGCACGATCGAGAGGCGGTAGCTGAAGATCGGCCGCCCAGAGATGCGCGGCAGATAGTAGTACATGAGCCCTAGGAACGGGGTGGTGAGAAAGAACCCCACCGCGTTGTGCCCGTACCACCATTGCACCAGCGCGTCGGTGAGCCCCGCGTACACCGGATAGGAACGCAGCCACGTCGCCGGCACGGCGAGGCTGTTCACGATGTGCAGCACGGCGATCGTGATCACGAACGACATGTAGAACCAGAGCGCGACGTACAGGTGCTGCGTCTTGCGGATGGCGATCGTGCCGAAGAAGTTGACGGCGAAGATCACCCAGACGACGGTGATCAGGACGTCGATCGGCCAGATCAGCTCGGCATACTCCTTCGATTCGGTGAGGCCGAGCGGCAGGGTGATCGCGGCGCAGACGATGACGAGCTGCCAGCCCCAGAAGTGGAGCCGTGAGAGCAGGTCGCTGTACATCCGCGTCTTGAGGAGGCGCTGCATCGAGTGGTAGATCCCGAAGAAGCAGACGTTCCCCGCGAAGGCGAAGATCACGGCATTGGTATGCAGCGGCCGCAGCCGCCCGAAGGTCGTGAACGACAGCCCCAGATTCGCGGGCCACCACGCGAGCTCCAGCGCGATCCAGACGCCGACGAGCATGCCCACGACCGCCCACACGACGGTCGCGATGACGAACATCTTGACGATCTGGTTGTCGTAGCGAGGCTCGTCCACGTTCTTCACCCCGGTATATTCCATGGCGTCGTGTACCTCCTCGGTGCCGCGTTTCTCACCGGCTTGCTCGGCAGCGTGCATTGCGTCGCCATGTGCGGCGCCTTCGCAGCGTCCTGCACCCGCGTGCCGCGCGGGCTGCCCGCCTGGCACGCCGGGCGCATCGGCACGTACGCACTGCTCGGCGCCTTCGCCGGCGCCGCCGGGCATCTCCTGCCGGGTCCGCCGTGGCTTCCGGCCGTGGTCGCGGCGGCCCTGCTGCTGTGGTTCGCCCTCGCTCTCGCCGGACTCGTCCCCGAGCCTCGTCTCATCCCGCGGGGGCTCACCAGCGCCGCCAGCCGCGCCGCGCATACCACCGCCCCCGCCGCACAACTCGCCTTCGGGATCGCGAACGGCTTCCTGCCGTGCGGCCTCGTGTACTCGGCGCTCAGCATCCCCGTCGCGCTCGCCGATCCCGCTCGCGGTGCGCTCGCGATGCTCGCGTTCGGCGCGGGCACGCTGCCCGCGCTGAGCTTCGCCGCGTTCGGCCTGCGGCGTTTCGTCATGACGAGCCTGTGGCGGAGACGCGCCCTGGCCGTTCTGGTGCTGGCTGCCGGCGCGTGGGCCATCTGGACCCGGGCGACCGGCATGATCACCGCCGGCCACCACCAGGCGCCGGCCGCGCCCGCGATGCCACATCCGACGCCGGCTTCAGAGTAGGCGGGAATTGGTGAAGGAAGGGGCGTGACTGGATGAAGAAACGTTCACGTCGTCCAGCAACCTCATACCCGACAGCGGTCTGACGATGTTTCCCCGGCTACTTCAGACCGCTGAGCTGGATGCCTTTGACGAAGTAGCGCTGAGCGAGGAAGAACAACACCACGAGCGGCACGACCGCCGTCACCGCCGCGGCCATCTGATACGGCCAGTTCGTGTAGTAGATCCCGTGGAACGAGGCGATGCCGACCTCGACCACCTGCATGCGCACCGAGCGCGTGACCACGAGCGGCCAGAGGAAGCTCTTCCACTGATCCACCAGCCCGAATACCGCCAGCGTAGCCAGCGCGGGACGTGACAGCGGCAGCACCACCTTCCAGAAGATCTGCCACTCTCCGGCGCCGTCGAGCCGGGCCGCGTCCTCCAGCTCCCGCGGCAGCGTCTGGAAGAACTGCCGCAGCAGAAAGATCCCCCACACGGTGACCAGCTCGGTCGTGATCAGGCCCGCGTAGCTGTTCACCCAGCCGAGGGAGGTCACGATCAGAAACCGGGGAATGAGCAGCACGACGGCCGGGACCATCAGGACGGCGAGAAACAACAGGAAAACGCGGTCACGGCCCGGGAACCGGAGGCGGGCGAACGCATAGGCCGCAGCCGCGCTGGTGAGCACCTGCCCGGTCACGACGACGACGGAGACGACGGCGGAGTTCACGAAGAAGCGCCAGAACGGCAGCGCCGTCAGGGCCGAGCCGTAGTTGTCGAATTTCGGATGCGCGGGCAGGATGGCCGGGGGGTAGCGCATCACCTCGAATTCGTCCATGAGCGACGTGGTCAGCATGTAGAGGAAGGGCAGCGCCATCGTCACCCCGACGATGCCGACCAGCGAGAGCCGCGACCACCGGCCCCAGCGGACCTTCCCCTTCCGCGAGGCGATCACTGCGGGCGCGTCAGGCATACTGGACCTGCCTGCCGAGCAGCCGGAACTGCATCCAGGTAGCGACGAACAGCAGCGCGAACAGCAACAGCGCCAGGGCGCTCGCCGGCCCGAACTGCAGGAATTCCCACGCCAGCTGGTAGATGCGGTAGACCAGGACGTCGGTCGCGTGCAACGGTCCGCCGTCGGTGAGCACATACACCAGCGTGAACACCTGGAACGAGGTGATGATGCCGGTCACGAGCACAAACAGCGTGACGGGCCGGAGCAAGGGAAACGTGACGCGCCAGAAACGCCGCCAGGCGTTCGCGCCGTCCACTCGCGCCGCATCGAGGTAGTCCCGCGGGATCCCCTGCAACCCGGCCTGGAACACGACCATCTGGTAGCCGACCTGCACCCAAATCGAGACGAGCATCACGGCGAGCAGCGCCGTGCGCGGGTTGCCCAGCCAGTCGACGGGCCGGATGCCGACCAGCCCGACCAGATAGTTGAGCAGGCCGAAGTCCGGGTGATACATCCACTGCCAGACCAGGGCGATCGCCACGGCGGACGAGACGTAGGGAAGGAAGAACACCGTGCGTACCAGGCGCGTGGCACGCGAGTGCCGGCGCAGCAGCAAGGCCATTCCCAGTGCGATGGCCATCGCGACCGGCACGTGCAGGGTGTAGAGCAGCGTGTTCCGCAGCGACACCCACACGAGTGGATCACGCACCACCGTCACGAAGTTCGCGAGCCCGACGAAGGGGCGGGCTGGCTCGATGGGACTCC
Source organism: Gemmatimonadales bacterium (assembly GCA_035456525.1). Lineage (GTDB taxonomy): Bacteria > Gemmatimonadota > Gemmatimonadetes > Gemmatimonadales > GWC2-71-9 > DASTHG01. Next base: position 55,573 of record DATICZ010000224.1, read on the forward strand.
AGCGATGCAGCGCGAGGTACAGCGCGAAGAGCATCGGACCGAAGGAGAACGCCACGAGATGCAGCGTCGCGGGGGCAAGGAATCCCCAGGCGGCCATCGTCTCGCGCAGCGCCCCCGGGCGAACCCGGGATCGCTCGATCCATCCCAGGAGCAGTGCCCCGAGCGGCCCCAGGGCGGCGAGCACCATCGTGAGCACGAGCCAGCCGCCGGCATTGTCCCCCGCGAAATCCCGCAGCACCACCCACCGGTCAAAGCCGAGCCGCACGCGGATTTCCGCGTGCGGCACGCCGGCGACGGTCACGCGGCGCACTTCGGTGGGCCCGCTGTCGGCCACGGCGAGGTCCGACTGCGGGGCGAGGCGGGCCAGTCGATCGAGGGGGGGCCAGACTCGTACGGGAAACCGTGCGGCCGCTTCCTCGAGCAGCAGGCCGGTCTGGTTCAGCCAGCGGGCAGTGGCGTCTCTCCGTCCCTGCACCGCTTCCCGCTGGGCGACCCATCCGACCAGGACGGCGACGGCGGCGCAAACGACCACGGCGCGGCGGCCACCGCTCAGCGCCAACGCGCCGGCGAGCGCGAGCAGGACGAGCAGCACGAGGTTCCAGCCGGCGAGCAGCGGTTCGGTCGCCGCCGGGCGGACGGTGACGGCGCCGACGACGTCCCAATCATCCCGGTCCTTCAACGGCGCCACCACGACGTCGTCCAGCTGCCGAGTCGCTTCGCGCTGGCGCAGCTCGCTGAACAGCGCGGCGGAGAGCGGCGGATCGGCCGCCCGCACCAACGGCGCGGTCCCGTGGTACACCTCGATCTGCCCCCGCCATCTCGGCAACCGGCCAAGTCCGCGCGCCTGCACCAGCAGCCGCGCGAGATCGTAGCTCGCGCCGCCGGTTGGGCTCGACGCCGGCGTCACGATCGCCAGATACGCGGCCGCGGTCTGGGCCGCCCGGGCCGCCGCTTCCCAGCCGGCTTTCCGGGCGGCGGCATGGCCCACGCCGAGGGCCGCCAGGCCGCCGGCCACCGCGACCAGGGACGCCGCGAGGCGCCACCCCAGTTTCATTGGTCCTGTGCCAGCAAGCGGTCGAGCCGCAGCGCCATCTCGCGCGCCGCGACCGCGGGATCGACGTGCTCGAGGGTGATGCGATCCATCATGTCGGGGAGCGCAGCTTCCACCTCGCGCCAGGGCTCGATGCGCGCCCCCCACGGGATGCGGGCGTGCCGGCTGGCGCGCAGGAAGACCGCTTCCCATCCGGTCGTATCGAGAATCGCCAGCGCCTGGGCCGCCGCGGTGAGGCTGGGCAGCTCGAGGCCGCCCGCAGCCCGGATCGACTGGGCCAGCGAGTCGGCCAGGTACGCGGCGAGCTGGACCGAGAGCTTGCGATGGAGCGCCGTCGCCGGAACCGCGAGTCCCGACGCGTAGATCACGGTCTGGGGAGCCGAGCCCGCGCGGTGCGGGATTTCCGCGAACCCCACCCGCAGCCGCCCGTCCTCGGTGTACGGCCGCACGTTCGGAATCCAGAAATGTCCGCTCGTGAGCATTGCGACCTTGCCCGAGTAGAACAGCCGCAGATTGTCACCCAGGGAGCGACGCAGATTGTGGGCGCGCGGCACGATGCTGTCGCGGGTCACCCAACCGGTATACCAGCGAATCGCCTCGATGCTCGCCGGTGAGTCGAGGCAGCCCGACGCCCGCCAGCCGCCGGCGCACAGGATGTCGCCGCCCCCGGACCACAGCCACGCGGCCCAGAGGAAGTAGCGCCGGTCGTACGCCGTGCCCCACTGGTCCACCTGCCCGTCCCCGTCGGTGTCGCGCGTCAGTGCGTGCGCGATCCGCAGGAAGTCGTCCCACGTCCAGTCGCCGGTCGGATACGGGATGCCGGCCTGATCGAACAGGTCTTTGTTGTACATGATGACCATCGGCGTGTATCCCTTGGGCAGCGCGTATACGGCGGCGCCGCGGCGGAATACGTCGAGCACGGTCGGATCATAGCGCGCGAGGTCGATGCCCAGGCGCGGGAGGTAGGGCGCGAGATCGAGCAGCACCCCGCGGTTCGTGAACGCCGGGACGTCGATGTTGTCGAGCAGGAGCACGTCCGGGGGGTGGCCCGCCGCGATCGACGTGAGGATGCGCTCGCGATACTCCGCCTGCCCCGTGCCGGCGCTCTGCTGCTGGACCGTGATCCCCGGGTGGCTCCACTCGAACGGGGCGAGCACCCGGTTCTCGAGGTCCGCTTCCCGGTAATCGGCCCAATTGGCGAGCTCCAGCTCGGTGCGTCCATCGGCGGGCGCAGCCGCCCCGCAGGCGCCCACGGCCAGGGCGGCGACGAAGAGGAATGCACACTTCATCCGATGCGCGCGCCTCCGCCATCGAACAGATGCACGTTGGCCGGCTCCACCTGCACCCCCACTCCCATGCCCGAGGCGAGGAGCGGAATCCCTGGCACCTTGGCCACGAGACGGGTGCCGCCCGCATCGAGGTGCACCAGCGTATCGCTCCCCAGGGGCTCGATCATACGGACCGTTGCGTCTCCCACGCCCTCCCCCTCGACGCCGAGGCTCAGGTGCTCGGGCCTGATACCGATCTGGACGGGCCCGAGTACGTTCGCCGGCATGCGGAACCGGAGCGATCCGCTGATCACCACCCGCTTGCGCTCCGGCTCCGGCGCGCCAGCCAGGATGTTCATGCCGGGACTGCCGAGGAACGCGGCGACGAAGGCATCGGCCGGCGCGCGGTACACGTCGGCGGGGGCGCCGAGCTGGCGCAGCCGCCCCTCGTGCAGCACGGCGATGCGCTGCCCCATGGTCATCGCCTCGATCTGGTCGTGCGTGACGAAGATCATCGTCGCGCCGAGGTCGCGGTGCAGGGTCAGGAGCTCCGCCCGCATCTCGACGCGCAGCCGCGCGTCGAGATTGGAGAGCGGCTCGTCGAACAGGAACACGCGCGGCTGGCGCACGATGGCGCGTCCCAGCGCCACGCGCTGGCGCTGGCCCCCCGACAGCTCTCCGGGGCGTCGCTCCAGCAAGTCGCCCAGGCCCAGTCGGTCGGCCGCCTGCCGCACGCGACGGACGACCTCCGCCTCCGGCGTGCGGCGCATCTCGAGCGGGAAGGCGATGTTCTCCCGCACGGTGAGGTGCGGATAGAGCGCGTAGTTCTGAAAGACCATGGCGACGTCGCGATCGCCCGGCGGCAGGAGCGTCACGTTTCGCGGGCCGATCCGGATCTCCCCCGCCGTGGGCTCCTCGAGACCGGCGATGCAGCGCAACGCCGTGGTCTTGCCGCATCCCGACGGCCCGAGCAGGACGAGGAACTCCCCGTCCGCCACCTCCAAGGTGAGATCCTGGAGCGCTGGCGCGCCGGAGCTGAACCGCTTGGTGAGCCCGAGGAGGGTGACGGAGGCCATCGCGCGGGGTAACCTAGGGTTATTCTGCTGCGGAGGAAACCCTGGCGATGCACCGACCGGCTGCCGCGCTGCTCATCGCCCTTGCGGCGTGCGAGGGGCCGTTCGTGCCGCCCGCACCCTACCCGCCCCCGCCGGCACCGCCCGCCAGCGTCACGCTCTCACCCGACTCCGCCGTCGTCATCACCGACGACACGCTGCGCCTGTCCGCCCTGGTGCGGGACTCGGCCGGCAACGTGCTCCCCGATCGCGCGGTGAGCTGGGGCTCGGCCGACACCACGATCGTCGCGCTGGTCAACGCGCTCGGCACGGTCCGCGCCCGCCGGCCGGGCTCGACCACGGTGCGGGCCTTCGCCGGCACGGTCTCCGGCTCCGTCACCGTCTTCGTGACGCCGCTGGTCTTCCACTCGATTTCCACCGGCGCCAACCACACCTGCGCCGTCGCCAACAACCACCACGCGTACTGCTGGGGGGACAACGACGACGCCCAAGTCGGCACCGGCACCGCCTCCTTCCTCGAGGCAGCGCCGCGCCGCGTGGCCCTGCTCCCCGAGCAGACCGCCGCCGTCGCCGGGGGTGCCTCGACCTGCGCGCTCGATCGCAGCGGAGTGGCGTATTGCTGGGGACGCCAAGTCAACGGCCGGCTGGGGCGGGACGGAAATCCCGGGGATCCGGCGACGCCGACCGCCGTCGCCACGGGGCTGCGGTTCGTGACCATCGCGCTGGGCGGCGCGCATGTCTGCGGGCTCGCCGGCGACGGCCATGGATCGTGCTGGGGGGCGGATGGCGCCGGACAGCTCGGCGTCGGCGGCGGCGTCGATCGCACGACGCCGACGGCGATCTTCGGCGACACGCCGTGGCTCGCCATCACCACCGGAGCCGCTCACACCTGCGCGCTGGCCAGTGATTCGACGGCCGCGTGCTGGGGCGCCAATCAGGCGGGCCAGCTGGGTGACAGCTCGACCAATGGCCGGAACGTTCCCACGGCCGTGGGCGGGGGATTGCGGTTCACGGCGATCTCGGCCGGAGGAGAGATCACCTGCGGCCTCACCGCGTCCGGCGCGGCCTACTGCTGGGGACGAAACGCGAGCGGCCAGACGGGCACGGGGGGCACCGACACCATCGTCGTCACACCTGCACCGGTGGCCGGTGGACTCGCGTTCCGGACGATCACGGCCGGCGGCCAGCACGCGTGCGGCATCGCCGCCGACAGCCTCGCCTGGTGCTGGGGAGCAAACGGCAGCGGTCAGCTGGGCGACAGCTCGCAAGCCCCGCGCGCGACGCCGGTCTCGGTCCGGGGCGGCCTGCACTTCGCCGATCTGCGCGCCGGCGCGGCGTTCACGTGCGGCCTCGCCGGCGGGCTGGTGCTGTACTGCTGGGGGGACGGCACGCAGGGTCAGCTGGGGCGGGTCCTCCTGGGGTCGAGCACGGTTCCGGTCCGCGTCGCCGGGCAATAGCCGGCTTCACTCTTTCGCGTGCCAGAATTCGACCTCGTGCTCGTCGGCCAGCTCGAGGGTCACCGCCGCGTGCCGGCATCCCATGGCCTCCGAGATGCGTGGCGTGAGCCGCTCGTCATCCACCCGTGCTTCGGTGACTTTACGCCCCGCCGGCAGCGCCGGGGCGACGGTCACCGCGAGATGCCCACCGGCGGTCCGCCGCACGCGCACCTGCACCCGGTCCGGCAGCGCGGCGACCCGGACGTCCAGCGTCGTATGCGCCACGTGCAGGCCGCGCCATTCGCACGCGCGCCATCCCGAAGGCAGGTGCGGCGTCAACGTCAGCCGGCTGGCGAGGGCATCCGGCCGAGCGCCGAGCATTCCCTCGATCACCGGAGACACGAGCATCGCCGCGGACCACGCCTGATCAGGACAGACGCCGGCGGGCGTTCCGAGATCGCCGTCCAGCACCTCGGCAAATGATCCCTGTCCGTGCGCGAACGGCAGCCGGGCGTTCGCCAGCAGGTGGGCGAACCCCTGCTCCGCGCGATGGCAGGCGAACTCGGCGAGGCTGACCCACCCCGTGTAGAGCGGCCAGACGGCGCCGCTGTGGTAACCCGCGGGACTGTAGTGTGGGTCCTCGCGGGGAATCAGGCGCACGCCCCAGGGCGTGGAGAACCCCGGGGACGCGATGGCATCGAGCCACGCGGTCGCCGGCGCCGGGTCGACCGCATCGAGCAGCAGGGCCACGGCCGTCAGCGCCGTGCGCGAGCGCTGTTGCGTGCCGTCGGCCAGCAGACCCAGCGCGTACCCGTCGGCCATCCGGAACTGCCGGGCGATGCGGGCGCGGGCCCGCGCCGCGCGCTCCGCCAGCTCCTGGCCAAGCGCGCGGTGGCCGAGTGCCAGGGCGACGGGCTCGAGCGCGGTGAGCGCGGCCACCCAGATGCTCGCGAGATAGAGCGTCACGTGCGCGCCCGAGAGCGGCCCCATCTCGATCCACCCGTGCCCCACCCGCGTATTCTCGATGAGCCCGTCGCCGTCGGTGTCGGTCTCGAGACAGAACCGATAGGCGCGCTCGATCTCGGGCCACCGTTCGGCGAGAAACGCGAGGTCGGCGGTCCACGCCGCGTAGCGGCCGGCCAGCAGCAGATACAGCGGCGTCGCATCGGCCGCGTCGTAATGGGCGAGTCCGCTCGTGGTGTACTCGTGGATCACTTTGCCGCTCACGTCCTGGGTCGAACCCAGAAACCGCAGCACGAGCCGGCAGCCCGCATAGTCACCCGCGGCGAGCAGTGCGAACGCGGTCCAGCACGCGTCTCGTGCGAAGTACCACGCGTAGCCGGGACGCCCGTCCCCCCACCCGGGGCGGGACGGCGCGTACCCGGCGATGAGCGAGCGCCCCACGCCCGGCGTCTCCACGAAGCACCCGTCGAGGCGGCTCTTGGCCCATTCGAACGCGCTGTTGAGCCCCGGCTCGGGCGAGCGCAGCTGGACGAGATGTTCCTGCACCTGGCCCTCGTGACGCGACCGCTGCGCGGAGAGCCCGGCGACGCCGCGACGACCCAACGCGGCCACCGCGCCATCGAGCTCGGCGCGGGACGCGCCCCCCAGTACCGCGAGCCGGAACGGCGCCTCGAGCGCCGTCCGCAGCTCGCACGAGAGGACCGGCTCCTCCTCGACCGGTTGGAGGCGCCATTCGACGGCTCCCCCGCTCACGACGAATGCCGCCCGCGGCAATCCCGTCGCGTCGGTCACGACCAGGGTGGCGCCGTGCGGCGCCAACCGATAGCGCAGGTCTCCGCCCGCGCCCGCGGGATACGGCCAGGTGCGCCGCAAGTCCACCTGCCACTTGAGCCACAGCTCGGTCGGCGCGCGCAGTCCGCGGGCGCGTCCCACCTTCTCCGGCCGGTACTCGATCAGCACGATCGGGTGATCCAGGGCGCTCGTCACAGTCTCTTCGACGATCCTGGCCCGGCTCACGAGATGCCGCTGGATCAGGAGCGGTGTGATCTGCGCGTCGCGGATGAGCGGTGCTTCACCGCCCACGGTGACCCTGAGATCGCGCAGCAGCCGGTAGGGGTGCGCCCAGATCTCCCGCATGCCGCGTTGCTCGCCGCCCACGATGAGGACGCGCCGGCCGGCCAGCGTCACGGCCTCGTCGGAAAGCGCCCGGCTCGCGACGTGCAGCGGGGAGTCCAGACCGGGTAACGGACCGTCGAACCGCACGCGGTCGGGTAGCACGAGGTTCGGGTCCTCGTGCGCCCGGCGCCCGGGCTCCGGCCACGCGGCGGCGGGGACCTCGCGGCTCTGGTGGGGAATCCCCTGCCCGGCGAGCGCATTCGCGAGCACAGTGCGCAGCTGCCGCGCCAGCAGCGCGTCGCGCGCCCCCAGCACGACGAACGCCCCGATGCACAGCACGCCGCCCGCACCGACCTCGTATTCCCAGGCGACCACCCGATCCGCGTTGACGTGGATGTAGGATCGCTCGCACGCCACCACCCGGCCGCGCGCCGGACGCCGGCCGCGGGCGTACGTCGTCTGCACGAACCGCTCCCCTTCGCTCGGCGCCCACACGAAGGCGCCTTGCGCGAGCCCCTCGAACAGCGGGTGACTCCCGAACGCTGCCAGCCCCCGCACGTGGGGGAACGCCCCGAACGACCGCATGTCCGGGAACCAGAACTCGTCGTCCTCGTGCCGCCAGAGCCGGACCGCCGTGTCGTTGGGGCCGTCGGATTCGAGCCCCAGGGCGACCACGCGGGCGACGGCACGCTGCGTGAGCAGCAGGCGGCCGCCCCGTTCCACCCATGGGACGACGACCTCCCGGGGCATCGGAAACGGCTCCTCCTCGGTATGCACCCAGAGCAGGTCGGTCTGCGCGATCGCCTCCGACCAGCCGTCCGGCGCGAGCCGGCGCGGCGTGATGTCGCGAAGTGCGCTCAGGAAATCCCAGGCCGCATCCGCTCCGGCACCCACTGCGAGCAGCGCGACGCGACGCACGTCAGAAGTCCACGGTGAGCGGCTCGCCCACCCGCCCGCTGCCGGCGCGGAGACCATCCACGTGCACGCGGTATCCCGGTCCGGCGATGGCGATGGCCACGCGGTGGCCGGCCACGGGCAGGCCCGCCACCCGCGCCGCTGCGATACCGAGTGCCAGGGGATGAACGGTGAGCCCGGTCGCGCCGTGCGGCAGCACGCCGAGCACATGGGACACGATCAAATCGATGAGCCACGAATGCTGATAGTCGTCGATCCCGCGGTACCGGCTGGGGCGGCCGGTCCCCGGGTGGTAATGCTCGAACGCGTTGGGCCGGTCGGGGCGGCCCTCATCGGACATCATGCGCACGAGGCGCCGCAGCAGGTCGCCCAGCCGCGGCGCCCACTCCGGCCGGTGCGCCCGGACCACCTGCGCCAGGGCATCCACGACGTGCGAGTTGGTCATCGGCCAGACACGGCCGTTCCACGGGCAGAGGTGGCGCTTCCCTTTCCACTCCGCATCGGGATTGAAGTTCGGGTCGTCCATGCTCGCCGAGGGCACGGGGAACGCCGTCCAGAATTCCCGGCGGTTGAACAGATGGCGGCGCAGTCCGGCGAGATGCTGGTGGTCGACGAGATCGGTAGCGTACGGATAGAAGCACACCGCGGCCTTCACCCCGGTGCGACGGCCCAGCCGCGGATCCACGTCGCTGAACATCTCGAGCTCCGGGTCCCACATCACGCCGCGCACCGCCTGCCGCGTGCGGTCGGCCGCCGTGTGCCACCGGTCCGCGGCCGCCGGCTCGATCTCCGCGGCGAGATACGCCAGCGCGCGGAACAGGCGGTAAGCGTACACCGTCGCATCGATGCCCTTCAACCGGATGCGGTTCGCCCACTCGTCGCGGTCCGCCGTGGGATCGACGGCGACGTATCGCGATGTGTATTCCTGACCGGTTTCCTGCTGGTCCACGACGTCCACCATGCCGCTCTCGTCCCGGTCCCGCGTGCGGCGCAGCCAGTCGGCGTAACGGGCCAGACCGGCGTACGCCTCACGGCGAAACGACGCCTCGGGATGGACCGCGTCGAGCGCCAGCACGGCGCCGCCCCAGTCGGCGTGGTAGAAATCGGGCCCCTCCACGTGGTCGGCCGGGATGCGGCCCGGGAGCGATCCATCGGGGCGCTGGTGATCGAGAAAGGTGCGGAGGACGCCACGCCCCCAGGCCGGGTCCCGCAGCCACCGCAGCTCCCGCAGATGACACTGGGCGCTGTAGCTGATGGGCGTGTGGAAATAGTGGATGCCCTCGCACACGGTCGGGTGCCGGTAACTCGGCGCCGCCCCTGGCGCGATACCGTGGAGGCGGAGCCCGTACCAGCGATACCACCATTGATGATCGAGGTAGGGGTCGCTGCAGTGAAACTGCGGCACGCCCGCGAAGAAGCGACGCCAATCGCCGGCGCCGCGGCGCGACGTCGGCGGCCCTCCTTCGAGCGCGAGCGTGAGCGCCCCCTCGAACGAGGCGCTGCCCCGCCCCGCGATCCGGAAACGACGCTGCACCCCGAGGAAGACGACACCCCGCGGCTCGATCCCGCCCAGGTGCAGCTCGCGACGCAACCGGCCGGACCGCTGGTACCGGTCCCAGAACGGTGTCACTTCGAACCGGGGAGGCAGGGCCGCGGCATTCCCCTGCGAGCGGTAGCCGGCGAACGACTGTGCCGAGGGAGTCAGCGCGAGGAGCGAGCGCACCGCGGCATGGTGCTCCTGGCGATCCCTCACGGCCCGCACGAACGACAGCGCGCCGCGCCGCGCCGTGACGCCGCCGGCCGAGAGATCCTCCCCGTCCACCGCCGTCCATGCGATGGCGTCGAGCGTCACCGGCCGCGCGCCGGGGTTGCGCACATCCCACCGGGTGGTCAGGGCGCCGCCCGGCGCGCTGCGCGTCTCCCGCGCGCGCAGTGACCCGAGGTCGTATTCGAGGGTGAGGGCGGCCGGCGACCAGCTCCGCCGGCGGCAGCGGGCCGGGAGCGGCGCGCCGTCCACGACGAAGCTCACGGTGAATCCCGGCGCGATCGCATACTGGAAGATGTGCGCCTCGTCCCAGAACCCCGGAGTTTCCAGCCAGCGCGGGAACGGCGGCGCCCAGATCAGTCCGTCCCCCGCCCCGAGGTACCACTTGTCAGGCCGGGCGAGGAGCCGGAGGGCGTCGGTCACAGCGAGCGGATGACGCGGAGCAGCTCGGCATCGTCGCGCCGGTCGCCGAGCTTGGCCTCGGTGTGCTGCCAGCGCAGGACGCCCTGCCGGTCGATGACGAAATAGGCGCGACTCGAGTAGAACTTGTCGTCCAGGAGCGTCCCATAGCGGCGGCAGACGTCGCGCTTGAAATCGCTCAACAGGTCCTGCCGCATGGCGTACTTCGCCTTGTATTCCTTGAGGGTGGCGACGGAATCGACGCTGATCGGCAACACCACGGTGTCGGCGCCGTCGAACGCGTCGAAGCTCTCGCTGAAGGAGCAGTTCTCCGCCGTGCACGTGCTCGTGAACGCGAGGGGGTAGAACGCCAGCAGCACGTTCTTGCGACCGCGAAAGCCCGACAGGGTCACGTCCGTCCCCGCCGTGGAGGGCAGCGTGAAATCGGGAGCCGGGTCACCCACGCGCGGCGTGCTGGACGTGGCGTCGAACACTGGTGAGCTCTCCTGCACGGAACGGTTCGGGGATGAGGGCCGAAATGTCGTCGCGGGAACTATTCACCGCAACGGCGGCGTTTGATTTCCCGAACAGCCGTGGCCATTTTCCTCATCTCCTCTAGATCCCGGAGTACAGCGCACCATGCCCCATACCCTGCCTCCCCTGCCGTACGATTTCGCGGCCCTCGAGCCCCACATCGACACCCAGACGATGCAGATCCACCACGGCAAGCACCATCAGGCCTACGTCAACAATCTCAACGCCGCGCTCGACAAGCACCCGGAGTGGCACCAGAAGAGCCTGGACGAGCTGTTGCGCGGCATCGCTGGCGTCCCCGAGAACATCCGGACGGCGGTGCGCAACAACGGCGGCGGCCATCACAACCACTCGCTGTTCTGGACCAGCATGGCCCCCAAGGCCGGCGGCGAGCCGAGCGGCAAGCTGGCCGATGCGATCGGCACGACGCTGGGCGGGTTCGCCAAGTTCAAGGAATCGTTCACGGCCGCCGCGACGACCCGGTTCGGGAGCGGCTGGGCGTGGCTCGCCGCGAGCGGCGGGAAGCTGGAGGTGTACTCCACCGCGAATCAGGACAGCCCGCTCATGGACGGAAAGATCCCGCTGCTGGGACTCGACGTGTGGGAACACGCCTACTATCTGAAATACCAGAACCGGCGGCCGGACTACATCACGGCCTGGTGGAACCTGGTGAACTGGCCCGAGATCACGCGGCGCTTCGAAGCCGCCAGGTGAACCGACGGGCCGCGGCGCGGCCGAGCCGCTCTACAGCGGCTCGGCGCTGACCGCCGCGCCGCCGTCGAGGCCGTAGCGCACCACGACCCGCCAGGGACGGCAGCACACCTGGCAATCCTCCACATACTCCTGCGCGGCGCCGCCCCCGGGGTCGAGGGTGAGGGTGTTCACCTCGCCGCAATGCGGACAGGCGACCGTCGCCTCCCCGTCGGCGGTGCCGTCACCGAGCGGGAACTCTTCCTCGAGAGAATCGGGCTGATCGATCACGGCTGGCGGTGCGCGTAGACCGTCGTCTTGCCCGCACGGTCCCACGCCACCACGTCGTAGGCCTCGGCCCCCGGTCCTTCCATCCCGGGTGAGCCGGTGACCATCCCCGGGACCGCGAGCCCGACGACCCGCGGCTGGTCGGCGAGCAGCTTCTGGATCAGGTCCGCGGGCACATGCCCCTCGATCACGTACTTCCCCACCTTGGCCGTGTGACACGACCCGAGCCGGAACGGGACGCCGAAGGCGCTCTGCACGCCGTTCAAGTCGTCGGTGTCGTGGGCGACGACCGTGAACCCGGCCGCGCGCAGGTGCGCGATCCATTTCGTACAGCAGCCGCAGGTGGGGCTCTTGTACACAGTGACAGTGGGAAGCGGAGACGCCGGGGCGGCTACGAGCGCGGCGCCGGCCAGCCCGGCTGTCGCCACGCCGGCCACAGCGGCCAGACGCCGTATCGCGGATGACAGAATCATGAACATGCTCCTCGGAAGTCGGGAACGGCCTTCCCGCAAACTAGCCTGAACCCCCGGTCCGGTGAAGCGGCCCCAAAGCGCTCATCCCCGATTCAGGGCCGTTTCATCCGCCAACACCTAGGATTTGTCGCAGTGCGGCAGGAGTGTCTGACGCACTGCGGAAACCGAAAACGCCAGGGTGCAGCGATGACACGAGTGATCAAACGCTACCGGGGCGGCAGTCGCAAGCTCTACGACACAGCCGACAGCCGCTACATCTCGCTCGACGAGATTCCGGAACTGATCCGGCGCGGCGACCAAGTCCGCGTGGTGGACAACGCGACCGGGGCGGACGTGACGGGCCAGGTCCTGGCGCAGGTGATCTCGGAAGGCGAGCGGCGTGGGGTGTCGTTTCTCTCGGCCGATGCCCTGCACGAGATCATCCGCAGCGGCGAGCGCCTGCTCGCCAGCGGGGTTCGTACCCTGCGGCGCGAAATGGACCGCCTGCTCGCGCCGGTATCCGAAGCGAAGCGGCGGGCTGGGCCTCCGCCGGGGGAGTTGGATCTCCTGCGCACCGGCCTGCGCCAACTCGAGGAATCGCTGACCCAGGTGGGGCGCGGCGCAGGCCGCCGGCCCCCCGGTCGGCGCCCGCGGGGAAGTCCGCCCCGCGTGCGTCATCGTACCCGAATCCGGACTGAGGTGGAGGAGCGATGAAGAAGACGAAGAAGAATCTGGAGCCCCGCACCATCCGCCGGTCCGCGCAGCAGATCTGGCTCGCGGGCCTGGGGGCGTTCGCCCTGGCGGGCGAAGAGGGCGGGAAGCTGTTCGGCTCGCTGGTGAAAAAGGGCCAGGGAGTGGAGAAGCTGAACAAATCGCGTCTGGAGAAGGTGTTCTCGCGCGTGGAGCGGGTGGGCGAGCGGGTGCGGGACAACGCCGGCCGGGCCATCAGCCGGATCGGCAACCCGTTCGATACCGGGATGACCGCCGCGCTGCATCAGATCGGCGTGCCCACGCGGAAGGAAATCGTGACGCTGACCAAGCGGGTGGAAGAGCTGACCCGCGTGGTCGCCCGCTCCAAGGCCAAGGCGCCGAAGGCCATCAAGCATGCGCACCACCCGGCGCAGGCCGCAACCGCCTGAGCGATCCGTGAAGCCGCGGATCGTCCGTCCCACGCAGCGCGGGCGCATCGGGCTCGCGCTCGCGGGGGGTGGACCGGAGGGCGCCGTGTACGAGAT
>DATICZ010000225.1:0-26635 GCA_035456525.1 Gemmatimonadales bacterium
GAGCACGTGCCTCCCTGGGGGGTGCGGTTCCGCGGCCTGGACGACCGGCGCGCCCGGGCGGCGGACCAGCCCATCCAGCGAGAGTGCTACGCCTGCGACGAGTGGTCGTCCAAGTTCTTCGTCAACGACCACGAGAACCCCTACACCACGCCGGCCGACAAGCCGTTCCTGTTCCTGCGCGGGCGCCAGGTGGGTGGACGCTCCATCATGTGGGGCCGGCAGGTCTACCGCTGGAGCGACCTCGACTTCGAGGCGAACCTGAAGGACGGGGTCGCCGTCGACTGGCCGATCCGCTACGCCGACATCGCGCCGTGGTACGACCACGTGGAGCGGTTCATCGGCGTGAGCGGCGAAAAGCTGGGGCTTCCCCAGCTGCCCGACGGCCAGTTCCTGCCCCCGATGGACCTGAATTGCGGCGAGACGGTCGTGCGCGACGCCGTCGCGAAGCACTGGCCGGGCGAGCGGGTGCTCACCATCGGCCGCTGCGCCATTCTCACCGACGATCACAACGACCGCAAAGCCTGCCACTACTGCGGCTACTGCGAGCGCGGCTGCATCACGCGGTCGTACTTCAGCTCCATCAATGCGACGCTCCCCGCCGCGCGCCTGACCGGGAAGCTCACGCTGCGGCCACACAGCGTCGTCCACAGTCTGATCTACGACCGCCGGCGCGGTCGGGTGACGGGCGTGCGCGTGATCGATGGCGAGACGAAACACGCCCTCGAGTTCCGCGGCCGCGTGGTGTTTCTCTGTGCCTCGACGCTCGAGTCGGCGCGTATCCTGCTCAACTCGGCGACGCCGGAGTTTCCCACCGGGCTGGCCAACTCGAGCGGCGAGCTGGGGCATAACCTGATGGACCACATCATGGGTGGCGGCGCGAACGGCAAGATCGACGCGCCCGCCGACCGGAACCCCGTCGGCCGGCGTCCCAACGGGATCTACCTCCCGCGGTTCCGCAACCTGCAGGGCGGTCCCAAGTCCTCGTTCCTGCGCGGCTACGCCTATCAGGGCGGCGCGGGGCGCGAAGGGTGGGAGCGCGGCACCGATCTTCCCGGCTTTGGGGCCGACTGGAAGCGGGCGCTGCGGGACCCCGGGCCGTGGCATTTCGGCTTCTACGGCTTCGGCGAGTGCCTCCCCAACCACCAGAACTACGTCGAGATCGACAAGGACACCAAGGACGCCTGGGGCATTCCGGTGCTGCGCATCCATTGCACCTATGGCGACAACGAATGGGCCCTCATGAAGGACGCGTCCATCGCCGCGGCGGAGATGCTCGCCGCCGCCGGTGCGAGCGATATCACGCCGTTCATCGATCACAACCCGCCCGGCAAGGCGATCCACGAGATGGGCACCGCGCGGATGGGCCGGGATCCGAAGACGTCGGTGTTGAACGCCCACAACCAGGCGCACGATATCCCGAATCTGTTCGTCACCGACGGCGCCTGCATGACGTCCTCGGCGAACCAGAACCCGTCGATCACCTACATGGCACTCACCGCCCGGGCGTGTGACTACGCGGTCGGGGCGATGAAGCGGAGGGAGATCTAATGGAACGCCGTGATTTTATCGGCTCGCTGGCGGCCGCGACGGTGCTGCCCCGCTTCACCACCGCGTGTCTCGGTGCCCTCCCGCGAGCCCGGATCGCGAAGGTGGGCCTCCAGCTCTACACCGTGCGCGACCTCATGAAACAGGACTTCGAGGGAACGCTCGCGACAGTGGCGCAAATCGGATTTCGCGAGGTCGAGTTCGCGGGGTACTTCGATCACACTCCGGCCCAGGTGCGCGCGATTCTCGACAAGAACGGTCTCGCCTCACCAGCGGCCCACGTGTCGTACGACTCCACGGGGGAAGGCTGGGACACCACGCTCCATACGGCCAAGCTCCTGGGCCACGAGTTCGTGGTGTGCGCGTGGATCAACGAAGAGGTGCGCAAGACAGCGGACGATTGGCAGCGCGTCTGCGATCGCTTTAACCGGGCGGGTCAGGCCGCCCGCGACGCGGGGCTGCAGTTCGCCTATCACAACCACAGTTTCGAATTCGTGCCGCTGGCGGATGGGCGGCGGCCGTACGACGTCCTGTTGGAGCACACCGATCCCAAGCTGGTGCGGCTCGAGGTCGATCTCTTCTGGATCACGTTCGGCGGCGGGGATCCCCTGGCATACTTCACGAAGTATCCCGGACGGTTTCCCTTGGTGCACGTGAAGGACATGATGCCGAAGGCAACGCCCGACGTCGCGCCCGACAAGGTCATGGCCGACGTGGGGAAGGGGAGCATCGACTGGAAGGGGATCTTCGCGCATTCGAGCCAGGGCGGCATCGAGCACTATTTCGTGGAGCACGACCAGCCCGCCGATCCCCTGGCCAGCATCCGCGCGAGCTACGAGTACCTGCGCGGTCTCGAGTTCTAGGGGCCGACCTTCCGCGGGTACGCCGGCGGCGCCGGGACCGGCACGGGATGCTCGCGGATCTGTCGCTGGAGATAGGCGATCGCCGCCGCAAGCTGCGCATCCTCTCCGCCGAACGTCGCGTGCGGCAGGTTGTCCACCACCGTGTCGGGGTCCACGCCGTGGCCCTCGATCAGCCACTGGCCCTCGGGTCCGTAGACCCCGAACTCCGCGGCCGTGGCGATGCCGCGATCCACGAGCAGGTTGCTCGACGTGAGCCAGATCTCGCCGCCCCAGGTCCGCGTGCCGATCACGCGGCCGAGCCCGAGCCGGCGGAAGCCTTCGGCGAATGCCTCTCCGTCCGACGCCGTCCACGCGTCGCACAGCACCACCATGTGGCCGCGGAACGCCCACTGCATGTTCCAGTAGGGTCGGCCGGTGCGCGGCTGCCAATAGAACCACGCGCGGCGCAACAGCCGCTCGAGCACCCAACTGTCGATGTTGCCACCGCGGTTGTGCCGTACGTCGATGATCAAGCCGGCGCGGTCGAACACCGGATAGAAATCGCGCTCCCACCGGGCGATATCGGCCGACCCCATGGCGCGCAGGTGGGCGTAGCCGATCTGCCCCGCGCCGCTTGAATCCACCGCCATCCGCCGCGACAGCTCCCAGTCGTCGTAGCGCAGATTGGCCGCCTGCGCCGGCGTGATGGGAGTGACGACGACGTCGCGCGCCGTTCCCCCGCCCGCGGGCAGGACGTGCAGCAGCACCTGTTTCCCCGCCTGACGCCGCAACAGCTCGCCCGGGTTCGTCGCCGAGAGCGTGGCCACGCCGTTGATCAATTGCACGACGTCGCCCTCCCGGACGCCCACGCCCTCCCGCGCCAGGGGGGAGAGGGCCGTGGGGTAATCGGGATCCGAGCGGTAGATGTGCGTGACCCGCCAGCCGACCGCGGACGAATCGGGCGCGAGCGCCGCGCCCAGCGAAGCCGGCGCCGCCTCGTCCCGGCCGCCCCGCATCTCCCCGCCGTACACGAAGATGTGCAGCGCCGACAGCTCGCTCACCATCTGTGCCAGCAGGTCCGAGAGCTCGGCGCGATCGGTGACCCGGTCGACCAGCGGGCGGTACTTGGCCTTCACGGCCGGCCAGTCGAGCCCGTGCATGTGCGGGTCGTAGAAGTAGTCGCGCTCCAGCCGCCAGGCCTCGTCGAACATCTGGCGCCACTCTTCGCGCGGATCGAGCGGGAAACTCCACTCGGCGAGGCTCACCTGGGCCTTGTCGAGGCTCGCGCCCGCACCGCTCGTCGCGTCGATCACGTAGAGCGAGCTGCCCTTGCGCACCAGGAGCTTCTTCCCGTCCGCCGCCAGCTCGTAGCTGCGGACGTCGTCCACCAGCGTTTTGGGGGTGAGGTCCTTGTTGCCGATGTCGAGCGCCTGCAGTGCCGCCTGGCGCTCCAGCGAGGTCTGGCGGCTCAGCCAGAACAGGCGGCTCCCGTTCACGGACAGGTCGGCGTAGTTGGCGGCCGGAAGGGGCAGCTCCGTGAGGCGCTGTTGGATGCCGTCCAGGTCCAGGGCCGGGGCCGGCGCAGGTGCCGTGGACGACCTGGCGGCGGGAGCAGACGGCTTCGCCGCGGTGTCCGCTGTCGGACGCTCGAGCTCGGTCGACGGCAGGAAGGGCGAGCGCAGGCCCGGTACGAGCGCCAGGGCGTAGATCTTCGTCTGCCGGTCGAAGAAGGGCTCCGGCGCGCGCGGGCCCCACGGCGCGCCGATGAGCGACTGGAAGGTGCGGTCCGACAGGAAGTAGAGCCATTTCCCGTCGGGCGTGAACGCGGGGCTGTAGCTGTCGGACCGGTCGCTCGTCAGCGCGCTACGCCGGCCCTGGGCGACCCCGTAGAGCCAGATGCGGCCGAACGTCGCCGCGGGCCGGACATAGGCGAGCCACTTCGAATCGGGCGACCAGACGAGATCGCTGAAATCCCCGTCCGGCGTCGAATCGATCTTGGTCGTCTGCTTGCGGTCGAAGCCGTACAGCCACAGCGTCTGGTTTTTGTCGTAATAGGCGAGCCACTTGCCGTCGGGCGAGGGCACGCCGTCCCAGCGCAGCACCCGCGCATCCGTTGTGATCTGTTCCGGCGCTCCCACCCCGTTGGCGGGCAGGCGCCACCACTCCGTCTCGCCCGTCTGGTCGGACAGCGCGAGCAGCGACTTTCCATCCGGGGCGAATCGCGCCTGGCGGTATCGCACGCCCGACGCCCGCGTCGCCTCGACGAGACGGCCCCCGGCCGTTCCGGCGGGTGCGACGAACACCTGTCCGCGGGCGGTGAGCACGACGCGGCCCCCATCGGGGGCGAGGTGGACGGTGGTGAGGTACTCCATGGGATTCGACACCCACCGCACGCGCTGCTGGTCGAAGTCCGAGCTGAGGCGGATGTCGAGCGCGGTATCACGGCCGCTCGCGATGTCGAACAAGTGCAGGTCGCCGCCCAGCTGGTAGGCGACCCGGCCGTCGCCGAGGGCGGGAGACCGCACGTCCCATCCCCGGTGGCGGGTCAGCTGGCGCAGATCGTGACCGGCGGAGTCCATGGACCACAGGTTCATCGTGCCGTCGCGATCAGACGCGAAATAGATGCGCCCGTTCCAGCACATCGGGGTCTTGCTCGTACCGGCATAATCGCCCGTCAGCGGCACCGCCTCGGCCGTCCCCGTCGTGAACTTCCAGATGTTCTGGGCCGTGCCGCCCTGGTAACCCTTCGTGTGGCTTCCCTGGAACGCGTAGCGGGTGAAGTACAGCGTGCGCCCCGACGGGTCGAAACAGCCGTCGCTGGCCTCGGCCAGCGGCACCAGGACACGGGCGCCGGTGCGCGGATCGAGCGTGGCGAGCTGGGTCGACGGCAGCGTCGAGGACCCGTTGGTCGCGTACAGGATGCGTCCGTCCGGCGTCCACCCCACGGCGGTCGCCGGAGCGCCCTCCCACGTGCGCCGTCGCGGCAGCCCGCCTGCGAGGGGCATGGTGTAGACCTCGGTGGGGCCCTCGTAGCCCGCAGAAAACGCCAGCTGCGTTCCGTCCGGCGAGATGGCCGCGCGCATCTCCTCTGCGGCGTGGCTGGTGAGGCGGCGCGCCTCACCGCCCTGCAGCGAAACTGTCCAGAGATCCCCTTCCGCCGTGAACACGATCGTCTCGCCGCGGATCGCGGGCGAGCGATAGTAGCCGCGCGGCGCGGGCTCGACCGCCGGGGGTCTCGTCGGTGTGGGAAGGACGGTGGCGAGCAGGGCAAGCGCAAACGGGGTTCGCATGATCCCGGACTCCGGCAGAGTGGGTCCTACTGTTTGGGCGCGTGCCTCCCGGCTCCTTCTCGAGGCGGTAGTCGGCGCCCGGGGCGGTCTGGAGCTGCCGCTGGAGGTCGGGGTCCAAGGCGGTCCAAAGATACACGTTGCGCTAGCCGAAGCAGCGTCGCACCCGTATTGTTTTCCGACGCAAGCGACCATGGCAGGACCCGATCTTCCTCCGCTCGAGTTGATCTGCCTGGGCCCGCCCACCGCCCGGCTCGGCGGACGTGAGCCGCCGGCCGACGTGCTGTGGCGCAAGCACCTCGGGCTGCTCATTTACCTGGCGCTCTCTCCCGATCGCACGAGATCGCGCGATCATCTGTTGGGAATGCTCTGGCCCGAGAAGGCGGAGCCGCAGGCGCGGCACTCCCTGAACGAAGCCGTGCGGCGGTTACGAGTCGGCCTGGGAGCCGACCGCCTGCGGACGCACGGCGACACCATCTCGCTGGACGGCACCGGCCTCCAGGTCGACGTCCTGCGCTTCGCCGCCCTGTCCGGGGAGCGTCCCGCGGAAGCCGTCGCGCTGCTGCGCGGTGACTTCCTCGAGGGCTTCGTGGTGGAAGACGCCCCGGCGTTCGAGGAGTGGACCGCGCAGGAGCGGATGCGGTGGCGCGCCCGCGGCGGGGACGTTTTCGTCACCCACGGCAAGGCCGCGTTGTCGGCCGGACGGCTGGACGACGCCATCGAGGCGGCATTGCAGGCGCTCGCACTCGAGCCGCACAGCGAGCCGGCAGCACGGCTGCGCCTCCGGGCGATGGCGCTGCGGGGAGACGCGGCGGGCGCCCTGGCCTGGTACCATCAATTCACCGAGCAGCTCCTGGCGGAAGTCGGCGAGCGGCCCGGCCGCGAGCTCGAGGACCTGGCGCAGCGCATCAGGACCCGCACGTGGCAGCGCGCCTCGGTGCCACCAGCGGAGGTCCCCGTTCCATTGGTCGGCGATTCCGTGCTGCAGGCCCGCGCCTTCCGGGTGATCGGTGAGGCCATGCTGGGCGTGCCACGCACGCTGGCGGTCATCGCGGGACAGGGACTCGGCAAGACCCGACTCATCCAGGAGTGCCTCAACCGGGCGGCGCTGGACGGCGCGCTGACCGTCCTCGCGACGCCGCTCGAGCAGGACCACGACGCGCCCTGGAGCACTCTGCGCGCGCTCGCGCGCGCCGGACTCGCCGCGGCGCCCGGTGTTGCCGGAACCGCTCCGGAGGCGCTCGCAGTTCTCGCGGCCGTCGTCCCCGAGCTCGGTGACCGGATGCAGCGCGTGCCCGCCGATCAGGGAGAGGTCGTCGCCGCGCTTGCCCGACTGCTCGAGGCGGTGGCGGAGGAGCGCCCGCTCGTCGTGGCGGTGGACGATGCCCATTTTGCGGACCGGGTGACGCTCGAGGGGCTCGGCGCCGCGATAGCGGCGGTTCGCCGGGCCCCGCTGGCCTTCGTCTTTTCCTGCCTTCCGGAACCGGAGCGTGGACCGGCGGCGCTCGTGCGGCTGCGCGGCGAGGTGGGCCGGCGGCTGCCGGGCGACAGCGTGCGTCTGGAGCCGCTGGGGCAGGACGATGTCCTGCGACTCGTCACCGCGCTCGCCCCGTGGTGCACCACCGCGGAGATGCGCGACCGGCTGGCCCGCCGCGTGCGCTTCGAGACGGGGGGCAGCCCGTTCCTCGTCGTCACGCTGCTGCAGGCGCTGGCGCGGGCGTCCACCATGCGGGGTGACGTGCTCGAGTGGCCGCGCCGGGGATCCACCATCGACAGCCCGCTCCCCATCAGCGTCCCCGACCTGGTGCGGATGGCGGTCGTGGCGCGCGTGTCGGTCCTCGACGCGACGGACCTACTGCTGCTGCGCGCGGCGAGCGTGAGCGGATCGGCGCTCGATCCCGACATGTTGAGCCGGACGGCCGGTCTCGTGCCGGAGGACATCGAGGCGGGGCTGGGCCGCCTGGAGCGCGCCGGACTCGTGGTGAACGACGGACGCCGGTACGCGTTTGCCGCCCCCCTCATCGCGGAGGTCGTCTCGGGGGAGTGTCTCACGGCCGGCCAACGGCGCAGCCTGCGGCTGCGAACGGCGGAGGCGCTCGCTCACAGGGAGGGAATGGACGCCAGGGTGCTCCGGGTCGAGCTGCTGTCCCAGGTCGGTCCCGACGAGTCGGTCTTCGCGGACGCGGTCGCGGCCGCCGAGGCGGCGCTCGACATGGGCGCGGTGCGCAGCGGGCGTCGCGCGGTCGCCGCGGCCGAGCGGGCGGTCGGCGACGCCACCGGCGCGCAGCAGCGCCTCGCGGAATTGCGCCGGCGGCTCGACAGCGCCTAGACGAAACGGGGTGGGGGACCCGACAGCATCCCACCACCCCGCTCGAGCGCGCGAGAGGGCGCGCGCGTGTCGTGCTTCATCCATGAAGGCCGCGGTACCAATCTACGGGCGGAAAGTCACGCGCCGGTCATCTGCAGCGGCGGCCCCGGTCAAGCGGTTGAAGGGTGGGGGGCTGCGCATTACCTTCTGGTGCCTTTTGAACCGACTCTACGGGGGACGCTCGACGCCGTGCCGCGATATCGACGACACCTGATCCCGCTCGCCCTCCTGGGCCTTGGGCTGATCACCGCCTGCGGAGGGCCCTTTCCCCAGTCAACGCTCGCCCCCACATCGGATTTTGGCGTAGAGATCGATCGCCTGTTCACCGGCATCTTCTGGTGGGCGGTCGGCGTGTTCGTGGTGGTCGAGGGACTGCTGCTGTTCTCGATCCTGCGGTTCCGGCATCGCGAAGGGGCGCCCGTGCCCGCGCAGCATCACGGGCACACCACGCTGGAAATCGCCTGGACGCTGGCGCCGGCCGTGATCCTCGTGTTCATCGCGGTGCCCACGGTGCGCAGCATCTTCACCACCTCCGGCGCACCTCCGGAAGGCGCCCTGCGCGTCGAAGTGATCGGGCACCAGTGGTGGTGGGAGTATCGCTATCCCGAACTCGGCCTCGTGACCGCCAATGAGCTTCACATACCGGTCGGCCGGACGGTGGTCGTGGATATCACGTCCACGGACGTGATCCACAGCTGGTGGACGCCGAAACTGGGCGGCAAGCGCGACGCGGTCCCCGGCCGTCAGAACCGGATCATGTTCCGGCCGGATTCGATCGGGGAATACATGGGGCAGTGCGTGGAGTATTGCGGCGCCTCACACGCCAACATGCGGCTGCGGACCTTCGTCGATTCGGATTCGGGGTTCGCGGCCTGGGTGGCGGCGCAACGTCTCCAGCCGGCCCCGCCCGCCGCGGGCAGCACCGAAGCCGCGGGCCAGCAGGCGTTTCAGAAGTACGGCTGCATCGGTTGCCACACGGTGGCGGGCTTCTCGGCCGGTCAGCTGGGACCCAATCTCACGCACGTCGGCAGCCGCACCACGATCGCCGGGGCCAGCATGATGAACACGGAGCAGCACCTGCGTGAGTGGATCGGCAACCCCCCGGGCATGAAACCCGGGTCGCTGATGCCCGACATGCACGTGAGCGCCGCGGACCTCCCGGCGCTGATCGCCTACCTGCAGAGTCTCAAATGAGTGAAGCCACGGGACTGAAGAGCTGGTTGACCACGACCGATCACAAGCGGATCGGGAAGCTGTATTTCTGGACGGCGTTCGTCTTCTTCCTCATCGGCGGCCTCGAAGCGCTGCTGATCCGCGGGCAGCTCGCCCAGCCCGACGGGACGCTCGTCAGCGCCGATACCTACAATCAGCTGTTCACGATGCACGGCACGACGATGGTGTTCCTCGCGTTGATGCCGCTCGCCGCCGCGTTCTTCAACTTCATCGTGCCGCTCCAGATCGGAGCGCGGGACGTCGCGTTTCCGCGGCTCAACGCCTTCAGCTACTGGGTGTTCCTGCTGGGCGGCCTGTTCATGAATGCCAGCTGGCTCCTGCCGCACCATCCCGCCCCCGACGGGGGCTGGTTCGGCTACGCCACGCTCACCGAGCGGCAGTTCAGTACCGGACCGAACATCGACTTCTGGCTGCTCGGGCTGCAGATCCTGGGGATCGCCTCGCTCGCGGCGGGCTTCAACTTCATCGTGACGATCCTCAACCTGCGGGCGCCGGGCATGAAGATGATGCGCCTCCCCGTGTTCAGCTGGATGACGCTGGTCACGTCGTTCCTCATGATCACCGCCTTCCCGGTGATCACCGTGGCCCTCGTCTTCCTGATGTTCGACCGGGTGTTCGGGACCCATTTCTACCTGCCCCAAGCGGGCGGCGATCCGCTGCTGTGGCAGCATCTGTTCTGGCTGTTCGGCCATCCCGAGGTGTACATCCTCATCCTGCCGGCGATGGGCGTCGTCTCGGAAGTGCTGCCCACGTTCTCGCGCAAGCCGCTGTTCGGCTACACCGTCGTGGTCTACTCCGGCGTGCTCATCGGCTTCATGGGATGGGGGGTGTGGAGCCACCACATGTTCTCGGTGGGGCTCGGGCCGATCGCAGACTCGGTGTTCGCGCTCACCACGATGTTGATCGCGATCCCCACCGGCGTGAAGATCTTCAACTGGCTCGCCACGCTGTGGGGCGGACAGCTCCGGCTCACCACGGCGATGTGCTTCGCGCTGGGCTTCATCGCCCTGTTCACGATCGGGGGGCTCTCGGGCGTGACGCACGCCTCCCCGCCCGCGGACCTGCAGCAGACGGACACGTACTACGTCGTGGCGCACTTCCACTACGTGCTGTTCGGCGGCACGATGATGGGGTTGTTCGCCGGGATGTACTACTGGTGGCCGAAGATGACGGGGCGCCTGCTCTCCGAACGGCTGGGGCTCCTGCACTTCTGGCTGATGTTCATCGGCATGAACCTCACGTTCTTCCCGATGCACTTCCTCGGCCTGCTCGGGATGCCGCGGCGCATCTATACCTACTCTCACGACCTCGGGGTCGATTCGATGAATCTGCTCTCGTCGATCGGGGCCGTGGTCCTGGGGTTGGGGATGATCGTGTTCGTGATCAACATGTGGCGCACGCGCCGTCACGGCGCCACCGCGGGACCGAATCCGTGGGGCGGGGCGACGCTCGAATGGTCGATTCCCTCGCCGCCGCCGGTGCACAACTTCGACGTGATCCCCACGGTGACGAGCCGCCTGCCGTTGTGGGACGCGCCGCCCAAGCCGGAGCCCCCGGCCGGGCACATCCACGTTCCGGGCGGGTCGTGGTGGCCGATGGTGGCCGCCGTCGGACTTCCCGTGATGGCTCTGGCGCCGTTGACCCACACGGTCTGGATCGTGTTCGTCGGCGCGGCCATCCTGCTCTACGGCATCTATCGCTGGGCCTACGAGCCCTTCGAGGTTTGAGATGAGTCACGCCGCGCACCCCGCGCCCACGCACTACACCAGCATGGGGCTGGACAGCCGGAAGATGGGGTTCTGGGCCTTCATCGGCTCGGAGTGTCTGCTCTTCGGCTCGCTGATCTCGACCTACCTGGTGTACCAGGGTCGCAGCGTCTCGGGGCCCACGCCCTCGGAGATTCTCAACATCCCGGTGACCTCGATCAGCACGTTCGACCTGCTCATGTCGAGCCTCTGGATGGTGCTGGCGCTGGCGGCCGTCCAGCGTGGCGACATGAAGTGGGCGAAGGTCTGGCTCCTCGGGGTGGCGATCGGCGGGGCGATCTTCATCGGATTCCAGGTCTACGAGTTCTCGTCGTTCGTGCGCGAGGGCCTCACGCTGCGGACCAACCTGTTCGGGGCGACCTTCTTCGTGCTGACGGGGACGCACGGCGCCCACGTGACGGTCGGCGTCCTGTGGATGCTGACGCTCTGGTATCGGGCCGTGCGCGGCAAGCTCGGGCCCGAGAATGCGATGACGGTCGAGATCGCGGGCCTGTACTGGCACTTCGTGGACGTGATCTGGATCGTCATCTTCACGCTCGTCTACCTCCTCCACAAATGAGCGGGGAACACGCGATGCAGGAGACCCATGCGGCGGAGCACCCGCATCCCACCTCCGGCACCTACATTCGGGTCGCGGTGATCCTCACCGTGCTCACGGTGATCGAGGTCGGGGTGTTCTACGTACCGGGATTCAAGCCGGTGCTGGCGCCGGTGCTGCTCACCCTGTCGGCGCTGAAGTTCGCGATCGTGGTGATGTTCTACATGCACCTCAAGATGGACAGCCGGTTTTTCACTCTCCTGTTCGGCGGGCCGCTGCTGCTGGCCGCGGGTGTGATGTTGGGACTGCTGTTCCTCTTCGGGGTGTTCGCCCTGAAGCCCTGAGTGGGCGTGGCGCCCGAAGCCGCGGAAGCCTGGCGGCACTGGGACCTGCACCCGAGCGTGGTCGTGGGGCTCGTCCTGCTGGGCGGGCTCTACGTGTTTCTGGGGGGGCTGCGGGCTCCACGGCGCCGCGTCGTGGCGTTCGCGGGGTCCCTCGTCGTCCTGCTGGCGTCGCTCAACGGCCCGCTACACGATCTGTCGGACGAGTACCTCTTCAGCGCCCACATGGTCCAGCATCTGGTGCTGACCCTGCTGTTCCCGCCGCTGTTCCTCTACGGCCTGCCCGCCGAGCTGGTCCGCACGGTGATCCGGCCCGCCTGGCTGCGGACCGCGGCCGCCGCCCTGGTTCGCCCCGTCCCGGCGGCTGCCATCTTCTCGGCCCCGATCATCCTCTGGCACCTGCCGCCGTTCTACGAAGCCGCGATGCGCCACCACGGCCTGCACGTCGTGCAGCATCTGGTGTTCCTCGCCACCGCCGTCGTGATGTGGTGGCCGGTGCTGTCGCCGGTCCCGGAGTTGCCGCGCGCCTCGTATCCGGGGCAGATGCTCTACCTGTTTCTGCTCGGGATTCCGATGTCGATCGTGGGCGCGATGATCACCCTCGCCGACGTGCCGCTGTACCCGTTCTATGCCGCCGCGCCGCGGGTGTGGGGCCTCTCCCCGCTGCAGGATCAGCAGATCGGCGGGCTGATCATGTGGGTGCCGGGCGGCCTGGTGTTCTGGGCGGCGATGACCGTCGTGTGGTTCCGCTGGGCCGGCCGGGAGGAGCGGGGAGAGGTGGAGCGGCGGGTGCCGCTCGAGGCCTACGGTCTCCCCGCCGGCGCTAGTCCTGCGTTGCCCCCAGCGGATGCTTCTTGAGCTCGAGCGCGATGGCGGGGTGCTGCCGCCAGAGATAGGTGCCCATGGCGCCCGCCGCGATCCCGTTGCCGATCGCGACGTTCCACCAGGCGAGCGCCCCCAGTAGCGGCTGTGCCAGCAGCGCCACGAGGACGTAGAACCCCACTTCGAAGCAGCACGCGAGCACGACGATCAGGTCCAACACAGGAGGTGTCTCTTCGGTCTGCGCCGTGAGCGCGGCGGCGATCGTCCCGATCACCACGAACGCGCTGACGTGTATCATGGTGTAGCCGATTACTCGTGAGTATTCGATGACGACCTGCGCGGGGCCGGTCGCGCCCCAGAAGACGGCCGAGCCGAGCATGGCGGGAGTGAAGAACGCCTGGCCGTTCACCAGGTCGACGACGAAGAACCAGGCAGCCACGGCGCCCGCCCCGATGCATCCCGCCCAGAACCCTTCGCGCAGAACTCGCGTCAGTCTCATGCGGCGCTCCCTTCGGCGGTGCGTCAGCCAATATACGGGCAGGGTCCCCACGGGCTAGATTAGCGCGCGGCGACTCCCGGGGAGGTTCGACATGCGACGGTCCGCGTTCTACGCCCTCTGCCTCTTGGCCGGCGCCCTGCTGTTCGGCATCGCCGGACTGTTCCATCCGGTGTTGCGAGGTGAGGGGGCCGCGCAGCTCGCCACCATCGCGAGCACACCCCAGTGGCGTCTGATACACTGGTCCCTGCTGTTCGGCCTGCCGCTGATGCTCACCGGATTGGCCGGCTTCGTGGAGCAGCATCGCGAATCCCCGGGTGCGGGGCCGGCCCGCGCGGGGTTCGTCGTGGCGACGTTCGCCTTCGCCCTGTGGGGGCTGAATATCCTCTTCATGGCGGGGGCGGGGGCGCACCTCGCCGCCACGTACGCGGCCTCCGAGCCGGGCCTGGCATCGACGCACGCGGTGTTTCTGTACGACATGCTGCATCCGTTTGGCCTCGCCGCGGAGCGGCTCGCCACCTTCGGGCTGGGACTCGCGTTCTACCTCCTCGGGTGGGCCGCCTGGAACGGACGCGTGGTCCCCCGCTGGCTGGCCTGGGGCGCGTTCGGGGCCGGCGCCGCCTGCATGATCATCGCGCTGGCGGTCGGGGAGACCTCCGTCGTGCTGTTCTACGGTCAGGCCGCAGCGGTCGTCTGGATGGCGCTGGCCGGGGTGGTGTTGCTGGTTCGGCGATAAACGAACGGCGGGCGCCGCATGGTGCCGGCGCCCGCCGTTTCGAAACTGCCGCTGGACCTCAGGGAGCCCGCACGCGCACGACCGCGGTGTCCCAGCCGTCCGGGAACCGGCGCAGCACCTGGAGCGTGGCGATGCCGCCGGGGCGCACGCTCTGCATGGCGGTGCGGAACTCGGCCCGCGTGTGGACCGGCGTGCCGTTGACCTGGAGGATCAGGTCGGGGCTGTTGGTCGGGCCGTTGCCGAACAGCTTGCGATAGGCCGGACCGTCCGGCGAAACCTCGGTCACCACCAGCGCCCCACCGGAGCGGGCCACCCGCAGCAGCCGCGGGTCCTGCGCGGCGTCCTCCTGGGTCAGGGGCTCGATCGCGATCCCCAGCCGGTTGGTGGCGCCCGAAAGCTCGTCCCCGTTGTTCCCGGAGCCGTCGTTCGAGGAGACCTGCGTCGCCTTGTCGGTGGGCTGGGCCATGAGCCGCACCGAGAACTCCTTACGGACGCCGCCCTGCCGCAGCACGGTCACCCGGACCGTTTCCCCCGGCTTCTTGAACCCGACGCGCTGCTGCAGCTGGGCGACGTATTCGACCGGCTGGCCGTCCAGCTCGGTGATCACGTCACCGAGCTCGAGCCCTGCCCGCTTGGCGGGGGATTCGTCGTTGGTGAAGCTCTCCACCACGACACCGGTGATCTGCTTCAAGCCGACGGCCTCGGCGTCTTCCGGCGTGGCCTGCTTGATCCCGATGCCCATCACGGTGCGCTGCACGTGGCCGCTGGTCACGAGCTGGGTCATCACCGTCCGGACCAGGTTGATCGGGATGGCGAATCCGTAGCCCGCGTAGTAGCCCGTTTCGCTGGCGATGGCCGAATTGATGCCGATCACCTCACCGCGCACGTTGACGAGCGGACCGCCGGAATTGCCGGGATTGATGGCCGCATCGGTCTGGATGAAGTCCTGGATCGCGTAGCGGGATTCCTGGAGCGCCGACAGCAGGCGGCCCTTGGCGCTCACGATCCCGGCCGTCACCGTGAAGGCGAAGGCTTCGCCGAGCGGATTGCCGATCGCCAGCACCCACTCGCCGATACGGGTGGAGTCGGAGTTGCCGAACGCCACCGTGGGCAGGGCGGTCGCGTCGATCTTGATGACCGCGATATCGGTCTGCGGATCCGTCCCGACGACGCGCGCGGTGAATTCCCGCTTGTCGTACAGCCGCACCGTGACCTTGCTCGCGCCGGCGACGACGTGGTTGTTGGTGAGGATGACCCCGTCGGGCGACACGATGAACCCGGATCCGGAGCCCTGCTCGATCTGCGGGCGGTTCCGGAACTGCGGGAAGAAATCGTCGAACCCGGGCGGCAACCGGCGGGTGTCCGCGCGTTGCCGGATCTCGGACACGATGTACACGACCGCCGGCTTCACGTGCTCGGCCACGGCGACGAAGGCATCGCCCAGGTCGGCGGCGGGTTTGGCGGCGGGAATCACCGGCCGCTGCGCCACCGCCTGCAGCACTGCCGCCGGCTCCGCCGAGGTCTTCCGCGGCAGATCGAGGGCCGAGGCGAAGCCCAGACCGAAGACGAACGCCAGGCCCACCAGGGCGATGAATTTCAGCCAATCTCTCGTGCGTACCGACATCGTCGATTCTTCCGTGTGTGAAGTGTCTAGGGAAGCTTACCCTTTTTTCCCCTTGTCGTCATCGACGATTTCATAGTCGGCGTCGACGACGTTTTCCTTGGCGGCGGCCGGTTCGCCCGGCGCCGGGCCGGCTCCGGGCTCGCCCGGGCTCTCGGCCCCCCGGCTCGCCTGGTACAGCGAGGCGCCGGCGGCCGAGTAGGCCTGTTGCAGCTCGTCCAGCGCCCGGGCGATGTCGTCGGGGTTCCCGCTGCGCAGCGCCTGCTTGGCGCCCTCGACGGCCCCGTCCAGCCGCGACTTCAGCCCGGCTTCGAGGCGGTCCGCCCATTCCTTCGAGTTCTTCTCGACATCATACACCATCGTATCCAGGCGGTTGCGACGCTCGATTTCGTCACGCCGCTTCTTGTCGTCGGACGCGTGGGCTTCCGCATCCTTGACCATCTTGTCGATCTCTTTGTCACCCAGCCCCGACGAGGCCTCGATGCGGATCTTCTGCTCCTTGCCGGTCGCCTTGTCCTTGGCGGAGACGTGCAGGATGCCGTTCGCGTCGATGTCGAACGTCACCTCCACCTGCGGCACGCCGCGGGGAGCCGGGGGAATGCCGGTGAGCTGGAACTTGCCGATCGTGCGGTTGTCGAGCGCCATCTGCCGCTCGCCCTGCAGCACGTGGATCTCCACGGTGGTCTGGGAGTCCTCGGCGGTCGAGAACACCTCCGACTTCTTAGTCGGGATGGTCGTATTGCGCGCGATCAGGACGGTGGTCACGCCGCCCAGGGTTTCGATGCCCAGCGACAGCGGCGTGACGTCGAGCAGCAGGATGTCCTTCACCTCGCCGGCCAGCACGCCGCCTTGGATTGCGGCGCCGATCGCCACAACCTCGTCGGGGTTCACGCCCTTGTGGGGCTCCTTCCCGAAGTAGCTCTTGACGATCTCCTGGACCTTCGGCATGCGGGTCTGTCCACCGACCAGAATCACCTCGTCGATCTGGCCCGGCTCGAGTCCCGCGTCCTTCAATGCCTGCTTCATCGGGGGAATCGTGCGCTGGACGAGATCGTCCACCAGCTGTTCCAGCTTGGACCGCGAGAGCGACAGGTTGAGGTGCTTGGGGCCGGACTGGTCGGCGGTGATGAAGGGGAGGTTGATCTCCGTCTGCATCACGGTGGACAGCTCCATCTTCGCCTTCTCGGCGGCTTCCTTGAGGCGCTGCAGGGCCATGGGATCCTTCGAAAGGTCGATCCCCTGGTCGCGCTTGAACTCGTCCACCAGCCACTGCATGATCCGGGCGTCGAAATCATCGCCCCCCAGATGGGTGTCGCCGTTGGTGCTCTTGACCTCGAACACCCCCTCGGCGAGCTCGAGCACCGAGATGTCGTAGGTCCCGCCGCCCAGGTCGTAGACGGCCACCTTCTCTTCCTTCTTCTTGTCCAGCCCGTACGCGAGGGCCGACGCGGTGGGCTCGTTGATGATGCGCACCACGTCCAAGCCCGCGATCTTCCCGGCGTCTTTTGTCGCCTGCCGCTGGGAGTCGTTGAAGTAGGCGGGTACCGTGATGACCGCCTTCTCGACCTTGTGTCCGAGGTAGTCCTCGGCGGTCTGCTTCATCTTCTGCAGGATCATCGCGGAGATCTCGGGCGGCGTATAGCGCTTGCCCTGGATCTCGACCGAGGCGAGGTCGTTCTGCCCCGACACGACGCGATAGGGGACGCGCTTGATCTCTTCGGGGACCTCGTTGAGGCGGCGTCCCATGAAGCGCTTGATCGAGAAGATCGTGTTCTGCGGATTGGTCACCGCCTGGCGCTTCGCGACCTGGCCGACCAGCCGCTCGCCGTCCTTGGTGAACGCCACCACGGACGGGGTCGTGCGGCCGCCTTCGGCATTGGGAATGACGACCGGGTCGCCGCCCTCCATGACCGCCACCACGGAGTTCGTGGTCCCCAAGTCGATCCCGATGATCTTCTCAGCCATGTTCCCCGTACTCCTTATCGTGAAGGGTGATGCTTACACGACACCGGCGGTCGCACAAGCAACCCGCGTGCCCGAAATAGGTGCCAAAACGGCAGTTTGCGCAACCTCCTGCACGGGCATAGGATTAGCCGCGTGATCCCCTACCGCGATGAAAACCCCACCACCCTCAAGCCGATCGTGACCGTCGGGATCATCATCCTGAACGTCGCCGCCTGGCTGTTGGTGGAGGGGGGCGGGACCCGCAACGCCGTCACGGCAGCCGTCTGCAACTACGGGCTCATCCCCGGGGAAGTTCTCCAGCGGCTGCCTCCGGGGTCGGGAATCGAGATGGCGCCGGGGCTGTTCTGCGCGGTCGACCCCGTGCCGCAGTACTGGACCGTGCTCACGTCGATGTTCATGCACGGCGGGTGGATGCACCTGATCGGCAACATGGTGTTCTTCTGGGTGTTCGGCAACAACATCGAAGACGCAATGGGGCACGTGCGCTTCACGATCTTCTATTTGGTGTGCGGCGTGGCGGCGGCCGCGGCCCAGACCTTCGCCAATCCGGGATCGGCCGTCCCGATGGTGGGCGCCTCCGGCGCCATCAGCGGCGTGCTCGGCGCCTACCTGCTGCTCTATCCGAGGGTGCGCGTGCACGCGCTGCTGCCGCTCGGCTTCTACATCACGACCATCACGATGCCCGCCTACGTGATGCTGGGCTACTGGATTCTGCTGCAGGTGCTGGGCAGCCTGCCGGCCCTGGGGTCACACCAGGCCGGCGGCACGGCGTTCCTGGCCCACATCGGCGGGTTCGTGGCGGGGCTGATGCTCATTCGCCTGTTCGCGAAGCGGGAATACCTGGAGCGCCGCGTGGTACTGCCCGGCGGATACAGGTGGGGAGGGCACTGACCCGTCACCGCGCCTGCTCCACACGATGCTTGATGCTCTTCCCCTCGACCAGAAACACGACGTCTTCGGCGATGTTGGTGGCCAGATCGGCCACGCGCTCGAGGTTGCGGCTCACCAGAAAGAGCTCCATCGCCGCACTGATGATGTGCGGCGTTTCCATCATGTGTGTGAGCAGGATGCGGAACACCGAATCCTGGAGACTGTCCACCTGGTCGTCGCGCTGGCAGACGGCTCGCCCCGCCTTCGCGTCGCCGTGCACGAACGCGTCGAGGGCATCGGACAGCATGCCCCGCGCCAGCCGCGCCATCTCGACGATCTCCGGCTCCGGAACGATGAGGGGTGCCGCGAGGAGCCGTTCCGCCGATTGCGCGATGTTCACCGCGTGATCCCCGACGCGCTCCAGGTCGTTGGAGATCTTGAGGGCGGCCATGAGGAGGCGGAGGTCGCGCGCCATGGGCTGCTGGGTGGCCAACAGCCGCACGACCAGATCCTCGATTTCGATCTCGACGGCATCGATGTGGTGATCGCCGGCGATCACCTTGCTGGCAGTCGCGGCATCCCGTTGCAGCAGGGCATCCACGGCCGTCGCCAGGGCCGTCTGGGCGTCCGCCGACATGGCGAGCAGCCGCGACTTGAGATCGGAGAGCTCGTCGTGGAAATGACGGTGCACGGCTCCGGGGCGTGGCCCGGGGCTCGAGCCGTCCGGACGTTGGGTATCGGTCAACCGAACCTCCCGGTGATGTAGCCCTCGGTCCGCTCGTCCTGGGGCCGCGTGAAGATCTGCGCCGTGTCGCCGAACTCCACGAGGCGGCCGACATAGAAGAACCCCGTGAACTCGGAGACGCGGGACGCCTGTTGCATGTTGTGGGTCACGATGACGATGGTATAGTCGCGCTTCAGCTCGACGATCAGCTCCTCGATCCGCTCGGTGGCGATGGGATCGAGCGCCGAGCAGGGCTCGTCCATGAGCAGAATCTCCGGCTCGTTGGCAAGCGCCCGGGCGATGCACAGCCGCTGCTGCTGGCCGCCGGAAAGGCTGGTGCCCGGCTCATCCAGCCGGTCCTTCACCTCGTCCCACAGCGCCGCCTGGCGCAGCGCCCGCTCCACTCGCTCCGCCATGTCCCGCTCGGCGGCCAGGCCGTTGGTGCGCGGACCATACGCCACGTTGTCGAAGACGGACTTGGGGAACGGGTTGGGACGCTGGAACACCATTCCCACGCGCCGGCGCAGGTCCACCACGTCGCTGCCGGGAGAAAAGACCGACACGCCCTCGAGCAAGATATCGCCGGCGTGGGTGGTGTGCGGAATGAGATCGTTCATGCGATTGAGCGACCGTAAGAACGTGCTCTTGCCGCACCCCGATGGCCCGATCAGGGCCGTGACCGCGCGCCGGCGAATGGCGAACGTCAGGTCCGCCAGTGCCTGGCGCTTCCCGTACCAGAAGCTGAAGTCCCGCACGTCCACCACGGGAAAGGGGCTGACGGCCGGCGGCGGAATCGTCACCAGGTGTCGCGCGGGGCGAGGCGAGATGGCCGCGCTCATCCAAACCGTCCGGTCAGATAGGCTTCGGTCTGTTCCCTGGCCGGGTTGGTGAAGAGCTGGCTGGTCCGCCCGATTTCGATCAGCTCTCCCATATAGAAGAAAGCGGTGTAGTCCGACACGCGCGCGGCCTGCTGCATGTTGTGGGTCACCATGACGATCGTATAGCGGCGTTTGAGCTCGTGACAGAGCTCTTCGATGCGCTGTGTGCCGGCCGGATCGAGCGACGCCGTGGGCTCGTCGAGCAACAACACCTCGGGCTCGGGGGCCACGGCCCGGGCGATGCACAGGCGCTGCTGCTGGCCGCCGGACAACGCCACGGCGCTTCCGTGCAACCGGTCCTTGACCTCGTCCCACAGGGCGGCCTGTCGCAACGCGCGCTCGACGACCTCGTCCAGCTCCGCGCGGCGGCGGCGCGCGCCGACGCGCAGCCCGGCCGCCACGTTCTCGTGAATCGACATCGTCGGGAACGGCGTGGGGCGCTGGAACACCATCCCCACACGGCGCCGGACCGCCACCGGGTCGAGCCCGCCGCCGTAGATGTCCTCGCCGTCGAGCAGGACCGAGCCCG
Organism: Gemmatimonadales bacterium; assembly: GCA_035456525.1. Taxonomy (GTDB): domain Bacteria; phylum Gemmatimonadota; class Gemmatimonadetes; order Gemmatimonadales; family GWC2-71-9; genus DASTHG01. The sequence continues at coordinate 20,562 of DATICZ010000225.1, forward strand.
TTACCCACCCGCCCTCGGACAGCTCGTGCATCCGGTTGAGGCAGCGCAGAAAAGTGCTCTTGCCGCACCCGGACGGGCCGATGATGGCCGTCACGGTGTTGGTGGGGAAGAAGAGGGAAACCTCCCGGACCGCCGCCTTCCTGCCGAATAGCGCCGTGAGTCGACGCGTTTCGATTCGGACCAGGGAGTCGTCCGGCTCGGCACCCTTGTCGGGAGATCGCTTGATCCTCGGGAGTCGGGCGGCCGCGTCCGTGCCGGCGCGAGGCGATTCGAGGAGGGAAGGCGGCTGGCTCATCGCGTCATCCCGCGGTATGGCGTGAGCGCGTCGCCCACCGGGCGGCGAGCGAGAGTACCAGGACCATGCCCATGAGAACCAGGGCCGCAGCCCACGCGAGGCGGTGCCATTCCTCGAACGGCCCCGTAGCGTACACGTAGATCTGCAGGGAGAGGGTCTGCATCGGGTCCGCGATCCCGGTCGAGAAGTTCAGGTTGCCCAGCGCGGTGAACAGCAACGGCGCCGTTTCGCCGGCGATGCGCGCCACGGCCACGAGCGCGCCGGTCACGATGCCCGCCAGTGCCGTTCGAGTCACGACGGCGAGCGACGTGCGCCAGCGCGGGTAGCCCAGCGCCAGCGCCGCCTCCCGCAGCGAATTGGGCACGAGGCGCACCATTTCTTCGGTCGTCCGGGCGAGCATCGGGATCATGAGGATGGCCAGGGCCGCTCCGCCGGCCAGGGCGGAGAAGTGGCCCGCCGGACGCACCAGCCAGGTCCACGCGGAGATGCCGACGACGATCGAAGGCGTGCCGTTCATGACGTCCGCAACGAAGCGCACCAGCCAGCCCAGCCGGCCGCCGCCGTACTCCGCCAGGAACAACCCGGTGCCGACGCCGATGGGGATCCCGGCGAGGCAGGCGAGCGCGACGACGATACCGGTACCCACGATCGCGTTCGCGACTCCGCCTCCCGACTCTCCGGCCGGGACCGGGCTCTTCACGAAGAAGTTCCAATCGATGGCGCTCGCGCCCTTGTGGACGAGGTCGGCGAAGATGAGCAGCAACGGCAGGACAGCCAGCAACGCCAGCCCCGCGACGACACCGGTCATCGCGATGCTCTGGATGCGGCGTCGCAGTGCGCGCGCGCTCACAGCGCCTTGCTCCCCACGGCCGCGCCACGGGCTACGCGCCAGACCAGGAGACGCGCCAGCGCATTGATGGTGACCGTGATGACGAACAGGACGAGTCCGACCGCGAACAGGGCGGACAGGTACATCTGCGTCGTCGCCTCGCTGAACTCATTGGCGATGGCGGCGGCCATCGTGTAGGCGGGGGACAGCAGCGACGCGCCGAGATCGTGCCGATTGCCGATGACCATGGTGACGGCCATGGTTTCGCCCAGCGCCCGGCCGAACCCGAGCATGACCGCCCCGATGATGCCGGCGCGCCCGTAAGGCAGGACCGCGCTCCAGACCGCTTCCCAGCGGGTCGCCCCGAGCCCGAGCGCGGCCTCCCGCTGGGTAGCCGGGACCGCCTGGAGCACCTCGCGGGAGACCGCGGCAATGTAGGGTACGATCATGATCGCGAGAACGACGCCGCCCGCGAGCATGGAGTTGCCGTAGAACACACCCTTGAAGAACGGCGACCATCCCAGCGCGGCCCGGAGCGGGGGCACGGCGACGTTGCGCAGCAGCGGAATCAGCACGAACACGCCCCACAGCCCGTACACAACGCTGGGAACCGCCGCGAGCAGCTCGACGAGGAAGCCGACCGGCCGGCGCAACCAGGATGGTGCAAACTCCGTGAGGAAGATGGCGACGCCCAGCGCCAGGGGGACGGCGATCAGCAATGCCAGCAGGGATGAGACGATGGTGCCGAAGATCATCGGCGCCGCTCCGTACACTTCGGCGACCGGATCCCAGGTCGTGGTGAACAGGAACCGGAGGCCGAACTTCTTGAGTGCCGGGGCGCCGCTCACCGCCAGCTGTCCGGCCACGGCGAGCAGCAGGAGGGGCAGGAGCAACGCGAGAGCGGTCAATACTGCCCGATAGGCGGGATCTCCGAGGTTGCGTGGATGACGCGCCACCAGGATAGGCGTGCCGGCAGGGACCGCGCCAGCGGTGTTCTCGGTCTTCGTTGGGGTTCCGGCGGTTCCGTACGTCACCCGGCCAAGGTAGGCCGCGGCGTTCCGCAGCCGGTCACGCGCGTGTAACGATCGTGTCACGGGGGGGTTGCCCCCCGACCTTACGGGCTCGCGGTCACCAGCAGGCGGCGCTCGTACCACCCTCGAGTGCGCGCGACGATTCGCACCACCGAGAGCATCACCGGCACCTCGACCAGCACGCCCACGACCGTCGCCAGCGCCGCGCCCGACTCCAACCCGAACAGGCTGATGGCCGTCGCCACAGCCAGCTCGAAGAAGTTGCTGGCGCCGATCAATGCCGAAGGCGAGGCCACGCGATGGGATTCGCCCAGCCACCGGTTCAACAGATAGGCGAGCCCGCTGTTCAGGTAGACCTGCAGGAGAATGGGTATCGCGAGGAGCACGATCACGAGCGGTTGCTGCAGGATTTGCGGGCCCTGGAAGCCGAAGAGGAGGACGAGCGTCGTCAGCAGGGCGACGAGGGACAGCGGATGCAGCCTCCCCAGCACGCGTGCCAGGGCGGCATCCCCGCCGCGGGCGAGCAGGGCTCGACGCCAGAGCTGCGCCACGATCACGGGGATCACGATGTACAACGCCACCGACAGGAGCAGCGTCTCCCACGGCACCGTGATCGCCGACAGGCCCAGCAGCAGGCTCACGATCGGGGCGAAGGCGACGATCATGATCGTGTCGTTGAGCGCCACCTGGGTGAGCGTGAAGTTGGGGTCGCCGTCGCTCAGGTTGCTCCACACGAACACCATGGCGGTGCAGGGCGCGGCGGCGAGCAGGATGAGTCCGGCCACGTAGGAGTCGAGCTGGGCCGCGGGGAGGAGCGGGGCGAACACGACGCGCACGAAGATCCAGGCGAGCAGCGCCATCGAGAACGGCTTCACCGCCCAATTGACGAACAGCGTCACGCCCATCCCCCTGGCGTGGGCGCGGACCTGACGCAGCGCGGCGAAGTCCACCTTCAGCAGCATGGGGACGATCATGAGCCAGATGAGCACCGCCACGACCAGGTTGACGTGGGCGACTTCGGCGTCGCCCAGCACCGCGAAGATGCCGTGGGCAACCTGCCCGAGGGCGATGCCACCGGCGATGGCGAGAAACACCCACAGGGTCAGGTAGCGCTGGAACGGTCCTAGGGGAGCTCCGCCCGCTCGACCGGCCGTCACCTCACATTGGGCACTCAACGCGTCTCCTCGGTGTCCCGACCGTGAATCGCAGCCGCTGGACCATGTCTAATAGCCACGGACACATGAAGACCCAATGAACGCGCTGCGGCACCGCCTTGTCCCCCGGGAAACAGAGCCCCGCAAGGGTGCGCCTTGCGGGGGGTGCAACCGGCAGTCGTCACGGAGGGTCAACGAGCTGCCGAAGCCGTCCAGACCTTGCGGCCACCGGCGGTGATCGACGCGAGCCGGTCGGCGATCCAGGGGCGCAATGCCGCCGGCAGCGGGGCGTACCCCAACGCAGCGGCCTTCGCCTGTCCGGCCGTTTCCGCCCACCACACGTAGTTGATGAGCGCTGCGGCCTTCACCGGATCCTCGTACTGCTTGCGCAGCAGCAAGTACGTCATACTGGCGATCGGATATGCGTCGGCCCCGTCGGGGTCCGTGATCGAGACCCGGAAGTCGGTGGTCGGACTCATCGAGGACATCGCGCCGGCCAACGCGGCGGTGGTCGCCTCGAGCGTCGGATTGATGAACTTCCCGGCACGATTCTGCAGCTGGCCGAACGGGATTCGGTTGGAATTCGCGTACGCGAGCTCGACGTACCCGACGGCACCCGGCGTCTGATTCACCGTGGCCGCCACGCCTTCGTTGCCGCGTCCGCCCAGGCCGACCGGCCAGTTCACCGAGGTGCCCTTACCGACCTTGGACTGCCACTCCGGGCTGACCTTCGAGAGGTAGTCGGTGAAGATGTAAGAGGTGCCCGAGCCATCCGAGCGGTGCACGACCAGGATATCCATGCTGGGCAGTCCCAGGCCCGGGTTCAGCGCCGCGATGCGCGCATCGTTCCACTTGGTGAGCTTGCCGAGAAAGATGTCGGCGACGAGCGCCGACGAGAACCTGATCTGCTTGGTGACGCCGGGGAGGTTGTAGATGACGACGACGGCACCCAGGACGGTGGGGATGTGGAGCACGTTGCCCTGGATGGCGGCGATCGCCGAATCGGACATCGGGGCGTCGGTGCCGCCGAAATCGACGGTCTTGTCGGAGAACTGCCGGATGCCGCCGCCCGAGCCGATCGACTGATAGTTCAACTGGACGCTCGGGTTCGCCTTGTTGTAGGTCAGCATCCAATTCTGATAGATGACGTTCGGGAAGGTCGCGCCGGCGCCCGTCAACTTCACCTGGGCAGCGACCGGGGCGGCGCTCAGTCCGAGCGCCGCCGCCACGCCGAGTAGTGCACTACGCTTCATCTCGTTTGCCTCGTTCGGTCAGAAGGTGATCTGCGTCTGGAAGAGCGCCTGGGATCGCACGGCTTCCTGCGCCGGCGTAGGCGTGCCTTCATAGCTCAGGTTGTCGATATCCAGCAGCAGCCGGAGATTGGGGCTCAACTGATACGACACGCCCCCGATGATCCTGGTCTGCTTGTCGCTGGCGGCGCTCGTGTTGGGGTCGACGATGTCCACCCGGGCGATCAGCCCGATCTTCGAGTTCGGCACCTTGTACACGCCGAAGGCCGTGATGACCCGACCCGTGACGGAGGGGGTGGGAGTTCCGGTAACGGAATCCTTGGTGGTCGCGAGCTCACCGGCCAGCGTGATCTGCTTGGTCTTGTAGGAAAGCATGCCGAGGAACCGGTTGCGCTGGCCGCCGGTGGTGGGCTTGCCGTAGCCGCCGTACCCGGAAATCCGCAAGCCACCCACCCGGCTGCTGTCGTCAGTCCCCAGCAAGCGCACCGATACGCGTCCCTCTACGTCTTTGCGCTGATCCCCGGGGCCGCCGCTGTAGCTCTCACCGTTCACAAACGCCACCTGCATGTTGACCTTGTCCGGGCCCCACTTCCCATCGACGCCGACGCCGAGGTCCGAGGAGGTCAGATAGCCGTTCCGGTCCAGGGCGGTGGTTCCCTGCATCCGGTACTCCCACAGGGTCTCTTCGAAATCGACCCAGGGGGTGTGAATCATGCCGAGCTTGAAGGTGAGCGGACTGGCGGTCGGGGTGTAGGTCGCGAACGCGTACTTCAGCCGGTAGCGGAGCGAGTTGTCGCCCGCCGGCCGGTTGACGTCCAGCGTGACGCGTGCGCCGACGCCGCCGGCGAACCGGCCGATCGCATTCACGTACGCGCGCGTGACGTCGAAGTTGTTGACGTGATTGGCGGTGTCTTTGAGCTGGTAGACGTACTGCATGTAGCCGACGCCGCTGACGACTACCTGGGTCTGGCCTTGAGCGTACAGGGCGCTCGGGGCCACGAGCGCGCTCGCGATGGCGAGGCCTCGCAGTCCGGTGGACACGGAACGGTGCACGGTAGAGCTCCTCACTTCCGATCTTGGGTTGCACTGCGGGCGTCCACGCCGCCCGGGCGGCCCACTATGGGCATGGGAAAGGTCGGGTGCCGCAATCACAGCGGCCTTTCGGGGGCGTCACGATCGCGTAACAGACCGTCCGTCACGACGCCGGCACACGGAGGAAGCGGAAACGCAGATAGCGGAGCCGTGCGGGCCTCCGCTACCTGGGCACCCAACCAACGACCGTGCACTCGCGTTGGCGGGCACACGACGTACGGCCCTGTACCCCGGCGAAGAGCTGGACGGGGATGAGCGTCGGCAATCTCCCGGCGACCTGTCACGGAAGCAGCAGCGTCCGTGACTAGAACCCGTAACATCGCCGCATCACCCGGTTCGTCAACTTGCGACGCTCTCCTGCGTCGCCGGAGTGATGGCCAGGGTTCCCGGCGGACTGTCGTGGTCCGGGTGGGCCTGCGCCAG
>DATICZ010000226.1:0-43873 GCA_035456525.1 Gemmatimonadales bacterium
GCCAGCACCTGCGGCCGGACGAAGTGGAGCCCACCGGCGTCGGCGGGGACGAGGAAGGCGGACTGGCCTTTGCTGCCGGCGGCGGCGTCGGTGGACGCGAACACGACGTAGAAATCGGCGATCCCGGCGTTGGAGATCAGCGTCTTGGTGCCGTCGAGGACGTAAGTGTCCCCGTCACGGCGCGCCGTGGTGGCGATGGCTGCCACGTCGGACCCCGCCTCCGGCTCGGTCATGGCGAACGCGGCCATCGCCTCGCCGGCGAGCGCGGCGCCGACCCAGCGGCGCTTCTGCTCCTCGGAGCCGGCGAGGATGATGGGCAGGCTGCCCAGGGCCTGCAGCGCGAACACCGCGTCGGCCAGCGGGGACGCGGCCGCGAGCCCCTCGCGGACGAGGCAGCAGGAGCGCAGGTGCTGCTCGGCGATGGGCGCGTACCACCCGGCCCGGCCGAGCAGGGCGAGGAGGGTGCGGGCCTCGTGGCGGGCGGCGGTGTCGTCGGCGGGCTCCGGCCGCGGGGCGATCTCCTGCGTGGCGAACGCGGCGATGCGCGCGCCGAGCTCCAGGTGGTGGGGGTCGAGAAACGCCCGCACCGGGCCCGTGTCGGGGATGAGGCGGGGGATCACGTGAACTTCGGCTCGCGCTTGGCGACGAACGCGTCGTAGGATTCGCGGAAGTTGGGGTGCTCCATCAATTCGGCCTGGAGCTGCGCCTCGAGCTCCAGCGCGGCCTCGAGACTCAGAGCCTCCTCGCGGTTGAGCGCGTCCTTGGTGACCGCGAGCGCCGCCGAGGGTCCGCGCGCGAGTTTCTCGGCGAGCGCACGAGCCTCGGCCGGCAGGGCGTCGGACGGCACGACCCGGTGATACAGGCCGATCTCGTGCGCCCGTTTCGCATCGATGAAGTCGCCGGTCATGAGCAGCTCGGTGGCGCGGCCCATCCCCACCAGGCGCGGCAGCAGCCAGGCCGCACCCATGTCGGCGCCGGACAGGCCGACACGCACGAACAGGAACGCGATCTTCGCCCCTTCGGCCGCGATGCGGAAGTCGCAGGCCGACGCGATCACCGCGCCGGCGCCGGCGGTCGTGCCGTTGAGCGCGGCGATCACCGGACGGCGGCATTGCCGGATCGCCAGGATCAGATCGCAGGTGAGGCGCGTGAACGCGAGCAGCCCCTGCGCATCCCGCTCGAACAGCCGGCCGATGATGTCCTCGACGTCACCGCCCGAGCAGAAGGCCCGGCCCGATCCCGTGATCACCACCGCGCGCACCCCCGGCTCGGTGTCCAGCGTGCGGAACGCGTCGCGCAGCTCCTCGTAGACCTGGAACGTGAGCGCGTTCAGCCGCTCCGGGCGGTTCAGCGTGATGGTCGCCACGCCGGTGGCCGGGTCGAGTGCGTAGAGAAACGATTGCGGAGCGAGCGGCATGTGGCCTCAAACCTGGTCGTTCACGGAATGACGGCGGTCGCTTCGATCTCCACCAGCGCGCCCGGATCCACGAGGGCCTTCACCTCGACCAGCGCCATCGCCGGATAGTGCTTGCCCATGAGGCGACGGTGGATCTCCCCCAGCGCCGGGCGCCCGGCGAGGTAGTCGGCCTTGTCGGTGACGTAGACGGTCAGGCGCCCGATGTCCTGCGGGCCGCCGCGCGCCGCGCGCACCACGGCGAGCACGCGCTCGAGCGCGCCTTCCCATTGGGCGACGAGGCCGGAGGCGGCGGGCGCCGTCTGCCCGGCCACGAAGAGCACGCGACCGCCCGGCGGACCGAGCAGGCCGTTGTTCCAGCCGCTGGGGCGGCCGTGCGGCTCGGGATTCAGGATCTCGAAACTCACGCGCGCAGCGCTCCCGCGTCGAGGATGATGGTCTGTCCGTTCAGCGTGGCCGCGGCATCGCCGGCCAGCGCGAGCACGGTGGCGGCGACCTCGTCGGCCGTGACGAGGCGCGGCTGTCCCGCATGCGACAGCACGGCCGCCAGCGCGCCTTCCCGGGTCATCTGCGTGCGCTCCATGATACGGGCGAGCGACTCGTCGGTCATGGGGGTGTCCACGTAGCCGGGACAGACGGCGTTGGCGGTGACGCCTTTCCCCGCAACCTCCGCCGCCAGGGACTTCGTGAACCCGATGACGGCGTGTTTGGCGGCGCTGTACGCGGCGATGTACTTGTCTCCCTGGAGGCCCGCGATCGACGCCACGTTCACGATGCGTCCCCAGCCGCGCTCCAGCATAGCGGGAAGAAACGCCTGGGTCGCGAGCAGCGTGCTCGTGGCGTTCACGGCGAACAGCCGTTGCCATTCCTCGAGCATGATGCGGGTCACGGGGGCGGACGAGGAGGCACCGGCGTTGTTGACGAGGATGTCGGCCGTGCCCAGCCGCTCGTGCGCCGCCCGGGCCAACCCCGCGATGTGACCCGCGTCGGTCACGTCGCAATGCGTCGCCCAGGCCTGGTGCCCGGCGTGGCGCAGCCGCAGGGCCACCGCTTCCACCTCGTCCATGTGACGGGCCGCGACGAGCACCCGGGCACCCGCGCCCGCGAGCGCCCGTGCGATCGCCGCGCCGATGCCGCGCCCTCCGCCGGTCACGACGGCCCCGCGGCCGCTGAGCGTCATCCCGTGCCCCGGGCGTGGTCGATCATGACCGACTCCTCGAGGATCGCTCCGAGCGCGGCGAGGCTGGAGCGTCCTTCTTCGATCGTGGCCTCGCCCGGGTATCCGAAGTAGGCGCGGGGACCTCCCGCCTCGACGAAACTCTTCTGCCCGGCGGCGATCGCGGCCGACAGCGAGCGCGCGTTGGGGGGGAGGTGCTCGCGCACCGCCTCGCGCACGAGATCCGGCCGGATCGCCATGACGAGCGAGGTCTCGTAGCGCCCGGCGTGGCACGCGCCGCTCCGGAACTCGGGAGTCAGCCGGGTCGCCCAGGGTTTCTGTGTGACGTCGGGAAACACGATCCGGATCCGGCCGGCCTCGCGCACCGCGGTCACGGCGGCGTGAATCGCGGCGAGGTGGGCGGGGTCCAGGTGGGCGTTGGCGAGGGCGAGTATCTCGAAGTCGTGGCGGGCGAGACTCTCGGCGACGCCCACGATCTGGAGGGTCAGGGCCCCGGGGTCGGGCGACAGGGTGCCGGGAAAGTCCGCGGCGAAGGGCGCTGCCGCGTAAGCCAGGACCGGCAGCAGGAGGACCTCGAATCCCCGGGCCGACAGCCGGTCGGCGCCGGTGCTCGCCATCGCCTCGGCGATGAGGACGTCGGTCGCGATCGGCAGGTGCGGGCCGTGCGCCTCGAGCGCCCCGATCGGCAGGATCGCGACCGCCCGCTCGCGATCGAAGCTCCCGACGTCCTGCCAGGTCAAGTGGGAGAGCTGACGGACCGCCATCAGGCTGGTTGACCAGCAGGCTCGGCGGAGCGCATCATCCCCCCATGGGTTTCCAGCCGCCGGAACGGTTCACCATCGCCGACTACTTCCTCGACGCGCGAGTGCGCGAAGGGCGGGGCGGGCGGACGGCGCTCGTGACGGATCAGGGTGCGCTCACCTACGCGGAGGTTCAGGCGCGGGCGAACCGGTTCGGCCGCCTCCTGCTGGAGGCCGGGGTCCAGCCGGAGCAGCGCGTGCTGCTCGGCCTGCCCGACGGTTCGGACTTCGTCGCCGCGCTCTTTGGCACCCTCAAGATTGGCGCCGTCGTCGTGATGGTCAACCCGGCGCTCGATGCCGCGGCGCTGGAGTATTTCTTCACGTACACACGGGCCCGCGTCGCCGTGACCGCGCGAGAAACGGCGGACACGTTCCGGGCGGCGGCGCGGGGAGCGCCGCTGCTGCGCGACGTCTTGGTCGCCGACGACCCGGCGACTGCCGCCCGGCTGGACGGCTTGCCGGACGAGCTGGACACGTTTCCCAGTCACCGCGACGACGCGGCCATCTGGCTCTTCTCCGGCGGCACGACGGGGCGGCCCAAAGCCGTCATCCAGACGCACCGATCGTACGCCAACACCACCGAGTGCTACGCCAAGGCGACGCTCGGGTACCGCGAGAGCGACATCACCATCTCGGTCCCCAAGCTGTTTTTCGGCTACGCCATGGGGGCGAATCTGTTCTTTCCGTTCTCGGTCGGCGCCACGGCCGTGCTCTTCCCGGAATCGGCGACGCCCGAGAGCCTGTTCGCGCGGATCGCGCGGCACCGTCCCACGATCCTCGTGAACGTGCCCACCATGGTGAACCGGATGGTGAGTCACCCCGAAGCCGCGCGACAGGATCTCTCGTCGCTGCGCTTCGCGACCTCCGCGGGGGAGGCCCTCCCCGTGGAATTGTACCAGCGCTGGATCGGCGCGTTCGGCGTCGAGCTGCTGGACGGACTCGGGACCGCCGAGATGTGGCATATCTTCATCACCAACCGGCCGGGTGCGGTGCGGTCCGGGACGCTGGGGCAGGTCGTGCCCGGGTTCGAGCTGCGCGTGTGCGACGAGTCGGGGCGCGATCTCGGTGCCGGGGAGGTCGGGATGCTGTGGGTGCGAGGGGACTCGCGCGCGGTCGCCTACTGGCAGGAGATGGAGAAGACGCAAAGGTCGTTCCGCGGCGAGTGGTACGTCTCGGGCGATCTCATCTCTCGCGATGCCGACGGATATGTCACCTACCACGGTCGCGCGGACGAGATGCTCAAGGTGTCCGGCAAGTGGCTCGCCCCGCAGGAAGTCGAGAGCTGCCTGCTGCAGCACCCCGCGGTGCGCGAGGCGGCGGTGGTCGGCGTCGTGGGGGCGGGAGGACTCATCAAGCCGCACGCATTCGTGGTGGCGGGCGAGCGGCGCAGCGACCTCGCCGAGGAGCTGCGGGCCTTCGCCGCCGAGCGGCTCGAGGGCTACAAGGTGCCGCGCGAGGTCGTGTTCCTGGACGTGTTGCCACGTACCCATCTGGGAAAAGTGGACCGCGGGAAGCTTCGCACGGGTCGAGTACAGACAGAGGAGGGAGCATGAGGCCGAGCAAGGTCGGGCTGTTGGCGCTCGTGGCGCTGCTCGCGCCCCGCGCGATGCGCGCCCAGGACGACATGGCCGCCGTGCGCCGGGCCATCGACGCCCAGAACCAGGCGTGGGCCGAGGCGACCAAGGCCGGCGATGCGGCCGCGATCGCCCGCATCTTCGCCGACAGTGGCGTCGAGCTGAGCTTGCGTTCCGGCAAGACGTGGAAGGGACGCGCGGCGATCCTGGAACAGTTCACGAAGATCTACGAGAATCCGCACGCGACCGACGCCGTGGTCCAGACCGACCAGGTCATCCTCGACGGGCCGACGGCGATCGAATACGGGCACTACCGCTTCACCTATCCCCCGAAGGATGGGCAGCCGCAGGTGGAGAGTGGGTACTACGTGGTGGTGTGGCGCAAGCAGGCCGACGGCACCTGGCGGATTCTGCTGGACACGGGATTGCCGCCCGCGTAGTGCCCGGCCATCCCGTCCTCGTCGCCGCCGAGCTCGAGAGCCTGCTCGAAGCCGGGCAGCTCGCCGGGCTGGACGTCACCTGGTTGCCCCACGATGCTCCGACGCCGCGCGGCGACTGGGTGGCGCTCGTGCCGCTCTTGTCCCGCTGGGTGGGCGGCACGGAGCTCAAGAACCTGCCGAAGCTCCGCATCGTGGCGAACGTGGCGGTCGGCTACAACAACGTGGACCTGGTCGCGGCCGAGCTGCGGCGGGTCACGGTCACCAACACGCCGGACGTCCTCACCGAGGCGACGGCGGATCTCACCTGGGCGCTCATTCTGGCGTGCGCGCGGCGGCTCCCGGCCGGCATGGACCTCGTCAAGAGCGGCCAGTGGACCGGCTGGCATCCCACGCAGCTGCTCGGCATGGAGCTGCGCGGCCGGACTCTGGGGCTGCTGGGCGCGGGGCGGATCGGCCAGGCGGTGGCGCGGCGGGCGGTGGCGTTCGGGATGCGCCTGATCTACTCCACCAGAACCCCCAAGCCCGAGCTCGAGACGGCGACGGGCGCGGTGCGGGTGGAGCTGGGCGCGCTGTTCCGGGAGAGCGACGTGCTGTCGCTCCACGTGCCGGCGGTCCCCGAGCTCAAGGGGGTCGTCTCAGCGGAGAACCTCGCTCGCATGAAGGCCGGTGCGATCCTCGTCAACACCTCGCGCGGCGATCTGGTTCGCGAGGAGGCGCTCGCCGCCGCGCTCGAGAGCGGGCGGCTCGGCGCGGTGGGCCTCGATGTGTATGCGGAGGAGCCAGCGGTTCACCCGCGGTTGCTCGCGGCGCCGCGCGCGATCCTGCTGCCCCACATCGGCAGCGCCACGCTCGAGACCCGGCGGGCGATGGCGGGACTCGCGCTCGCCAACGTCCAGGCGGTACTCGGCGGCAAGCCGGCGTTGACCCCCGTGGTCGGCTAGCTACCTTCCAATCCCGGACATGCCCCGGGCGCAAACCAAGAGCACCATCCTCCTCGACGCCCGCGCGCTCGCGCGGGCGCTTCAGCGTATGGCCGTGGAAATCCTCGAGTTGACGCACGGGACCGAGGGTCTGGTGCTGGTCGGAATCCAGCGCCGTGGCGTCGAGCTCGCCGAGCGACTCGCCCGCCTCATCGAGAAAGACGAAGGCGTGGCGATCCCTCGCGGCGCGATCGACATCACGCTGTACCGCGACGATCTGGAGCTCGTGGGGCCCAAGCCCGTCATCGGGGAAACGCGGTTGCCCGGGGATCTCACGGGCACGCACGTCGTTATCGTGGACGACGTGCTCTACACCGGTCGCACGGTCCGCGCGGCGCTCGACGAGCTGGCGGATTTCGGCCGCCCCCGGCGTATCTCGCTCTGCGTCCTGGTGGATCGCGGCGGCCGCGAGTTGCCGATCCAGGCGGAGATCGTCGGGAAGGTGGCCAAGGTCGGGCCGGGCGAACGCGTGGATGTGCTGATCGAGGAGCTGGACGGCAGGGACGAGGTGGCCGTGGTGTCGCCTGCATGACGCCCCCCCCGGGGCTCGGCAAGGATCTGGTCGGGCTCGAGCACCTGACGCCGGAGCAGATCCGTCTCATTCTGGACACCGCCGAGCCGTTCAAGGAAGTGAGCGAGCGGCCGATCAAGAAGGTCCCGGCGCTGCGCGGCAAGACGATCGTCAATCTCTTCTTCGAAGCCTCCACCCGCACCCGCATCTCGTTCGAGTTCGCCGAGAAGCGGCTTTCGGCCGACACGGTGAACGTGGCCGTCTCGGGGTCCTCGGTGTCGAAGGGCGAGACGCTGGTGGATACCGCGCGGAACCTCGAGGCGATGCGCATCGACATGGTCGTGATTCGCCACGGCGCCTCGGGCGCCGCGCAGTTCCTGGGCCAGCGCATCCGCTCCAACGTGATCAACGCCGGGGATGGGAAGCACGAGCACCCGACGCAGGCGCTGCTCGACATGCTCACCATCCGCGATACGCTGGGCAAGATCGAACAGGTGAAGGTCTGCCTGGTGGGGGACATCCTGCATTCCCGCGTGGCGCGCTCCAACCTGTGGGGCCTGACCAAGCTCGGCGCCGAAGTGGGGGTGTGCGGGCCGCGCACGCTGCTGCCGCGCGGCATCGAGGATCTGGGTGTCCGGGTCTTCGGGAGAATCGAGGAAGCGATCGAGTGGGCGGACGTGCTCAACGTCCTGCGCCTCCAGCTCGAGCGGATGGAGAAGGGGTTCATCCCGAGCCTGCGCGAGTACTATCGGGTCTTCGGGGTGACGGCCGAGCGGCTGGCGCGCGCGCCGCGCCGGCTCACGATCATGCACCCCGGCCCCATGAACCGCGGCGTGGAAATCGATTCGCGCGTGGCGGACGGCCCGCACAGCGTCATCCTCGAACAGGTCACCAACGGTGTCGCCGTCCGGATGGCCGTGCTGTACCTGCTGGCGGGGGGCCGCCCGGAGCTCGCCGACGCCGCCAAGGGCGGGGGAGCACCCGAATGAGCCGCCCCCTGCTGCTGCGCCAGGGGCGGGTGATCGATCCGGCCCGCCGGTTCGACGCGGTGGCCGACGTGCTCATGGAGGATGGCAAGATCGTCGCGGTCGGCACCGGGCTCGGGGCCCCCGACGGCGTCGAGATCCGCGACGTTTCGGGAAAGGTGGTCGCACCCGGCCTGGTGGACGTTCACGTCCACCTGCGCGAGCCGGGAAACGAGGACGAGGAGACGGTCGCCACCGGCGCACGCGCGGCCGTGGCGGGTGGGTTCACGACCGTCTGCGCCATGCCCAACACCGATCCCGTCACCGACAACCAGGCCGCAGTCGGATTCATCGTGCGCCAGTCGGTGCGCGCCGGTCTCGCCCGGGTATATCCGATCGGAGCCGTGTCGGTCGGCCAGCGCGGCGAGCAGCTGGCCGAGTTCGGCGAGATGGTCGGGGCCGGGGCGGTGGCGGTCTCCGACGACGGCAGGCCCGTGGCGTCCGGCCATCTCATGCGCACCGCCCTGGAGTATGCGCGCACCTTCGACATCCCGGTCGCCGATCACTGCGAGGAGCCGACCCTCGCCGCGGGCGGGGCCATGCACGAGGGGCTGGTGGCCGCCCGCCTCGGCCTCAAAGGCATTCCCGCCGCGGCCGAGGAGATCATGGTGGCCCGCGACATTCTGCTGGCGGAGCTCACCGGCGGGCACGTGCATCTGTGTCACATGTCCACGCGTGGCTCGGTCGAGCTGATCCGCCGCGCGAAGGAGCGCGGTCTCCGCGTGAGCGCGGAAGCCACACCGCATCACATCGCGCTCACCGACGCGGCGTGCGAGGACTACGACACCCACGCCAAGATGAACCCGCCGCTGCGCGAGGCGGCGGATGTCGAGGCGCTGCGGCTGGCGCTGCGTGACGGGGTGATCGATTGCATCGCATCCGATCATGCGCCGCATGCGTACGACGAAAAAGAAGCCGCCTTCGACGACGCCCCGTTCGGCATCATCGGCCTGGAGACGGCGTTCGGGGTGGCCCACTCGGATCTGGTTCGCACGGGCGTCCTCGCCTTGCCCACGCTCATTGCGCGGATGAGCACCGGACCCGCCGCGTTGTTTCACCTCTCGGGCGGAACCCTCGCGCCCGGGGCGGCGGCGGACGTCTGTGTGCTCGACGTCACCACACCCTGGACGGTGCGGCCGCAGGAATTCCACTCGAAGAGCCGCAACACGCCGTTCGCGGGCCGTGAGCTGGTGGGCCGCGCGGTCCTGACGCTCGTCGCGGGCCGGGTCGTCCACGAGGTGGCCGCGTCGCCGCGATGACCCGGCGCGCGCTCGCCGTGGAGATGGCGGCGTGCTGCCGCCATCTGTCGGGGCGCGGCCTGATCGCGGGGCGCGACGGCAACCTCTCAGTGCGGGCCGGGAAGGACTGTGTCCTGGTCACGCCCAGCGGGGGCCTGAAGCACCGCCTCAGGCCGGCGGACATGGTGGCAGTCGACCTCGCCGGGCGCCGCCGGGCCGGCCGTCGCAACCCCACCAGCGAGTTGGACTTACACCTGAGGATCCTGCGGCTGCGGAGCGATGTCGGAGCGGTGGTCCACGCGCATCCGCCGGCCGCGACGGCGTTCGCCCTGGCAGGCGAAGGATTGGCATCTTTTTCGTTGCCCGAGCTTATTTTGCTAGTCGGCCGGGTACCCCTGGTGCCCTTCGGGATGCCGGGAACTGAGGAGCTGGCCGATCAAGTGGAGGCATGCCTCGGGGGCCACGCGGCGCTGCTGTTGGCCAATCACGGCGCGGTGACGCTGGGCCGGAGCCTCGAGGAGGCGTGGACGCGGATGGAGACCTTGGAGCATTCGGCGCGTATCTTGCTGGGAGCGCGCCTGTTAGGTCGAGTGACCGAGCTCACCCCGGATGTGGTAGCGCGACTCGAAGCGCTGCGGGCGAGCGTGTAGCCGGAGCGGAGCGGGATGGCCAAAGCGCCGAGCAAAAGCACAGCTGCGATCCAGCGTCTGCTGGAGGAGCGGCGCCAATACGAGGCGTGGATCGCACGGATCGACGCCGCCGGAGGCGCGGCGCCCTCCACGGTGCGCACGCGTGTGCGGTCCGACTACGAGGCTCGGCTCAACGCGGTCATCGAAGAGTTGAAGGTGCACGCGGAAGCGGCGCGTTTGATGGCCGCGCAGCGAAAGGAAATGCGTCGCGAGCTGCAAGCCAGGGAGACGCAGGCCGCCGAGCGGCTGGCCGAGGCGGAGCTGCGCCACGCGGTCGGCGAGTACGACGAGTCGCAGTGGACGCAAGTGCACAAGGAATCGCTGGCCGAGCTCGTCTCGGTGCGCGAGGAGCTGGGTTCGGTCGACGAGGACATCAGTCAGCTCGAGGAGCTGGAGCTGCTGGTCCGGGCGCGTCCCAGCACGCCGCCGGCGCCGCCACCCGCACCGGCCCCTCCGGCGGCCCCCGCCACTCCCCCCAACGTGACGGTCGCCGCGTCGGCGGTGACCGGCACCATGCCGCGCGTGGGTTCGCCGCCGCGGCCCCCGGCGCCCGCGCCCCAGAGCGCGCCGGCGCCGAGGCCCGGCCCCGATCAGTCCAAGGCGGCCGAGAAGCCGGCGATGATCGACGAGCTGGCGTTTCTCAAGTCGGTCACCGAGGACGAGAAGCGGGGGATCGCGACCCCGGCGCCGGGCACCACTCCCACCTTGGGACGGCGCAGCGGCGCCCAGTTCCAGCCTTCCGAACCGGCCAACAGCCGTCCGGCGCCCGCCAATCCGGCTCCGACGCCCGTGAACGATGAGCCGGAGCCGGTCCGGACGCTGAAGTGCCGCGAGTGCGGGACGATGAATCTGCCGACGGAATGGTACTGCGAGAGCTGCGGAGCAGAGCTGGCGGCGCTCTAGAGCCTCACGCCTTGGTTTCCACGAACTTCGCCAGCCTGGACTTGTTGCGCGCCGCGTTGTTCTTGTGGATCAGTCCCTTTCGCGCGGCCCGATCGAGCAGCCGCACGGCGGCCGCGTAGGCGCTCGCGGCCTCCTGCTTGGTTCCGGCGGTCCGGACCCGCTTCAGCGCGGTCCGCAGGGCGGAGCGCTGGGCGCGGTTGCCGACGGTACGGCGGCGCGCCTGGCGCATCGCCTTCTTGGCAGACTTGATTCGCGGCACTGGTGGAATCTCCCGTTCGAGGCGCGCAAGTTAGACGGTAAGTTGAGCATGGTCAAGGCGCTACAACGTTGACCCGGGTAGCGCCCCGGCGGTATCTTAGGCCGACCACAACGGCCGAGCCCCGCTATCTCGCTCGATTTTCTGCTGTGGGCCCCGGTACTGCTGTTCTCGATGGTGGCCCACGAATACGCCCACGCCGAGGCTGCCTACCGACAGGGCGATGATACCGCCTACATGCTCGGGCGGCTGACGATGAACCCCCTGAAACACATCGACCCCTTCATGACCGTGCTGCTGCCGATCCTGTTGTGGGTCGGCTCCGGGCACAAATACACCTTCGGCGCGGCGAAGCCGGTGCCCGTCAATCCGCGGAAATACCGGCACTACGTTCGCGGCGACGTGATCGTATCGCTCGCAGGGATTGCCACCAACCTCGCGCTGTTCGTCGCCTTCACCGCGGCGTTCGCGGTCATCGGCATCCTCGGCCGCAGTCTCCCGTCGCTCGCGGACACGATGGGGCTGCTGCAGCGCATGGTCGTGTTCGGCATGTCGCTCAATCTGATGCTGGCCTTCTTCAATCTGATTCCGATCCCCCCGCTCGATGGCAGCCATGCGTTCTACCATCTCCTGCCTCCGGCGGCCGGGCTCAAGTACCGGGCCTTCGGGCGCTTCGGCTTCCTGCCGATTCTCGCGCTGACCTACTTCCTGCCCGGCCTGTTCCAGGTCGTCCTCTGGCCCGCCGGGCAGCTGATGCAGCTCGGCTTCGCCGTGGTGGGCGGCTTCCGTCTGCCGGGGGTGATCCAGTGACCGCGTTGCCGCCGCCTCCGTCACCTGCCGGAGCCGCCGCAGGGGGCGGGTTCACGGTCGAGCTCGAGCAGTTCTCGGGCCCGCTCGACCTGCTGCTGCACCTGATTCGCGAGGACGAGGTCGACATCACCGACCTCCCCATCGCTCGCATCGCCGATCAGTTCCTGGCGGTGATCAACGAGCTGGGACTCAATCAGGCGGCCGACTACCTCGAGATGGCGGCGCGGCTGCTGCGCATCAAGGCGCAGATGCTGCTGCCGCGGCGGTTGGGCGACGACGAGTGGGAGGATCCTCGCTCGGAGCTGGTGCGCCGGCTGCTCGAGTACCAACAGATCCGGGAGCTGGTGGACTGGCTCGCCGGGGCGGCCGCGATCCGGGCGGAGCGGTTCGGGCGCGGCTTCGAGCCGCCCGGTCCGGATCTGCCGCCGGCGCCGCTCGCCATCGAGCTCAACGAGCTGCTGGCGGCCGCCGAGCGCGTCGTCGCGCTCATTCCCGAGCCGACGCTGCACCGTGTGGTCCCTCGTCCGCTGGACGTGGAAGGCGCGACGGCCCGCATTCAGGCGTTGCTCGCCGAGCATGATACGCTGCGGTGGCACGACGTCGTGAGTGAGCGGGCCGGCGTCGTCGAAGTGCTCTCCGCCTTCATCGCCCTGCTCGAGCTGGCCAAGCGCGGTGACCTGAAGCTCGACCAGCCCGAGCCGTTCGCCCCGATGGTGATCCGCCGTGAGCCCCCTCGCGAAGCTGCTTGAGGCGGCGCTGTTCGCCGCGTCGCGCCCGCTCGGTCTGGATGAGCTGGCGACGCTCGACCCCGAGGCGGGCGAGGCGGGGACCCGGTCCGCCCTCGCCGAGCTGCGGGACACGTTCGCGGCGGCGGATCACGGGGTCGAGCTGGTCGAAATCGCCGAGGGCTGGCAGTTCCTCACGCGCCCCGAATACGCCGAGCCGATCGAGCGCGCCCAGTTCGCGCTGCGGCCGCGGCGGCTGAGTCCGGCGGCGCTGGAGACGCTGGCGATCATCGCGTATCGCCAGCCGGTGGGTCGCGTCGAAGTGGACGAAATCCGCGGCGTGGATTCCGGCGCGGTCATCGACAAGCTGGTGGAGCGGGGGCTGATCGAGATCACGAGCCGCGGCGAAGGGTTGGGCCGGCCGTTGCTCTATTCCACGACGCCGCAGTTTCTCGAGATCCTGGGCCTGAAAGGACTGGAGGAGCTACCGCGCCTGGACGAGCTGTCGGTGAGCTTGCGTCCGCCGGCGCCGGCCGAGCCCGAATGACCGCGATGCGCCTGCAACGCGCGCTGGCGCGTGCAGGCGTCACGTCGCGGCGCAAGGCCGAGGACCTGATCCGCGCCGGTCGCGTGCGGGTGGACGGGGCGGTCGCCACGATCGGGGCGACCGTCGATCCGGACCGCCAGCGCATCACGGTGGACGGCGCTGCGGTACGTCCGGCGACCGGACCGGCGACGTGGCTCGCGCTCAACAAGCCGATCGGCTACGTGGTGAGCCGGGGAGATCCCGCCGGCCGTCCCACGGTGTTCGAGCTCGTCCCGGCGGTCCGGGGGCTCACCTATGTCGGACGGCTGGACGTGATGACGTCCGGGCTGCTGTTGTTGACGACCGACGGCGGCGCCGCGCACCGCCTGATGCACCCGCGGTTCGCCGTGGAGCGGACTTACCTGCTCCGGGCACACGGCCGGCCGCTCGAAGAGATCCGCACGGCGCTGGCCCGGCCCATCACCATCGACGGCCGTCGGGTCGCCGTGCGCGGCTTCCGGGTGCGGCCGGTGGCGCGCAGTCTCGAGCTGGAGCTGACGCTCGCCGAAGGGCGGCAGCGCATCGTGCGGCGGCTCGCGGAAGCCCTGGGGCTGAAGGTCGAGTGGTTGCACCGCACGCGGTACGGACCGGTCCGGCTGGGGGAGCTCCCGGAAGGACGGCACCGGCCGCTCACCCGCCGCGAGATCGCGGCCATCGAGGAGTCGGATGGAGCTGCGTGACGCGACGGTCGTCCTGCTGGGCGGCGGCGGGCTGGTGGGGCACGCCGTGGCGCGGCGGCTGCTCGAGAAAGCCCCACGCCGGCTCGTCGTGGTCTCCCTGTTCGAGGGGGAGGCCCGGGAGGCGGCGCGAACGCTCGAGCCCTACCGCGGGGTGGCCGCGATCGAGGTCGAATGGGGCAACGTGTTCCTGCCGGCCCCCGTGGCCCGGCTCGAACGCGCGGCGCTCCTGGCCGATCCGGCACACCGCGCGCTCGTGCTGAACGATCTGCTCGGCGATCTCACCGAGGACGTGCTCGAGCGCAGTCTCCTGGTCCAGATCCTGACGCGCTACAAGCCCGACGCCGTGGTCGACAGCATCAACACCGCGACGGCCTTCGCCTATCAGGACGTCTTCCAGAGCGCCCGCGATCTGCTGGCGGGGGCGCGCGCCGGGTCGCTCGATGCCGCGAGCGTCGAAGCGCACGTGCTCACCCTCACGATGCCGCAGCTCATCCGGCACACCCAGCTCATGCTCGAGGGCCTGCGCCGTGCCGGCGTCCAGGCCTACGTGAAGGTGGGAACCAGCGGCACGGGCGGCATGGGCTTCAACATTCCCTACACGCATTCGGAGGAGCGCCCCAGCCGCACGCTGCTCACCAAGTCCGCGGTGGCCGGGGCGCAGTCGCTGCTGCTGTTCCTGATGGGACGGACCCCCGGCGCGCCCTCCACGATCGAGGTGAAGCCGACCGCGACGATCGCCTGGCGCGAGATCGGCGCGGGACCGGTGTGGCGCAAGGGCCGGCCCATCCCGCTGGTGGATTGCGAAGAGCCGGTCGCGGTGGACCGGGCGTTCGCCGACCGCGGGAGCCCCGTTCCCTGGCGCGACCTGGGGCGGCCGCTCGAAGGCGTGTTCATCAATACGGGCGAGAACGGGCTGTTCGCGCGTGACGAATTCGCCACGGTGACGGCGCTCGGCCAGATGGAATTCATCACGCCCGAGGAAGTCGCCGACTACGTCGTGCTGGAGCTCGAGGGCCGCCCCACGGGCCGCGACATCGTCGCGGCGCTCGACGGCGCGACGGCCGGACCCACCTACCGGGCCGGGATCCTGCGGGCCGCGGCGCTCGCGCGTCTCGACGCCCTGGAGCACGAGCACGGGCGGTCGGTGGCCTACGAGATGCTCGGGCCCCCGCGGCTCACCAAGATGCTGTACGAAGCGCACTTGTGCGGCAGGCTTGCGCCCACGGTCCGCGCGCTCGCCGCGGCGCAGCCGCAGGATCTGGCGGCGCGGGCCCATGCCCTCGTGCGCCAGGACGCCGCGCTGCGGCAGCGCATTCTGTCGGTGGGACTCCCGATCGTGGTACCCGACGGCTGCGGCGTCTATCGTGGGTCGACCGTGATCGTCCCGCCGCCGGCGGGGTCGAGCGATCCTCTGGCGGCGGCACCCCGTGGCTGGGTGGATCTGCGGCCGGCCCAGCTCGGGTCGTGGATCCGGAGGGCGGGGGAGATGGTGCGGCAGGCGGCAGCGCGGCCCAGCGGGGCCTCGGGCAGCGACGTGGACTGGACCGCGATCGATCCGGACGGCCCGATCGACCCGGCGGCGTTCGCCACCTGGGTGTTCCGGTTCGAGGATCGCGGCGACAGGATCAAGCGATAGGGCGAGGATGTCGGAGTTCGCTAACCTGGAGCGCTGTCTCGGTGCCATCGGCACCGCGTTCCGTCTCGTGCGCCTCTATCCGGCGACGCATCCGGCGGTGCAGGAGGCGATGCGCCTGATCACCGTGAATCTGCCGGGCGTGGCCGCGATGGGCACGGTCGAATGGAAAGTCGGCGCGACCGGCATGCACTTCCGCGGTATGCATGTCCTGCCGCGGAACGCGCAGCTCTCCGAGCTCGCGTCGCTCCTGTTCGCGCGCGGCGTGCGCGGCATCCAGCTGCATCCCGGGGCGACGTCGGACCACATTGTGGCGCTGTACGGCGTAGCGACCGGGACGACGCCTCCGGACGATGCCGCTCTCGGCCGGGTGAGCGTCCTCACCGGGAGGCGCGCCGCACCCCCGCGTCCGGCGGCGGCGCAGTTGTACCCCTCGCTCTCCGACCGGCTGGCCCCGCCCGCGGAGAAGCCGAAGTGGAGCCGCGGCGCGAGCCGGACCGAGAGCACGCGCCCGTCGACGGTGTTCCGGCCCGACGCGTTGCCGCCGGATGTGGAGAGTCGCCGGCTGGTCGGCTCGCTGCTCACCGCCGACAGTCCGGAGGGGCTGCTGGAGGCGGCCGATCGTCTGCACGCTCTGGTGGGCGACGTACTGGGGTTGCGCGACATCGGGCTGGTCGCGGAGATCATCGCCGGACTCGATCGCGCGCTCACGCGCATCAGCGACCCGGGCGTGGTGGAGCGGCTGGGCACGGTGGGCGAAGCGCTCGCTGAACCGGCGCTGATCGAGCGCATGGTGTCGCGCCTGGGCGAGCCGCGGATTCCCCCGACGGAGCGGGGCTACCTCGTGGGGGCGGTCGGCGCGCTGGCGGCGTTGACGGTGGGACCGATGGTGCGGGCCTATCTGGCGGCGCCGGCGGAGCTGCGCGAGCCGTATCGCGCCGCGATCCGCGCCGCCGCCGACCGGGCCATGGAGCCGCTGGAGGAGGCGATCGCGGACGAGGATGTCACCGTGGCCGCGACCGCGGCGCACTTCATGGGCTTGACCGGCAGCCCGGAAGCCGTTCCGTTGCTGGCGGGGCTGATGCGCCACCCGGCGGACGCCGTGCGGGAAGCGGCGCTGCACGCCATGGCGGAGCTCGGGGGCAAGGAGATCGCCCGGCCGGCTGTGGCCGCGTTGCGTGACGAGAGCGCGGCGGTGCGTGCCGCCGCCACGCGGGTGATCGGCGTCGGCGGTGATGTGAGCGCGACGCCGGTGCTGGTGCGGCGGCTGGAGCACGAAGAAGACGAAGGGGTACTGGCGGAGATCCTGCTCGCCATCGGCCGCCTGGCGTCCCCGGAAGCGCTCGGGGTGCTGGCCAAATACGCCGAGCCGGGAGGATTCTTGCGGCGCCGGACGGCGCACTTGCGCGCGGCCGCGATCGAAGGGATCGGTCACATTCACACCACGGAGGCGCGGGCGTTGCTCGAACTCTACAGCCACGACAAAGAGCTGACGGTGCGGCGGGCGGCGGAGGCCGCTTTGCGATGACCGCGCGGACCCCTCCCCGACAGGCCCGCGACGCCGCTCTGACCGCGGCGATCACGCACGAAGTCGGCAAGCGCGTCGTCGGGCAGGAAACGATGGTGGAGCGGCTGATGATCGGCCTGCTCACCGGCGGCCACATCCTGCTCGAGGGCGTGCCGGGGCTCGCCAAGACCCTCGCCGTTCGCACCGTCGCCGAGTGCCTGCACATCGCCTACTCACGCATTCAGTTCACCCCGGATCTGCTCCCGGCGGACGTGATCGGGACGATGGTGTTCGACCAGCGCACGCAGGAGTTCTATCCGCGGAAGGGACCGCTCTTCGCGAACCTGGTGCTGGCCGACGAGATCAACCGCGCGCCGGCGAAGGTGCAGTCGGCTCTGCTCGAAGCGATGCAGGAGAAGCAGGTGACCATCGGCGGCGAGACGTTCTATCTGGGAGAGCCGTTCCTCGTGCTCGCCACCCAGAACCCGATCGAGCAGGAGGGCACCTATCCGTTGCCCGAAGCGCAGCTCGACCGGTTCATGCTCAAGGTGCGCGTGGGTTATCCGACGCGCGATGCGGAGAAGGAGATCGTGGCGCGCATGGCGTCGGGGCGGCCGATCGAGGTGTCGCGGATCGCCGAGGCGGAGGATCTCCTGGCGGCCCGCAGCGTGGTGGCCGAGCTGCACATGGATCAGAAGGTCGTGGACTACATCGTGGACGTCGTCCGCGGCACGCGCGAGCCCCAGGCGGTCGGCCTGGCCGAGCTCAAGCCGATCATCGCCTTCGGGGCGAGTCCCCGCGCGTCCATCTATCTGGCCCAGGCAGCCCGCGCCCACGCCTATCTGCGCGGCCGCAACTACGTCCTCCCCGAGGACGTGCAGGCGATGGCACTGGACGTCCTGCGGCATCGCGTGCTCCTCACCTTCGAAGCCGAAGCCGAAGACCTCGACGCCGATCGCGTCATCACGAAGCTGCTGGAGGCGGTGCGCGTGCCGTGAAGCGGGACATTCCGGTACGGCAGGAGCGCCGCCGCGGCGACACGCCGCCGACTCGCGCGCGTCGGCGGCGGGTTCCTCCCGAGATCCTGAAGCAGGTTCAGGAGATCGAGCTGCGGACCCGCGTGCTCGTGAACACCGTATTCACGGGCGAGTACCGCTCCGTGTTCCGCGGGCAGGGGATCGAGTTCGCCGAGGTGCGGGCCTACCAGGAAGGCGACGACTTCCGGTCCATCGACTGGAACGTCTCCGCCCGGTTCGCGCATCCCTTCGTCAAGAGCTACGCCGAGGAGCGCGAGCTGACGCTGCTCCTCATCGTGGACCAGTCGGGATCGCTGCACTTCGGCGCGCCGTTGTCGAAGTCGGCGCTGGCGGTGGAAGTCGCGGCGGTTCTGGCGCTCGCCGCGGCGCGCCACAACGACCGCGTCGGCGCGCTGATGTTCGCCGACCGCGTGGAGTACGTGATCCGGCCGGCCAAAGGGCGCGCTCACGCCCTGCGGGTGATCCGCGACCTGCTGGCGTTCGCCCCCCGCGGCCGGGGGACCAACCTCGCCGAGGCGCTGCGGTACGCCCAGAAGCTGCTGCGCCACCGCGCCATCGTCGTGGTGCTGTCGGACTTCCGCGCCGAAGGATGGGAAGATCCGCTCGCGCGCCTCGCGGTGCGCAACGATCTCGTGGCGATCACCATCGACGACCCCCGGGAGGTCGCCTTCCCGCACGCTGGGTGGGTGGATTTCACCGACGCCGAAACGGGGCAACGCCTGCTGCTCGACACGGGCCATCCCGGGACGCGCACGCGACTCCGCCTGGCCGCTGAGCGGCTCGTGGCCGATCGGAGTCGCAAGCTGCAGCAGTCGGGTGCGTCCCGCGTCGCGCTCCGCACCGACGTGCCCTACGGTGTCGCCCTGCGGCGCGCCTTCCACAACCGGGCGCGCCGTCTCAAGCGGTGACCGGGATGCTCTGGGCGGTCGTCGCCGGCTGGGCGCAGGGGGCCCCGGCGGCTCCCGTGTGGACGGTCCTGTCGGCCGCGACTCAGGTGACGGTCGGCGACACGGTGTGGATCGAGCGGCGGTTCGCGTTGCCGGGCGGGTGGCGACTGCGCCCCGGGCGGCTCGCGTCGGACGATGAAGTCGAGGCGCTCGCGGATCCCGTGGTGCTGCGCGACGGTGCCGAGTGGGTGGTGCGCTATCCCCTGGCGGCGTGGTCGCCCGGACCCCACTCGGTGACGCTGCCGCCGATCTGGAGGCTCGGTCCCGACGCGCAGGCCGATTCCGTCTCCGGCGGGATGGCGTCCTTCGTGCTCGCCAGCGTGATCCCCGACAGCCTGAAGCGTCCCGAGCCGCGTCCGGCGCTCGCGCCGTTGCGCGCCGAAGCGCGGGATGCCCGGCTGCCGGCGCTGGCGCTCCTGCTGGCGGCGGCGGCGCTCGTCGGAGGCATCCGGTGGCGCCGCCGGCCGCCGCGCGCGGTTCCGGCGCCTGACGCTCCGGCGCCGGGTGCGGCGATCCCGGACCGGCGCTGGCTCGAGGCGGGAGAGCCTAAGGCGGTGGCCGCCCGGGCCGCCGGTCGGCTGCGCACCGCGATCGCCCGTCTCGTGCCGGACGCGCATCTCGGATTGCCCACGAGCGAGTGTCTCGCCCTCGTGCAGGGGCGCCGCCCGCAGGCGCCGGTGGCCGAGCTGCGGACCGTGCTCGGCGCGCTCGATGAGGTGGCGTTCGCGGTCGCTCCCGGGGTGGACGTCGTCGCCCTGGCGCGGCTCGCCGAGACGCTGGCGGAGCGGCTGGGAAGATGAGTTTCGCGCGACCGCTGCTCCTGGTCCTCCTGCTGGCGCTGCCGCTCTGGTGGTGGCTGCGCAGCCGCCGGCTCGGGCGCCTGACGGGCACGCCGCTGTCGGACGCGCGGCCGGCGGCGGCGATCAAGCAGCGAACGTGGCTTGCCCGCGTGCCGGTGGCGTTGCGCAGTCTCTGCATCGCGGCGTGGATCGTCGCGGCCGCCGGGCCGCGCATCGGGGCGGCCAAGTCCGAGGTGCGGAGCGAAGGGATTTCGATCGTGCTCGCCGTGGATCTCTCGAGCAGCATGCTGGCCGAGGACTTCACGCCCCACAACCGGCTCGACGTCGCGAAGCAGACCGCCGTCGATTTCGTGCGCGCCAGGGCCTCCGATCGCATCGGCCTGGTGGCCTTCGCCGGGCAGGCGTTGACCCAGGTGCCCATCACGAATGATCACGCGGTGCTCGAGGCCGCGCTGCAGGACATGCACATCGGCACGCTCGAGGACGGCACCGCCATCGGCACCGGCATCGCCACCGCCGCCAACCGGCTGCGGCGCGCGCCGGGGAAGAGCCGGGTCATCATCCTGCTCACCGACGGCGTGAACAACCGCGGCACGGTCGACCCCCGGACCGCCGCCCGCGCGGCCTCGGCGTTCGGCATCCGCATCTACACCATCGGCGTGGGGACGCAGGGCGAGGCGCCGGTGCCGACGGGGCAGGGCGGGCAGGGACTCCGCTACCAGATGCTGCCGGTCGAGATCGACGAGCCACTGCTCACCGAGGTGGCGACGATGACGGGGGGCCGCTACTTCCGGGCGACCGACACCGAGTCGCTGCGGCATATCTTCGCCGAGATCAACCGCCTGGAGAGGACGACGGTGCAGCATGTCATCTACCGCCGGTTCGACGAAGCGGTAGGCTGGCCGGTGTCGCTGGGGCTGCTGGCGCTCGCGCTCGAATTGCTGTTGTCGGCCACGATCGTGGTCCGGGTGCCCTGATGACCTTCGATGCGCCGCTGATCCTGCTGCTCGCGCCGGTGGTGGGCAGCCTCTTCTGGGCCGTGGCCACCTGGGTACGCCGCGTGCGGCTGTCGCACGCGGCCCGGTGGTCCGCGGAGACGGCGCGCCTGGCGCGGGCCGGCGGGCGGTTCGGCCCGACCGCCATTTCGGTCGCCGCGTTCCTGTGCACCGTGGCGCTCGCCGGCCCGCGGTGGGGACGGGAGCGGCTGGAGGCGGAGACGCGCGGCTTGAATCTCGTCATGGCCGTCGACATCTCGCGCTCGATGCTCGCCGAGGACGCGGGCGGATCGAGCCGACTCGCCCGCGCGCTGCGTGAGGCACGGCGGCTCACGCAGGACCTGGACGGCGATCGGCTCGGCCTCGTCGCCTTCGCCGGCGCGAGCTACATCCTGTCGCCGCTTTCGGTGGACGGCTCGGCGCTCACCCTGTACCTCGACGCGCTGGATCCCGACGTCGCGTCCGAAGGCGGGACGTCGCTCGCGCCCGCGCTCGAGATGGGAGGCGAGCTGCTCGCCACCGCCGCCGAGGCGGCGGACCGCATCCTCGTCGTGTTCACCGACGCGGAAGGGCACGACTCGCTCGCCGCCACGCTCGACGCGGCCCAGCGGCTCCGGGCGGCCGGTGTGCACGTCATCTTCGTGGCGGAAGGCGGCCGCGATCCGGCCCGCATCCCGCGGCGCGACGATCAGGGGGTGTTGCAGGGGTATCAGGTGGACGACGCAGGTCAGATCATCGAGACACGGCGGCGCGACGACGTCCTGATCACGGTGTCCGATGCCGCTCACGGCACCATCGTCGACGCCGGGCTGGCCGATCAGGCCGGGGCCGTGCGCGATCTCGTGGCGTCCTACAAGCGCAGCCGATCCACGCAGACGAGCACCGAGTCGGGCCGCCCCCGTGGATGGGTGCCGCTGCTCGGCGCGCTCGCCGTCCTGTTCGCGCAGGGCGTCCTGCGGCGCACCGCCGCGCTGGTGGGCCTGTGCCTGGCGCTGTTGAGCGCGCTCCCCGCGGACGCGCGGGCGCAGGCGCCGCTGCGGCGCCGCACGCCGGCGGAGCGCGCGTGGGATCGGGGGGAGTCCGCCCGGGCCCGCGACGCCTACCTGGCCCAGCTGGCGGTTCGCGAGGACGACACGACCTGGTACAACGCCGGGACCGCAGCCGTGGCGGCCGGCGATTTCGCGACCGCGCGCAGCGCGCTGGCCAAGGCCGCGGTCTCGCTCGATCCCGGGGTGCGCTTCCGGGCGCTCTTCAATGAAGGGCTCCTCGCCTTGCGCGCCGCCGAGCTGGACACGGTGCACCGCGACGCCCATCTGGGCGAAGCGGAGCGCGCGTACCGGGAGGCGTTGCTGCTCCAGCCGCGGCACCCGGGAGCGAAGTGGAATCTCGAGCTGGCACAACGGCGCCGCTCGCAGGGGGGCGGCTCGGGACAGCCTCCGCCGTCGAGCGCCGGGCAGAGCGGTCCATCCCAGACCGGCAGCCGCCCGCCGCCGCCGAGCACCGCCACGCAGGGCATGAGCCAGTCGCAGGCGGACGAGATCCTCCGCTCCATCGGGCAGGAGGAGCTGAACACCCGGCGGCAGCGGATGGGCCGCGTGCGTCGAGCGAGCGAGCCGGGGATGAGGGACTGGTGACCGGGATTCCGCTGCTCGCTCTGCTGCTGGTGCAGGGACTCGCGCCCGACATCACGGCCTCCGTGGACCGCACGCGGATTGCCGTGGGGGATCAGGTGACGCTCACCGTCGAAGTGCGGGTCAGCGGCGGCGAGTCGCCGCGGCTGGAGCTGCCCTCGCTCGACGGCTTCTCCGTGCTGGGAACGCGCGAAGCGGCCGAAGTGTCGCTGCAGGGCGTCGACGGCCTGATGCGCACGGCGGTGCGCGCCCTGACCTTGCAGGCGGAGCGTCCCGGACGGCTCGTCATCGGTCCGGTGCGCGTGCGGGTCGGCGATCGCATGGCCGCGACGGATCCGCTCACCATCGTGGTGGACAGCGCCGCCGCGTTCTCCGCGACCACCCTCGGTGCGGCGGCGCGCGCGCTGCTGGCGGGCGCCGCTCCGCCGCCACGCGGCGACCAGGTCGCGCTGTCGATCGTCCTGCCGGACCGTCCGGCCCGGATCGGCCAGCAGCTCGACCTCCTCCTCGCCGCCTGGTTTCCGCGGGAGTTGCGCGCACGCCTGCGGCGGCCACCGCAGCTCACCCTGCAGGCACCACAGGCGGTATGGGCGCTGCCACCGTCGGCGCCCAACGAGGTGGTCCTGTCGCGCCAGGTTCAGGGCCGCTGGATGGATCTCTACGCCGTCCACCAGGTGCTCTTTCCCCTCTCCGCGGGCCGCGTCCTCGTGCCGCCGGGCTCCGTGACCTACGCCGTGCCCGTCAGCTTTTCCTTCTTCAGCACGGAGGAGCGCTACTCGCTCACCACCGATTCGGTTCCACTCACGGTTCTTCCGCTGCCCGTCGCGGGCCGCCCGGGCGACGACCAGGGGGTGGTCGCCGCGAGTCTGCACCTCGACATCGAGACGAGGCCGTCGGACGCGCGCGTCGGGGAACCGGTCGAGCTCGCCGCCACGCTCAGCGGGGTGGGGAACCCGTCGCTCTGGCCGCCACCGGTGCTCCGCTTGCCGCCCGCCATCCGATCCTATTCGGGGGAGACGACCACGCGCATCCGCGCGGTCCAGGGCCGAGTGGGTGGGACGAAGACGTTCCGCACCGTGCTGGTCGCGGACTCGGCCGGTGCGTTTCTGCTGCCTGCCGTGCGGTACCCCTACTTCGATTCGGATGCGAACGACTTTCGCGTCCTCACGGTTGCCGCCCGTTCGATCGTGGCGACACCGGGTCTCCAGCCCGAGCCGTCGCGCCTGCTGCCGCCGCTGCTCCCCGCGGGTGGCCGCTCCTGGGTGGACCGGGTGGCCGGCGCGCTCGGACTGGCCGGCTGGCTGGCGATCGCCCTGCTGCCGCCCGCGCTCGTGTGGTGGCGCAGCCGGCGCCGGCCCCCGGTTGCGGCTCCCGCGACCGCGCCGATCGAGGGGACCCGGCTCGGAGATCTGGAGCGGCAGTTCCTCAAGGTGCTGACCGCCCGCGTGGCCGATGCCCCGGCGCGAGAGGGCGCGGGTCTCGTGCGCGCGCTGCAGGTCGCGGGCGTGGACCGCAGTGTGGCTCTGCACGTGGTGCGGGTGCGCGATCGGCTGCGGGCGGCCCGGTACGGGCCGCGCGGCGGCGAGGATGTCAAATCGCTCCAGTCGGAGCTGGAGAAGGTGCTGCGCTCCCTCGAGGCGGAGCGGGCCGGCCGGCGCAGCCGGGCGAGCGGGCTTGGCGCGTCACTGGCGGCGCTGCTCGCGGTGTGCGCCGCCGGTGCCGCGGTCCGGGCGCAGGAGATGCAGAACGTGACGGGTCCGGAAGCGTTGTATCGGGCGGGAGCGCTGCGCGCCGCGGCCGATTCGTTCGCCGCCCGTGCCGCCGCCGACACCCTGGAACCGGCTCACTGGTACGATCTGGGAGCGGCGCTGTACGGCAGCGGCGCCGACGGCAAGGCGGTCGCGGCGTGGGTCACCGCCCAGCGCCTCGCCCCGCGCAACGCGCTGATCCGGCAGGCGCGCACCCTGCTGCCCCCGCCCGACGCCATCACCGAGGATCTGCTGGCGGTCTGGCCGGTCACACCGGGTGAATGCGGCCTGGTGGCCGCGGCGTTGTGGATCGCGTGCTGGGGCGCCGTGCTGGTCTCGCGCCGGCGCGCGGTGGCCGCGGTCCTCGGGATGCTCGCGCTCGGTGCCGCCGCGCTCGGCCAGATCGAGCGGCACCGTCGCGCGCGACCGGTCGGGGTGATCGTGAGCGCGGCGACGCCGGTCCGCGCGGCGCCCTACGGTTCGGCGAGCGCGAGCATCGTGCTCGAGCCCGGGGTGGCCGTGCTGGTAGAAGATCAGTTCAACGGCGGGCAATGGCTGCGAGTCCGCCGGCCGGACGGCGTCCACGGGTGGGTGCAGGCGGCGCAGGTGGCACGCCTGTGAGCGATCGCATCTCCGTCCTTCCCCCGCACGTCGCCGACCAGATCGCCGCGGGCGAGGTGGTCGAGCGGCCCGCCTCCGTGGTGAAGGAGCTGGTCGAGAATGCGCTCGACGCCGGCGCGCGCACCGTCCGGGTGGAGCTGGAAGACGGGGGCCGCGCGCTGATCCGGGTTTCGGACGACGGGTCCGGCATGTCCCCCGCGGACGCGCGGCTGGCACTGCAACGCCACGCCACGAGCAAGATTCGGAACGCCGCCGATCTGATCGGGGTCGGGTCGTACGGATTTCGCGGCGAGGCGTTGCCGGCCATCGCCTCGGTATCGCGCTTCGAGCTGGAGACGGCGGACAGCAGCGGTCCGGGGATTCGTGTCTCGGTGAGCGGCGGCACCGTGGAGCGGGAGGAGCCGGCGGTCCGCCAGCAGGGCACGACGGTGACGGTGCGGGGACTGTTCTTCAATACGCCGGCCCGTCGCAAGTTCCTGCGCACGCCCGCCGCGGAAACGCGCGCGACGAGCGAGGTCATGGCGGTCATGGCGCTCGCCCGTCCCGATGTGGCGTTCCGGCTGACGAGCGACGGGCGGACATTGCTCGACACCGGGCCCGCGTCGCGCCCCATCGACCGCATCCATGCGTTGTGGGGTCGCGACCTGGCAGATACGCTCCTGCCGGTGGCGCACCGCCGCGGACCGGTCGAGGTGACGGGATTCGCCCAGCGGCCGTCGCAGGCCCGGCCGGCTGGCCGGAAGGGGTACGTCTTCGTGCGCGGGCGGCCGGTGCGCGATCCATTCATGTTGCGGGCGGCCGAAGCGGGGTATCGCTCCGCGATCGCGCCGGGCGACCGTCCCACGCTGATCCTCTTCCTCGATCTGCCGGGCGACGCGGTGGATGTGAACGTCCATCCCGCCAAGGCCGAGGTGCGGTTCCGCGAGCGCATGCAGATGGAGCAGGTGGTGCAGGAGGCGGTGCGGGCGGCGCTCGCCCCGCTCGACGCGGCGGCGCCGATCGGAACGGCGGCGCCGCTGGAAGCGGCGGCGTGGGACGGCACTGGCTCGATTCCCGCCGGGGTGCCGACGGAGCTCTTCCCGGCGGAAGGGATGGGGGGCCGGCCGCGCGGTCCGGAGCTGCTCCAGGTGTTCGACACCTACCTCATGTTCCAGACCGAGGACGGCGTCGCGATCGTGGACCAGCATTCGGCGCACGAGCGGGTGCTCTACGAAACCGTGATGCGGCAGCTCGGCGGCGACGGCGCACCCGCGCAACGGCTGCTGCTGCCGCTGACGCTGGAGTTCACGGCATCGGAGCTGGAGGCGATCGAGGCCAACCGGGAGCTGTTGCAGCGCGTGGGCTACGAGCTGGAGCCGTTCTCGGGCCGCACGGTGGTGGCGCATACCGCCCCCAATCCGCATCCGCGCTTCGAGGCCGCCCGCTGCCTGCAGGAGCTGGTGGGCGATCTGGCGGGGGGACGCTTCGGCGGCTGGGCGAACCGGCTGGAGCGGTTCGCGGCGAGCTTCGCCTGCCGGGCGGCGATCAAGGCCGGGCATCACCTCGATCCCGAGGAGGCGCGGGAGCTGGTGCGGCGCTTGCTCGCGGCTACCTTGCCTGCTCACGACGTGCATGGCCGTCCAACCATCGTGCAGCTGCCCAAGGGTGAGCTGGAACGGAGGTTCGGGAGATGAGGCGAGCGGCGATCGGGCGGACGCGCGGACGGGCGGTCAGGACCGTGGTGCATCCGACCGCCCGACCGCCCGACCGCCCGCTCACTCCGGTGTTGGTCGGCCCCACGGCGAGTGGGAAGACCGCGCTGGCGGCCGCATTGGCGGAGCGCATCCCGCTCACCGTGATTTCGGCCGACGCCCGGCAGGTGTACCGCGGCCTCGACATTGGGACCGCCAAGCCCGACGCCGAGCTGCGCGCGCGCGTGCCGCATCGGGGCATCGACCTTGTGGAGCCCGGCGAACGGTACAGCGCCGGGCGGTTCGCGCGCGATGCCGCCGGCTGGCTCACGGAGGCCCGCGCGGCGGGACGGTTGCCCCTCGTGGTGGGCGGCACGGGGTTCTATGTGCGCGCGCTCGCCGACGGGCTGTTCCAGGAGCCGCCGCTCGATCCGGCGCGCCGCGAGCGGCTGCGCGACTGGACGGCGGGCCTCGGCGGGTCGGACGTGGCGCGCTGGGCGGCGCGGCTGGACGCGCAGTTCACGGGCGGGGGCCGTCAGCGGGCGGCGCGCTCGGTCGAGGTGGCGCTGCTCACCGGACGGCCGCTCTCGCTGTGGCAACGGATGGCGCGCGCGGCCGGCGTGATGCGGCCGTGGTACATTCTGCTGACGCTGCCGCGCGAGCTGCTGCGGCGCCGGATCGCGGAGCGCGTCGATGCGATGCTCGCGGCCGGCCTGGTCGACGAGGTGCGCGCCGAGCTGGCGCGCGGCACCGCGCCCGACGCGCCCGGCCTGGACGGCGTGGGGTACCGGGAGACCGTCGCCATGGTGACGGGGCGGCTCGATCCCGCGCTGCTGCGGGACGCGATCGTGCGCGCGACGCGCCGTTACGCCAAACGGCAGGAGACGTGGTTTCGGCATCAACTGCGCTATCGGCTGTCGGCTGTCGGCTATCAGCCCGAGGAGGTCTGGACTCTGGATGCGACGAGAAGCTCAGCAAGTCTCGCGGGAGAGGTGCTGGATCGTTGGCGCGTCGTTTCAGGCCGGTAGCTGATAGCCGATAGCTGATAGCCATGAAAATCGGCATCACCCTCTATCCCACCTACGGCGGATCGGGCGCCGTCGCGACCGAGCTCGGCCTGGAGCTCGCCCGCCGCGGCCACGAGGTCCACTTCATCTCCTACGCGAGCCCGTTTCGCCTGCGCGGCGTCACCGAGCGGGTGACGTTTCACGAGGTCGTGCCCGCGGACTATCCGCTGTTCGAGCAGTCGCAGTACGCCTTCGCCCTCGCCGTGAAGCAGCACGAGGTGGCGCTGCGCGAAGAGCTGCAGGTGATGCACGTTCACTACGCGATTCCGCACGCTGCCACGGCCTGGCTCGCGAAGCAGATGCTCGCCGAGGAGCGGGATCTCAAGCTGGTCACGACGCTGCACGGCACGGACATCACCCTGGTGGGGAAGGATCCGTCTTACTTCAGCCTCACCAAGTTTTCGATCGAGCACTCGGACCGCGTGACGGCCGTGTCCGAGTTCCTGCGCGAGGAGACGCACCAGTTCTTCGGGTGCGACACCTGCGAGATCATCGTGATTCCCAACTTCATCAATCGCGCCGAGTACTTCCCGCCCCCCGACCCGGCGACGCGCTGTCGCCTCGCCCCGGCCGATCACCGGGTGATCATGCACGTGTCGAACTTCCGGCCCGTGAAACGCGTGCAGGACGTGGTGCGCGTGTTCGCGGGGGTACGCAAGACGATGAAGGCAACGCTCATGCTGGTGGGCGACGGCCCCGACCACGACGCGGCCCAGCGCGAAGCGGAGAGGCTGGGCGTGAAGCGCGACGTCCGGTTCATGGGTCGCGTGGACGACGTCGCCGACATTCTGCGCGGCGCGGATCTCTTCCTGTTGCCTTCGGAGACCGAATCCTTCGGCCTCGCGGCGCTGGAAGCGATGGCCTGCGGCGTACCGGTGATCGCGAGCAAGACGGGCGGGCTCCCCGAAGTCGTGGAAGACGGGGTGTCGGGGTTTCTCGTTCCGGTGGGCGACGTCGCGGGCATGACCGAGCGGGCGGTCGAGCTGCTCAAGGACGCCGGCCGCCACGGAGCGGTGCAGCGGGAAGCGCTGCGCCGCGCGGGGGAATTCTCGGCCGACCGGATCGTCCCGCAGTACGAACGGCTCTACGAGGACGTCCTGCGTGACTGAGGTGTGGCGCGTCACGCGGGCTCACAATCTGGCGATCGCGGCGGCCGGCGTTCTGGCCGGCGGATGGATCGCGCTCGGGACCATCGCGGTGCCGAAGCTGCTCGCCTTCGCCGCGCTGTCGGGCGTGGGCCTGGGCGCGGCGGGCAACGTCGCCAACGATCTCGCCGATGCCTCGCTCGACCGCCTGAACCCCGCCGCGGCCGGGCGACCGCTCGCCGCGGGACGGATGCGGCGCGAGACGGCGCACCTGCTGGTGTGGCTGGGGGCGCTCGCGGGGTTGGGCGCCGCCGCCCTCGTGTCGGGCCGGCAGGTCGTAGCCGGGCTCATCGCGCTCCTCGTGATGCTCGGCTACTCGCCGTGGCTCAAACGACACGGGATTCCTGGGAACCTGGCGGTGGCCGGCATCGCCGGCCTGCCGCTGTTCTACGGCGCGCTGGCCGTGGGCCGACCGACCGCCGGGCTCGTGCCGTGGGTGCTCGCGGCGTGGATTCACCTGGCGCGCGAGCTGACGAAGGATCTCCAGGACGAGCCAGGCGACCGGGCCCAGGGACGCCGCACGCTCCCGGTGCGGCTGGGGCGTCCCGGCGCCGCCCGGATCGCGTGGTGGTGCTGCCTCGCCTTCGTGCCACTGTCGGTCGCGCTGCCGCTGGTGGCGCGCTACGGCGCGCTGTACTTCGGCGTGGCTGTGGCGGCCCAGGTGCTCGTGCTGGTGGCCGGACGAGGGTTGCTGCGCGAGCGGTTCGCCCGGGCCAGCCTGCTGCTCAAGGTGGCGATGGTGGTCGGGCTCGCGGCGCTCGTTCTCGGCGGTATCGCATGACCGGGACCGGAGTGACTCTCGACGGTCTACCCGGCGCGGTGCTGGCACGCCGTTGGGGAGTCCCTCGGTGCCGCCTGGCGCGAGAGGTCGGCTCGGCCCTTGATACGGCGCACTCCCTCGGACAGGAAGGCGCGCCCGCGGGCACGGTCGTGATGGCCGACGTGCAGACAGCGGGGCGGGGGCGAAACGGCCGGACCTGGTACTCCCCTCCTGGCGGCATCTGGCTGGCGCTCCTGCTGCGGCCGCACACCGCGGGGCTCGGCGTCATGTCGATCCGCGCCGGCCTCGTTGTGGCCGACGTCGTGGATGAGCTGCTGGGCGCGTCGCTGGCGCGCATCAAGTGGCCCAACGACGTGCTGCTCAACGACCGGAAGCTCGCCGGGGTGTTGTGCGAGGGACGCTGGCAGGGGGATACCCTGCTATGGCTCGCCGTGGGGATCGGTGTGAACGTGACGAACGAGATCGCGCCGGAGCTGCGGGGGAATGCCATCGCCCTCCACGAGCTGCTCCCCGGCGTGCGCCGACTCGATGTGCTGGATCGACTCGTCCCCCCGCTCGCCCGTCTCGGCGCCGGCGGTGAGCGGCTCAGCGAGGCGGAAACCGCCGCGTTCGCCGCGCGCGATTGGCTGCGGGACCGTATGCTGCGCGCCCCCGCCGCCGGCCGCGCCGCGGGCCTGCAGGCGGACGGCTCGTTGCTGGTGGAGGGTGCGGATGGAGTCCTCGCGCTCCGGGACGGTCATGTCGAAACGGTTTGAGGGGTTGCTGACCGTCTTCGCGTCTTCGCGTCTGAGCGCCTAGTTTTTCTCATGCTCCTCGCCCTCGACGTCGGGAACACCGAAACCACGGTCGGCCTGTTTCAGGCCGATCGCCTCGTGGACCATTGGCGGCTCACGACCACCACCGCGCGCACCCCCGACGAGTGGGGCGCGCTGCTGTCGACCTACCTCACCAACGCCGGTCACTCGCCCTCGGGCGTCCGGGCCGTCGTCATCGCCTCGGTGGCTCCGTTGGTCACGCAGAGCATCTGCGAGGGCGTCACCGCCGCGACGGGCGTCGTGCCGGTCCAGGTGGATGCCCGCTCGCCCCTTCCGATCACGCTCGATGTGGACGAGCCGCTGACGGTCGGAGCCGATCGCATCGTCAACACGCTCGCGGCGGCGCGCGTCTTCGCCCGCGACACCATCGTGGTGGACTTCGGAACCGCGACCACCTTCGACTGCATCACGGCCGATGGCCGGTTCATCGGCGGCGTCATCATGCCGGGCATCCGCACCGCGTCCGATGAGTTGGTCCGTAGGACCGCCAAGCTGCCGGCCACGGAGCTCACGCCGCCCGAGCGGGTCATCGGGCGCCGGACCGAGGAGTGCATCCGCGCCGGCGTGCTGTGGGGAACGGCGGATGCCGTGGACGGCATCATCCGGCGGATCCGGGCCGAGTGGCCGACGAAAGGGGGGAAGCCCCCCTACGTCGTGGCGACCGGTGGCCTGGCCCCGCTGGTGGCGCCGCTCACGCAGGGGATCGAAGCGGTGCAGCCCGATCTGACCCTGGTGGGCCTCCGGTTGGCCGCGACGGCGCTGGGGCTTGGCTGGTAGGGCCGGGGCGCTAAATTAGGCGCCAACAAACGGATACCCGAAAGAGCTAAGTACATGACTACCAGCGCCGTACCGACGGCTGATCGCTCCGATTTCCGCAACGTCCTCACGGGCGGCACCTTGGTGGGCGTCATGACCGGGATCGGCGTCGTGGCGTTCGTGGCGATCTCCCGGCTCCTGCCTGCCGGCGCTGTGCGGGACATCCTGGAGAGCGTGCTCGTGCTCGCCGGTGCCGTCGTCGTGAGCCTGCTTCCCGGCCAGCGCGCGGTCTCGCGCACCGCCGAGGGGGTAGCCGGAGCTGCCGCAATCGGACTCTGGGGCACCGTGGTGTTCATGGCCATCGACATCGTGCTGCTGCGGCCGTTCAAGGCGTATCCCTGGACGTGGGACGCCATCGGCGGGGGCAGTTCCTGGTGGTATCTGCCGATCTGGTGGATGCTCGGCACCTTCCTGGCGTGGATGGGCGGGTGGTTGACGGCGGCGCGGAACGCCCGTGGCGCAGCCACCCTGGCTCAGATGGCGGTGCCCGTGGTGATTGGCGCGGTGGTGCTGACCGCTGCGGGCAAAGTGCTGGGGTGCCCCGTGCCGCTCGCAGCGCTCACCGGGGCCGCGTATACCGTGACGCTGACCGCGCTGGCCGTGCTCTTCAACGTCCGGAAGGCGTAGCGCGTGAGCGCCGCGGGGTTGCCCCGCTGGCTGGCGCGCGCGCTCGTGGTCATCGGATGGCTCCTCACGCCGCTCTGGGCCTGGGGAGCCTCGTTTTTCGGGCTGTGGGCCGGGGCTCATTTCGCCGGCCAGTTCACCAGGCCGCTGGGCATGCTCGCACCGGCGGTGCTGGGGGCGGTGCTGTTCGGATTCATCACCCTTTGGGTCTGGGTGCGGTTCATGCGACGTGTGCCACACTTGCTTTCGCATCACATGGCCGAGCGTCCTTCGGTGGAGCAGCCTCCGCTTGCGGACCACTGAGCGCTTCCTGATCCTCGCGCTCTCGGCGGCGGGGGCGGCGTGTGGCGCACGCCCTCTCGTGGGGCAGCGCGATGCGAGTCTGCTCTACGGGCGGTGGACTCCCGGCGGCATCACGACTTACGAAGCGCGGCTCGACCGGCCGCTCGGCTCCTGGTTGCGGCATGGTCCGACCCTGCATGTGCTGCTCGAGGATCGTGACGCCGGACGCGGATTCTACGGAGTGGGCTACGAGGTGGCATCGCCGCGTGGCAGCAGCGGGGTCGCGATGTACGGTCTGTTAGGGGCTGCGCTCGGCATGATCTCGGACACCGGCGGTCAGGGACTGGGCGCGTTGTGGTCAGCCGGCGTGGGAGTCGAATGGCGGCCCCTGCGCTTCCTGGGACTGAACCTCGAGGAGCGCTACCGCGTGACCGACCGGGGCCCGCGGGGTTTCTGGCGTCCCGGCGCTCCGCACAAAGGCTGGGGGACCCTGCTCGGACTCTCGTTCACGCTGGAGACCGCCGGGCGGCGGCGTCCGCAGGCGGTGTCGAGCGGCGGCGGCGTGCCCGCGCCGTCCGCGAGCCGGGGGGACGGAGGAGGGCGGCCGGCGGACCCGCCGCTCATGATCGTCGGTCGCGCCGGGGACGTCGTGCGGACGGCCCTCGCCGTGTTAGGGAGCCCTTACCAGTGGGGGGGCACGGCCGAGAACGGCTTCGATTGCTCCGGGCTGGTGCAGTACTCCTACGCCCGTCACGGCATCCGGTTGCCGCGCACCAGCCGTGCCCAGGCGCAGTCGGGTAGACCGGTCGCGCCAGTTTTCGATTCACTGCAGGCGGGAGACATCCTGACGTTCGCGGCGCGCCCCGGCGGCGGCGTGACGCATGTCGGGATGTATGTCGGGGACGGGAAGTTCATCCACAGCTCCTCGACCGGCGTGAAGCTGTCCCGCCTCAGCTCGGCCGATCCCGAAGCGGCCTACTGGATTCCGCGCTGGATGGGGGTGCGGCGGGTCCTCCCGTGATCGGTCCGCCGAACCGGTGGAGGGCGGTGGGGCGCGGGGTGCTCGCGCTCACCCTGGTGTCGTGTGCCTCCCGCTACCGGATGCCGTCGGCGCTGCACAACTACAGCTACTACGTGGCCGGCCACGATTCCCTGAGCGTGGCGCTGGAGGCGGCGTTGCGGGGTCGCGGACTCGCGGTCGTTTCGCAGCTACGGGGCGGGGCCGGGCCCACGGCGGCCGTCATTCACTTCATTTTCCGTGATCCAGGCGATTCCCTCGGTGCCGTGCTGCATGTGCAGCTGGCCGACACCCGGACCGGCGTCGTCGTCGGCGACGGGATGGCGGTGCTCGCCGGCCTGCCGGCGGCAGCGAGCGCCCAGGCCGAGGCGTTGCTCGATTCCGTAGGCCTGCGCCGACCCTCCCCTTGACACCGCCTGGGGGCGAAGAGAGATTGCCCCCCGGCAACCCTTGGCACTCATTGCCGTAGAGTGCTAATAGCATTATTCCGCAATGCGTTACGTCGTTCAACTTCTGGTGGAGGCGGAGCGTTTATGGCTACTGCGACGAAGACGAAGCTGAAGGTCTTCCCGCTGGCCGATCGTGTGGCGATCAGGCCCATGGAAGAGACGGAGCAGATGAAGGGCGGGCTCTACATCCCCGACACGGCGAAAGAGAAGCCGATTCAGGGTGAAGTGATCGCGGTCGGTCCCGGCCGGACGGAGAAGGGGGAGAAGGTCCCCATGGAGCTGAAGGTGGGGGACCGGGTGGTGTACGGGAAGTACAGCGGCACGCAGGTCGAGTTGGACGGGGAAGAGATCATTCTGATCAAGGAAGCCGACGTCATCGCGAAGCTCAGCTAACCAGGCCGGGAGGAATAGATGGCTGCCAAGTATCTGGAGTTCAACACCGAGGCCCGCTCCCGTCTGAAGCGGGGCGTGGACCAGCTGGCCGAAGCGGTCAAGGTGACCCTCGGCCCGAAGGGCCGCAATGTCGTCATCGACAAGAAGTTCGGAAACCCCACGGTCACCAAGGACGGCGTGACCGTCGCCAAGGAGATCGAGCTGGAGGACGAGATCGAGAACATGGGCGCCCAGATGGTGAAGGAAGTGGCGACCAAGACTTCGGATCTCGCCGGTGATGGCACGACCACCGCGACGGTGCTGGCGCAGGCGATCTACCGCGAGGGCCTGAAGTCGGTCACCGCGGGCGTCAATCCGATGTCGCTGAAGCGCGGCATCGACAAGGCGGTCGAGGCGGTGGTCGAGGAGCTGAAGAAGGTCTCCGTGGCCACCAAGGGCCGCAAGGAAATCGCCCAGGTCGGCACGATCAGCGCGAACGGCGACAAGGAAATCGGCGACAAGATCGCCGATGCGATGGACAAGGTGGGCAAGGACGGCGTGATCACCGTCGAGGAGGCCCGTGGCCTCGAGACTACGCTCGAGACCGTCGACGGCATGCAGTTCGATCGCGGCTACCTCTCGCCCTACTTCATCACCGATCCCGAGAAGATGGAGGCCGTGCTCGAGGATGCCTACATCCTGGTGCACGACAAGAAGATCTCGGCGATGAAGGACTTGCTCCCGGTGCTCGAGAAGGTGGCGCAGTCGGGCAAGCCCCTGCTGCTCATCGCCGAGGACATCGAGGGTGAGGCCCTGGCCACGCTGGTGGTCAACAAGCTGCGCGGCACGCTGAAGGTCTGCGGCGTGAAGGCCCCGGGCTTCGGCGATCGCCGCAAGGAAATGCTCACCGACATCTCGGTCCTCGCCTCCGGCAAGGTGATCTCCGAGGAGCTCGGCTTCAAGCTCGAGAACACCGTGCTCGGTGACCTGGGGCAGGCCAAGCGGATCGTGGTGGACAAAGACAACACCACCATCATCGGCGGCAAGGGCAAGCAGGCCGACATCCAGGGCCGGATCGCGCAGATCAAGTCCGCCATCGAGAAGTCGACGTCGGACTACGACAAGGAGAAGCTGCAGGAGCGCCTCGCGAAGCTCGCGGGCGGCGTCGCGGTGATCAACGTCGGCGCGGCGACGGAGACCGAAATGAAGGAAAAGAAGGCCCGGGTGGAAGACGCGCTGCACGCCACCCGTGCTGCGGTCGAGGAGGGCATCGTACCGGGCGGCGGCGTCGCGCTGCTGTGGTGCCAGAAGGCGCTCGACAAGGTCCGGGGCGCGGACGAGGATGAGAAGATCGGCATCGACATCATCCGGCGGTCGCTCGAGGAGCCGATCCGCATGATCGCCCAGAACGCGGGCGCGGAAGGCTCGATCATCGTCGGGAAGGTGAAGGAGTCGGCCAAGCTGAACTACGGCTACAACGCCCAGACCGACGAGTACGAGGACCTGGTGCTGGCCGGCGTCATCGACCCCACCAAGGTCACGCGGACCGCGCTGCAGAACGCGGCGTCCATCGCCGGGTTGCTCCTCACGACCGAGTGCGTCGTGGTGGAGAAGAAGGAGAAGGAGAAGGCGCCCCCGATGCCCGGCGGCGGCGGCGGCATGGGCGGGATGTACTGACGGCTAGGCGTTCAGGCGCGTAGACGCTCAGGCGCACAGGGAAAGGCACTCCGGGACTTCCGGGGTGCCTTTGCCTATGTCGACCACTCGACTCATTAGATTGCCTCTGTCCACGTGGGGAGTCATGCAGTGAAGCGACTGGCGGTATTGGCGGCACTGGCGCTGTGCGCCGCGAATCTGGCGGCGCAGAGCCGGGCGCCACGGCTGGAAGGGAAGTGGGAAGCGCGTACCGACGACGGCCCCCGGCTCATCATGGTGCGCGCCGACAGCTCCGCCCAGTTCGGCGATCAGGTGGCGCGCTGGCGCATGGTGGGGGACAGCGTGTGGTTCACGTTGGGTGACGGCGTCTGGAACGTCTACGGGCTGAAGGTCGCGGGTGACAAGCTGACCATTTCGGGCGGCGACCTCGAGAAGCCGGTGACGCTGCGTCGCGTGGGACCGGCCAGCGCCCGACCCGACACCCTCAAAGTTCCCGAGCCGCCACCGGCGAACGCGCGGGCGTGGTGACTTGAAACACGGGGAGCGGTGAGGGGGGAGCGGTCGTTGCCGGTGCAACGCGACCGACCGCTCCCAGCTCCCCGCTCCCTATTTCGTCGACCAGTCGTAGATCCTTCCCAGCACCGCCCGCAGCTCGTCCGTCACGTCCACGTCCCGTCGCGGAAGCACCCGCTCCACGGTCTTCAGGAACCCCTCCCGGGTCATGCGCTCGCGCGAGCCGCCGCCCCAGGCGAACGGGGCGACGTACTTGGGCGGGCGCACCGCGTCGAACACGCTGGCGCCCGCGCCGACTACCGTGCCGGTTCCGAGGAGCGTGCCGATCGCGGTCTTCGCGTGGTCCCCGAACAGGGTGCCGAGGAGCTGCTGCGCGGTGTCCACGCGCGCACCGGCAACCTCGAGCCGGACCGGCCCGTAGGTGTTCTTGAGGTTCGAGGTGATGGTCCCGGCACCGCAGTTGACCCACCGTCCCACGACGCTGTGGCCCAGGAAGCCGTCGTGGGACTTGTTGGCGTAGCCCAGGAATACGCACGACGCCAGCTCGCCGTGCACGGTGCAGCGCGGACCGATGGCCGATCCCCGGAGGTCGCCGCCCAGGACGCGCGCATTGGCGCCCACCCAGAGCGGGCCCTCGAGACGGCTCCCCGAGCGGATCTCCACCCCGCTCTCTACCACCACCGGCCCGTGCGACACGTCGAACACCACGCCCGGCTCGACCTGCGCTTCGTGCAGTGCCAGGGCCGCGGGATCGCCGATGACGATGGACCCCGCGGGCACCGGATCGCTGTCGCCCAGCATCGTTCGCAGGTCGTCGGGGAGCAGGCGTAGCAGCGCGGGGATGAGGTCGAACGACCCGTGCAGCACCACACCGGGCACCTCGATCGCTTGCGCGTGCGGCTGCGGCCCCTCCCACACGACGCCCGCCGGCACGCCCCACCCAACCGTGATGCCGTGCGACACGAGCCGCACCGGCGCCGCCGGCAGCTCGGGGGCGACGCCCTGTGGCGCGAAGGTCGAGGATCCGATCACCGCCGGTCCGGTGACGGCGCGCCGCGGCGTGACCGGCGGCATGCCGGGCTCGGCGAACCCCGCGAGATGGGAGAGCGCGAAGACGGCGCTGGCCTCGGCGCCCACGAACGTCTCCCAGCGCTCGCGAATGAGATGCGCGCCGGCGCGCAGCTCCGACAAGGGGCGCACGCCGGCGAACGGCGCCCACACCGGCGCGGGGTCGGGGTCGAGCAGGTAGAGGGCGAGACTCACAGCCGCTGCACCAGGGCCTTGAGACGATCGGCGCGGCCGGTGGGCATCACGAGGGTGTGCCCGTTGGCGCGCACCACCACGAGATCGGTGATCCCGCTGACCGCGAGGTGCTCGCTCTCCGACCACAGCACACAGCGCCGCACGTCGTCGCCGATCGTGATGTTGCCGACCGCCACGTTCCCCTGCGAATCAGGCGTGCGAATGCGGAACAGCGCATCCCACGAGCCGATGTCGTCCCAGACGAACGTCCCCGCCACGACCGCCATCCGTTTCGAGCGCTCCAGGACGGCGATGTCCACCGGGGCCGGGGTGACGGCCGCGAAGAACCCCGCGACGTCGCCGGAGCTCAGGGCGGGCAGCCCGGCACGCAGCTCGCGCGCATGGGCCGAAACCTCCGTCAGGAACCGCTCCACGCCCCAGGCGAACAGTCCCGTGTTCCACAGCGCCCGGCGCCGCCGCAGCTCGGCCGCGCGGGCCGCGGTCGGTTTCTCGACGAACCGCAGCACGCGTTTGGCGAACCGGCCGAGGGGGCGTCCCGGGACGATGTAGCCGTAGGCCGATTCGGCGCGCGTCGGCTTCACGCCCACCGTCACCAGCACGTCGTGCTCGCGCGCCACGGCGAGCGCCCGCGCGGCGGTGCTGCGAAACGCCGCTTCGTCGCCGATGGCCCAATCGGCGTGGAGCGACAGCATCTGGGCGTCCGGGTCGCGGCGGGCGATCCAATGCGCACCCCACACCAGCGCGGGAGCGGTCGACGCGGACCGCGGCTCCGCTAGCACCTGCGCCGCCGGGACCTCGGGTACGAGCGCCGTCACCCGCTCCACCAGGAAGGGGCCGGTGAGGATCAGGACGCGGTCCGGTGGCACCAGCCCCTCGAGCCGGCGCACGGCCTGGGCCAGGAGCGGACGGTCGCCCGCGAGCGGCAGGAGCTGTTTGGGACGCTCCGGAGTCGAGAGCGGCCAGAACCGCGTCCCCGAGCCTCCGGCCAGAATGACTGCCCAGGTGCTCACCCGGCATCCTCCGCGGCCGCGTCTCCCAGCAACGTCCCGACCAGCGTGCGGAGCTTGGACGGACTGAACGGCTTGGTGATGGTCTTGGCGCCCATGCGCCGCGCCTCTGCCAGGACGCGCTCTTCGCCCTCGGCCGTCAGGATCAGCACCGGGATCTCCGCCGTCGCGGGCCGATCCCGCAGCTCACGCAGGAAGTCGACGCCCGAGCCGTCGGGGAGGTGGATGTCCAGCAGGATCGCGTCCGGCGGGCCGGCGTCTTCCTTCACCGCACCGCGCGCCTCGAACAGCGAGCGCGCCAGCCGGATGTCGTAACCCCGCGACTCGAGCTGGAGGCGCAGCAGCAGGCCGATGTGGGGCTCGTCGTCGACGACGAGGATGCGTCGCATCCGGGGG
This sequence comes from Gemmatimonadales bacterium, assembly GCA_035456525.1. Lineage (GTDB taxonomy): Bacteria > Gemmatimonadota > Gemmatimonadetes > Gemmatimonadales > GWC2-71-9 > DASTHG01. The sequence continues at coordinate 38,602 of DATICZ010000226.1, forward strand.
GCGGCGGGAGGAACCACGGGTATCGGGGGCCGGGGGTGCGGGAAGGGGGGGCGGGGGGTGGGGGGCTCAGAGCAGCCCGGCGATGGCCGTGCGATGGCGGCGCAGATCGAAGAGCAGCGTGCCGACGTTCGTGTCGCGGCGCACCAGCACCACGAGCATCGCGTCGGCGTGCAGCACCGAGACGATCGCCAGACCGCCGTCGAACTCCAGCACCGCGGTGGAGAAGTCGCCGCGCCCGCCGGCGCCGCCGAGCTCGCTCATGCCGCGGATCACCGACGGGAGCAGGGCGGCGACGCTGTCGGGGTCCACCCCGTCGCCGCTCACGGAGTCGATCGGCAGGCCGTCGGATCCCACGACCACCACGGCATCGACGCCGGTGCGGCGAGCGATCCCCTGAACGAGCTCCCGGATCGTCGGCATACGGGCGCGAAGCTAGGACGCGCTGCGGGGGAAGTCAAGCAGTGATAGTCGGTTAAGGGTTGACCCTCTGCGCCGCGCGAGGATATCTTGACGCCACTCCATGCGCCAACGTCGTGTGCAATCGGGATCCCTCCTCGTGGTGGCGGCGCTGCTCGTCGCCGCTTGCTCTGACAACGCGGGGCTGGGGAACGCGAACATCCCGAACGTGGTGGACACGATCTCGCTGTACGCCCTGGATCGCACGCCGATCGCCTTGCCGTCCGGGTTCGTGATCAAGGGCAACTCGGTGGTGCGCACGGATCTGGTCGGCGGGTTCGACTTCGCCTTCAACATTACCGCGGCGGGCCAGCCGGTGTTGCTGCCCACCGGCGCGCTGGACCTCGGGGTCGCTTCGGGAGTCCAGGTGCAGGGCGCCTCGTTCGAAGCGCTCACGCTGGCTCCCACGAGCCGCTACGTGGATTCGCTGCCGGTGCCCATCGACAGCGGGACGGTGGCGGTGGTGCGCTCTCGTCCCGTCTCCGATTTCTGCGGGGTCGTGTACTACTACGGCAAGGTCGAGGTGCTCGCGATCGACCCGACGGCGCGGCGCGTCGACCTCCAGATTCTGACGGACCAGAACTGCGGCTTTCGCGGTCTCGAGCCCGGCCTCCCACGCCGGTAGTCCCATGATCGACTTGCGGCTCCTGCGCAGTGCCCCCGCGGAGGTGCGGGCGGCACTGGCGCGGCGCGGTGATGCCGGCGCGTTGGAGCTGCTCGATGCGCTGCAGCAGCTCGACGCGCGGCGCCGCACCCTCACGACCGCCCTCGACGCGCTGAAAGCGGAGCGCAATGAGGCCGCGCGCGCCGACGCGCAGCACGTGAAGCAACAGGGGTCGCTCCCCCCCGAGACGGTGGCCGCGCGTCGCGCGTTGGGCGAGCGCATCGCTGCCGCCGAGGCCGAGGTCCGGGAGGTGGAAACGGCGCTCGCGGCGAAGGCCCTCTACGTGCCGAATCTGCCCGCGGCCGATGTCCCCGATGGTGATGCCGCCGCGAATCGCGTGGTCCGCAGTTGGGGAACGCCCCGGCCGAGCGGTCCGGACGTCCGGCCGCACTGGGAGCTCGGTGAGCGGCTCGGGATGCTCGACTTGCCGCGCGGCGCGAAGCTGTCGGGCTCGGGATTCCCCGTGTTCGTGGGGGCGGGCGCCCGGCTCGCCCGCGCCCTGATTCAGTTCATGCTCGACCTGCACACGCGTGAGCACGGCTACGTGGAGGTGGAGCCGCCCTTCCTGGTGCGCCGGGAGATCATGCAGGGCACCGGACAGCTGCCGAAGTTCGAGGCCGATGCCTACCGGACGACCGAGGACGACATGTTTCTCGTGCCGACCGCGGAGGTCCCGGTGACCAACCTCTACCGGGACGAGATCCTGGAGGGCGCCCGGCTGCCGCTCGGCCATACGGCGTACACGCCCTGCTTCCGGCGCGAGGCCGGGGCGGCAGGGAAGGACACGCGCGGCCTGCTGCGCGTGCATCAGTTCGACAAGGTCGAGCTGGTGCGGTTCGTTCGGCCGGCCGACTCGGGCCCCGAGCACGAGCGCCTCACCGGTCATGCCGAAGCGGTGCTGCAGCGTCTCGAGCTGCCGTACCGTGTCGTGCTGCTCGCCGCGGGAGATACCGGGTTCGCCGCCGCCAAGACCTACGATCTCGAAGCCTGGGCGCCCGGGGTGGGCGCCTGGCTCGAGGTGTCGAGCGCTTCGAGCTTCACGGACTTTCAGGCGCGGCGCGCGGGCATTCGCTACCGCGCGGCCAAAGGCGAGAAGCCGGAGTTCGTGCACACGCTGAACGCGTCGGGCGTCGCGCTGCCGCGCACCATTGCGGCTCTGCTCGAGAACCGGCAGGAGGCGGACGGCAGCGTCTCGATTCCGCCCGCGCTGGTGCCGTACGTCGGCACCGACCGCATCACCGCGCCGTCCAGCGGTGCGTAGCGACGCCCTGCGCCGGTCCGGGCCGCCCGTGGTGGCCGGCCTGGCGCTGCTGTTTGGCGCGTTGTCGGTCGGATCGGCCTGGGTCGTGGCGCGCCACCTGCGGGAGGACGCGCGCGAGACGAGCCGGCTGTTCGGGCGCGTGTTCGCCGGGCTGAACGATCCGAGACCCGATGCCGCGACCGAAGCCCTGTTCGATCTCGCGGCGCAGGTGCGGGGCCTCGGCATCCCCATCGCCATCACCGACAGCGGCGGGCGCGTCACCGCGATGGAGAACGCGCCGCCAGGCATGGCGCGCGACAGCGCGCACCTGCGGGCCTGGGTCGCCGAGCTCGATGCCATCAACCCGCCGGTCTCGGGACCGGGGATCGGCACCGTGCACTACGGGACGCTGGCCATCACCCGCCGGCTGGCGCTGGTCGCCACGCTCCAGGTCGCGGTGTTGCTCGCCCTCGTCCTGCTCGCCGTCTGGGCGTATCGCGAGCGCGTCGGCGCGGTGCGGGACCGGATGTGGGTGGCGATGGCCCGGGAATCGGCCCATCAGCTGGGGACGCCGCTCATGAGCCTCACGGGCTGGATCGCCCAGTTGCGGGAGCATCCCCAGATGCGGGCCGCGGAGGTCGCTCCCCACCTCGAGGCCGACGTGGAGCGATTGGAGCGGGTAGCCCGTCGCTTCGAGCGCATCGGACGGCCGCCGCGCAGCGAGCCGGTCGGCCTCGGGGCCGTTGCCGAGCGGGTGGTGACCTACTTCCGGCCGCGGCTCCCGACCCGCGCCAATGCGGTGACCTTGAACCTCACGGCCGCGGGACCGGGTCCCACGATCGCCGGCGACCCGGTGCTGCTCGAATGGGCGCTCGAGGCCATCGTGAAGAACGCGGTCGATGCCCTCTCGGGCCGCGGCGGTCACGTCGCCGTGCTGGTGGAGGGGACGGGCGAGCAGGCGAAGGTCAGCGTGCGCGACGACGGGCCGGGGATTCCCCCCGGACGCCGCAGCAAGGTGTTCGAGCCGGGCGAGTCGAGCAAACCCGGCGGGTGGGGCCTCGGGCTCCCGCTGGCCCGGCGAATCGTGGAGCAACAACACGGCGGACGGTTGCGCTATCATCCCGGGAATCCCGGTAGCCTCTTCGTCCTCGAATTCCCGCTCGCGTCGGGAGACCGCGCGTGACGCTCGACCTCAATCCCGCTCAACGCCGCGCCGTCGAGCATCCCGGCGGTCCGCTGCTCGTGCTCGCCGGTGCGGGCTCGGGGAAGACGCGCGTGCTCACCGCCCGGATCGCGCATCTCATCCGGGCCGGCGGCGTGCGACCCGACCGGATCTTCGCCGTCACGTTCACCAACAAGGCCGCGGGCGAGATGCGCGAGCGGGTCGCCAGCCTGCTGGGCGCCGACCCCCGTGGTCTGTGGATCGGCACGTTTCATTCGCTCAGCGCACGGCTGCTGCGGCGCGAGGCTCCGCTGCTGGGCTTTGGCCCGAACTTCACGATCTACGACGAAGACGATTCCCAGGCCCTGCTCAAACGGATGCTCGAGCAACGCGAGCTGTCGCCCAAGGCGTATCCGCCGCGGGCCCTGCACTCGCTGATTTCCGGCGCCAAGAACCGGATGCTGACGCCCGAGGAGTACCTCGCGTCGGCCGACTCGCCGTTGGCGCGAGTGGCGGCGGACTGCTATCGCGACCTGGGTGAGGCGCTGCTGCGCGCCAACGCGATGGACTTCGACGACCTGCTGCTGTTCCCCCTGCGGCTCTTCCGGGAGCACCCCGAGCGACTCGCGTGGTGGCAGGGCCGCTTCGATCACGTCCTGGTGGACGAGTTCCAGGATACGAACGCCGCGCAGTACCGGCTGGTGCGCGCTCTCGCCCAGCGGCACGGCAACCTGTGCGTCGTGGGCGACGACGATCAGGCGATTTACGGATGGCGTGGGGCCGACGTGCGGCACATGCTCGCCTTCCAGAACGACTTTCCGGGCACGACGCTGATCAAGCTCGAGCAGAACTACCGCTCCACGCAGATCATCCTCGACGCGGCGAACGGGGTCATCGCCGAGAACCGCGAGCGGCTCGGCAAGACCCTGTTCACCGCCATCCCGGGCGGGACGCCGGTCGTCCTCCTGACCGCTGCGGACGAGCGCGACGAAGCCGAATGGGTCGCGGGCGAATTGGCGAGCCAGGCCGAGCACTCCGACCTGCCCTACGAAGCCATGGCGGTGTTGTACCGCACCAATGCGCAGTCCCGCCCCCTCGAAGAGGCGTTCCGGATGCGCGGCGTGCCTTACCGGCTGGTCGGGGCGGTGAGCTTCTACGAGCGCCGGGAGGTGAAGGACCTCCTCGCGTACCTGCGGATCATCGCCAATCCGGCCGACGATCAGGCGTTCAGCCGGATCGCGAACGTGCCGCGCCGCGGCATCGGCGACACCTCGCTCACGCTCCTGGCGGAGACCGCGCGCCGCTGGGGCAAGCCGCTGCTCGAAGCGGCGCGCGCGGCGGATCGCGTCGAGGGGCTCCGGCCCGGGCTCCGGGAAACGCTGCGCAACTTCGCCTCCCTCGTCGAGCGGCTGCGCGAGGCCGTGGGAACGGCCGATCCGGCGACCGCCCTCGAAACCGTGATCCTCCGCATCGGCTACGAGCCCTGGCTGGCGGAAGAGGGTGTGGAAGGCGTGGAGCGGCTGGAGAACGTGCGCGAGCTGGTGGCCGGGGCGGCGGCGTGGGCCGAAGTGGCGGAGGCGACGGGGGAGGGGGAGGGGGACGACGGCGGCGGCACCCTCATCGAGCGCTACCTCACCCAGTCGGCGCTGGTGACGCCGACCGACGAGTTCGGCGGGGCAGGGGCCTCGGGCGTCACCCTCATGACTGTGCACATGGCCAAGGGGCTCGAGTGGCCGATCGTGGCGTTGAC
>DATICZ010000227.1:0-14095 GCA_035456525.1 Gemmatimonadales bacterium
TCCATCACGATGCGCTCGCCCCGGTCCACCAGCTTGGCGCTCAGCGCCATCAGGTCCACCATCAGGTTGCCGTAGGCCCGGCCCATCCGGATCATGGCGCCGGTCGAGATCGTGTTCAGGACCAGCTTCGTGGCGGTGCCCGCTTTCATGCGGGTCGAGCCGGTGAGCGCCTCGGGCCCGACCAGCGGCACGATCGTCACGTCGCAGGTGTCGACCAGCAGCCTGGGCGGCGGGGAGCAGGAGACGATGACCGTGCGCGCACCGATCGTCTGCGCGCGCGACAGGGCGGCGCGCACGAACGGCGTCGTGCCGCTCGCCGCGATCCCCACGACGACGTCGTGCGGCGACACGCGCGCCGTGTCCATCGCCGCCATCCCGGCGTTGACGTCGTCCTCGGCGCCCTCGGCGCTCTTCACCAGCGCCGGGTAGCCGCCCGCGATCACGCCGAGCACCATTTCGGGCGGCGTCCCGAACGTCGGCGGGCACTCGGCCGCGTCGAGGACGCCGAGCCGTCCCGACGTGCCCGCGCCGACGTACACCAGCCGCCCGCCGCTCCGCAACGCCTCCACCACGAGGTCGATCGCCCGCGCGATCGCTTCGCGCTGGCCGTGCACCGCCACCGGGACGGCCCGGTCTTCGGCGTTCAGGAAGTCCACGATCTCGAGGCTCGACGCGACGTCGATGCGCTCGGTGCGCGGGTTGCGCTGCTCGGTGAGGCGGGGGTCCTGGAAGGCGGGAGTGTCGGGCATGACGCGTGGCCGCAAAACTAGGGCGTGGCCGGCTGCCCCGTAAGGGTTTATCGTCGCTCCATGACTGACGAGGGGAGACGCTGGCCCGTCGGCATCACCGTGCTCGCGGTGCTGGCCGTGTTCTACACGCTCTATTTCGCCCGCAGCTTTCTCCTCCCGATCGTGTTCGCCCTGCTGCTCGATTTCCTCCTCAGCCCGGCTGTGCGGGCGCTGGTCCGCTGGCACGTGCCGCTGCCGTTGGCGGCAGGGCTGGTGCTCATCGCCCTGCTGGGGGTGGGCGGCCTGGGCGTCTACGATCTCTCCGGCCCGGTGCAGAGCTGGGCGGAGAACGCGCCCGAAACCCTGGCGACCGCCCAGAGCCGGCTGCGGCGGCTGCTGAAGCCCCTGCAACGGATGACGAAGACCGCGGAGCAGGTGGAGAGCGCGGCGACGGGCGGGGGGGTGGTCGCGGGAGGAGGGGCCGCGAAGCCGACCGAAGTCGTGGTGCGCGGCCCCACCATCGTGTCGCGCCTGTTCGGCTCGACGCAACGGTTTCTCGCCGGCCTGATCGAGGTCCTGTTTCTCCTCTATTTCCTGCTCGCGGCGGGCGACCTCTTCCTGCAGAAGCTGATCAAGGTGCTGCCGAACGTGCACGACCGGCACAAGGCGATCGAGATCGCGCGGGCCACAGAAGCGTCGATTTCCACCTACCTCCTCACCACCCTCGCGGTGAACGCCATCGAGGGCGCCGTGGTCGCGGCGGCGCTGTGGGCCCTCGGGATGCCGAATCCCGTGTTGTGGGGGGCGCTCGTCACGCTGCTCGAGTTCATCCCGTACCTGGGGGCGATCACCCTCGTCGTCATCCTCACCCTCGGGGCGCTCGCCTCCTTCAACGACGTCGGGCACGCGCTGCTCGTTCCAGGCGCGTTCCTCGCGATCAACCTGATCCAGGCGAACATCGTCAGCCCGATGCTGCTGGGCCACCGGCTCGCCCTGAACCCCGTGGCCCTGCTCGTCAGCCTCGCCTTCTGGTTGTGGATCTGGGGTATTCCCGGGGGGCTCCTCGCCGTTCCCCTGCTCGCCACGCTCAAGATCTTTTGCGACCACATCGAGCGGCTCGCCCCGCTGGGCGAATTCCTCGGCCGGCGCGGCCGAGCGCCCCAGACGGCGACTCTGACGAGCAGTTGACCGAGTGCCCCGCCACGCTGCACAATTGATCATGCGTCTCTCTTCTCGCCTTCTCGTCTCCCTCGGCGTGCTCGGCGCGTGCGCACCCCTGGGACGCCATGCCAAGGGCCCGTGGCCCGCCTCCTGGGGCCTGGACGGACGGGCGGTCGCGGTCACCGCGCCGCACGCGATGGTCACGACCGGCCACCCGTTGGCGACCGAGGTCGGCCGCCGCGTCCTGGAGCAGGGTGGTACCGCCATCGACGCCGCCGTCGCGGTCGGCTTCGCCCTGACCGCGGTGCTCCCCGCCGCGGGGAACATCGGGGGCGGGGGCTTCATCGTGTACCGCGACACGACGGGGGCGGTGAGCGCACTCGACTATCGCGAAGCCGCGCCTGCCGCAGCGAGCCGCGACATGTACATCGACAGCGCAGGCAACCCCACCGAGCGGAGCGTCACGGGACACCTCTCGGCCGGGGTGCCGGGGAGCGTGGCCGGCCTGTACGAGGCGTGGAAGCGTTACGGGAGGCTCCCCTGGGCGAGCCTCGTGGAACCGGCGATCGCGCTGGCGGAGGGACACACCGTCGACTCGGCGCGCAGCGGCAGCCTGGCGGGCAACGCCGATCGCCTCGCAGTCTTTCCAACCTCCGCAGCCCAGTTCCTCGTCGCCGGCCGGGCCCCTGCGCCGGGCACCGTGCTCCGTCAGCCCGACCTCGCCCGGACACTGCGCCTCATCGCCGACTCGGGTCCCGACGTCTTCTATCGCGGCCGGATCGCCGACCTGATCGTGGCGGAGATGGCACGGGGCGGCGGCATCATCACCCGGGAAGACCTGGCGGCCTATCGCCCCAAATGGCGCGAGCCGATTCGCGTGGACTACCGCGGCTTCACGGTGTTCTCGATGCCGCCCTCCAGCTCGGGCGGCGTGACGCTGGGAGAGATCCTGAACATCCTCGGCGGGTACGATTCGCTCCCGCCCTTCGGGAGTACGGCGCTGCTGCACCTCGAGACGGAGGCGATGCGGCGCGCGTTCGCGGATCGCAACCGCTGGCTGGGCGATCCCGATTTCGTGCAGATGCCGCTCGAGCGCTTGCTCTCGAAGGGCTACGCCGCGGAGCTGCGGGCCCAGATCGATCCCAGCCGGGCGACGCCCACCCCGCCCTTCCAGGCCGGTCCTCCCGGCGGCACGCAGACCACGCACTACTCGATCGTGGACGCGGCCGGCAATGCCGCCGCCGTGACCACCACGCTCAACGACAGCTACGGCAGCGCGGTGACCGTCGCCGGGGCGGGGTTCCTGCTGAACGACGAGATGGACGACTTCGCGACGGCGCCCGGGAAGCCCAACATGTACGGGCTGGTGCAGGGCGAAGCCAACGCCGTCGCCCCGGGCAAACGCATGCTGTCGGCCATGACGCCCACCATCGTGCTCGATCCGGAAGGGCAGCTGTTCCTCGTCGTGGGCGCGCCGGGGGGACCGCGCATCATCACCGCCGTCTTCCACGCCGTCAGCAACGTGATCGACCACCACATGGCCCTCGCCCAGGCTGTCGAAGCGCCGCGGGCACACCACCAGGCCCTTCCCGATACCACGATGCTCGAAGCGGGGGGGTTCAGGCCGGCGGTGCTCGACTCGCTGCGCGCCATGGGACACGGCGTGCGCGAGTGGGGCTACCACGCCTACGTGATGGGCATCGAGCGCGGGCCCCGCGGATGGATCGGTGTGGCGGATCCGCGGAGCGGGGGAAACGCGGCGGGGTACTGATCGGAAGAAGGCGGGAGAGGGCGGAAAGGGCGGAACGAGTCCGACTTTTTCCGCCCTTGTCCGCCCTCTCCCGCCTTCTTCCGCCCTCTTCCGTCTTCTTCCGCCTTCTTCCGTCTTCTTCCGCCTTCTTCCGTCTAGCTCACCTTCACCGTCAGCGCACTCACCAGCGACGCGTTGATGTGCGCTCCCTTGGGAAGCACGATGTCGGCGTCCTTGGACTGCGCGGCGACGCCGGCGCCCACCGCGCCGCCCACCACGCCGCCGATGATCGCCCCTTTCGCGTTCTTCCCCAGGACCCGGCCGAGAATCGCCCCGGCCGCCGCGCCGGCGCCGACCTTGGCGACGTCGCCGCCGGTCACGCCGCGACCCGCCCGCACCGTCTCCAGCGAGTCGATCTTCGCGTCGAGCGGATAGTCCGTGCCGCCGACGCTGACGGACGTCAGCGACAGCTGCAGGGTGCCGGGCGTGCTCGGATTCGGCGCCGGCTTCACGGCGGTCACGCTGCCGTGCACGGTGGACCCGGCGGGGATGACGACGCGGCCATTCGCGTCCTTGACGTCGGCCACGACGGACGCCGTGAACGCGTCACCGACCTTCGTGCTCCCCGAGGAGAGGGTATCGCCGACCGCCAGGTCGAGGAACGAGCCGGCGGCGGCGGTGCGCGTCGCGGCAGCGGCCGGCGCGGTGGGCGTCGGTCTGGCCGCGGGCGGCCTTGGCTTGGGCGCGGCCGGGCGGGAGGGCGGCGGCGTGGGCGTGGGCTGAGCGGCGGGCGCCGGCACGTCCTGCATCGCCGCCGTCGATTCCGTCGGCGCGAGCGTGAGGTTCCGCGCCGCCGAATCGGCCCGTTGGTCCGCCGCCTTGTCCGATTTCGCGCAGGCGCCCGCCGCGACGAGGCCGAGCACCAGCCCCAACGGCAGGGTCCACGAGGATTTCGAGTTTGTATGCATCATCGAGTCTCCAGGTACCGGGAAAAGGGGAGGCAGCCTTCGTGCGGCGGTCCCCTGCCCTAGAATGTCGCGGGGCGGCGCGGCTGACTTCAAGCCCTTGCCCCGCGATTCACTTCACTTCGAAGGCCTTCTGGCCGACGGACTGGCCGTCGAGCCAGATGGCCAGGACGTAGCCCCCCACCGGCCAGGGAGTCGGCTTCATGATGTGGAACTCGGTCTGGGCCGGGCCGGTCGGCGCGATCGTCATCGTGGTGGAGTCGACCGTCTGACCGGTCTGGTACGTCCACTTGGCGGTGAGCACGGCGCTGCTGGCCGTGCCGGTGGTCGCGACGGATGCGTAGATCGTGTCGTTCACGCCGAAGGTCGTCATCGACTGCACGACGCGGTTGTCCGGTCCGATCTGGCGGCCGAGATCGACCGATGCGACGGTGATCGGGGCCTGGGCCGGCGGCGGTGCGGTCTTCTTGCAGGCGGCGAGGACGCTGAGCACCAGGACCGCCGCGGCGGCCCGGTGCAGGCTGTGGTTGTGCATTGCGTGTCGACTCCTTCGGGTCACACCTGGGGAATCCGGAACACCTGTCCCGGATAGATGAGGTCGGGGTTCTTGATGCTGTCCTTGTTGGCCTCGTAGATCACCTTCCACTTGTTCGCCTTGCCGTAGAACGCCTTGGCGATCTTCGAGAGACTGTCGCCCTTTTGGACCGTGTAGGTCCGCTCCTGCGGCTGCGGCGGCTGCGGCGCGGTCGAGGAGCTCCCGCCCTGGACGTCGGAGAAGTCCGGGAGCGGCTTATTGGGATCTGGCATCGTCGTGCTCCTGTGAAATGACTCGTGCAAGTCTATACCCCAGGGCCTACCATCCGGAGCGGCGTTTCCCGAGCAACGCGCCCAGGATGCCGCGCGTGAGCTGCCCCGCCACGCTGCGGGTCACCGGGGACTTGAGGATCTTGTCGAAGGTGCTGGGCGGCGGCTTGGCGGCGCCGCGCGAGGAGCCTTCCCCCTGTGGGACGCGGATCGCGTCGACGCCGGTCGCGCGCGCGGCGAGGCGCTCACGCGCGCTCTCCCGGTCCACGTCCTGGGCGTACTTGCGGATCTGCGCCGACCCCCCGAGGTGCTGCGTCATCTCCGCCTCGGTCAGCGGCGCCATCCGGGACGCGGGCGGGATGAGCCGCGTCGCGAACGGCGGCGAGGGGATACCCTTCGGGCTGAGGGTGGTGACGAACGCCTCCCCGATTCCCAGAGACTGGAGCGTCTGCTGAACGTCGTAGAACTCCGTCTTGGGGAAGGTCCGGGCGGCCGCCTTGAGGGCCGCATCGTCTTCCGGCGTGAACGCGCGCAGGGCGTGCTGCACCTTGTGCCCCAGCTGGCCGAGGATGTCGGACGGCACGTCCTTGGGATTCTGGGTCACGAAGAAGATGCCGACGCCCTTGGAGCGGATCAGCCGCACGACCTGCTGCACCTGGTCGAGAAACTGCTTGCTGGCGTTGTCGAACAGCAGGTGGGCTTCGTCGAAGAAGAAGACGAGCTTCGGCTTGTCGGGATCGCCGATCTCCGGCAGGTCGTGGTACAGCCGGGCGAGCATCCACATCATGAAGGTAGAGAACAGCGCCGGACGGTCTTGGACATCGGTCAGCTCCAGCACGCTGACGAGACCGCGTCCGTCGGCGTCCGTCCTGATCAGATCGTCGAGATCGAACTCCGGCTCGCCGAAGAACTCCTCGGCGCCCTGCTGTTCCAGCTGCACCATGTCGCGCAGCAGCACGCCGACCGTGGTCTGCGCCATCCCGCCGTAGTCCTTCAGCTCCCCCGCACCGTCGCCGGTGAGGTACTGCAGCACCGCCCGCAGATCCGGAAAGTCGAGCAGCAGCAGCCCTTTGTCGTCGCAGTACTTGAAGACGAGGCTGAGCACGCTGGTCTGCGTCTCGTTCAGCCCCAGCACCTTGGCCAGGAGCAGCGGCCCGAACGACGACACGGTCGCGCGCAGCTGCGCCCCCCGCTGGCCGGTGAGGCTCAGGAACTCGACCGGGTACCCGTTCGGCTTCCACGGGTAGCCGGTGTCCTTGGCGCGCTGGGCGATCTTGTCGTTGGATTCCGCCGGCGCCGCGATTCCCGAGACGTCGCCCTTGATGTCGGCGACGCACACCGGTACCCCGGCGGCCGACAGCTGCTCGGAGATGAGCTGCAGCGTCTTGGTCTTGCCGGTGCCCGTGGCCCCGGCGATGAGGCCGTGCCGGTTCAGGGTCGCGAGCGGCACCGTCACCACGGGGCCGGGATAGCACTTCCCCTCGTGCACGACCGCGCCGAGGGTGACGGCGGGACCCTGCGCGGCGAACGCGGCCGTCGCGGCGTCGACGACGTTCACTGCGCCGGCGCCTTGTTGACCTGACCGGGCATGATTCGGCCTCCCGCGAGGACGTTGTGCCAAAACGTTCGCATGCGTTCGATGAAGGCGCAATGAAGGCGCCGTTGCCCGGCCACATCCCGATCCCTATCATTGGGCGACTCGAACCTCGTGGACCCGATGACGACCCCCGATTCGAACCCGGCGTTGGGTGAAGTGCGCAGCGCCATTCTCACGATGGCGCGCCGCCTCGAACACACTTCCGATCTTCCGCAGGAAGGCATCGCGGAGCTCAAGAACGCCGTCGACGACATCCGCATCCGCCTGTGGGGCGTCCTCATGGCGGGTGATTCGAGCGACTACAAGGGGTTCGTGGGACGGTTTCGCATGCGCCGGGCGGCAGAATGCTGCCGCGGCATCGAGGAGGATGTGGCGGCCGGAAAGATCCACGCGGACTCGCTCGAATCGAAGATGCTCTTCGCCGCGGCGCGGCAGCTCGCCAACCGGCTCGACCCGGGGTCAGGGGTCAGCCGGCCGGGCTCTGCCGCCCCGTGACCCTCGACAGCCAACGCCCCAGGTGCGCCGTGAGGATGCCGCTCGGCGCGCCGGCTTCGCTCGCCATGGTGGCCCAGAACTGCCGGTTGAAACTGCGGTTGCTGGCATCTTCCCGATCGGCTGCCTGCATCGCCAGGCGCCGCTGGATCTCGGGAAGCGGCGTCAGCGCCCGGGTGTAGGCCGGGGCGTCGAGATCGTCGATCGGATCGCTTTCGGGCGGTATCAGTCGTGTGGGCCTCATCGGACTCCTCCCGGTCGCTTCACGCCGGTGCGCCAGACATCTTCACTCTGCAGCATCAGCAGGCTGAACAGCAGCAACACCAGAACGGTTACCATCGAGACCTCCCTCCAGCGGCCGGCAACCACTCACCCGCCGGACAGACCCGGTGTGTCGTGGTGGGGATCGAGGCACCGCGCGCAAAACCACAGGATCCGCTCCCGGTCGCCGACTCGCCCCGCGTGACACGGCAGGTGATCGCCGTAGGCGCCGCACCGGGCACAGACCGCAGCGCCGGACCTCACGTCAGGCATCTCATCCGCCATGTGCACTCCTGCCGACCTTGAGGGCGAACGTTGCCGCCCCGGATCGGGCGAGTGGACTGCGAAGCATTGCCGCGCGGGGAGACTCCTGCGCCGGCAGCTCGTCGTCTGTGACTTCAGGGGGCTGGGCGGCATGGATCGCGAGGTCGATCGGCTGAATGAACCGCACCAGCGCCTCGTCGGCGCCGGCCGCCTGGAGCGCGGCAATCACGCGGGCGCACCGGCGGGCCAGGTTCATCGGCCCCCACAGTGCAGCTTCTGCAGCCCGACGAGAAGTACCAAGCGCCCGGGCGACCGTCGCCGCAAGCACATCCACGCTCCGCTTCGCTGGAACCCGTCCCCACGTGTTACGCTCCACGACGCCCCCGGACGCCGGCGCCGATCAGCACCAACCCGCCGACGACTGCGACCCCGCCAACCCACGGGGGCACCAGCCGATGTTCTTCGGCGGTGACCTGCAGGTCGCCGACCTTCAGAACGTTGCTCTGGGATCGGTAGGTGAGCCCTTTCACCAGCACGTAGGCCCCGAGACCGGCGATCACGATGCCGGCAATGACCAGAGGCTTCATGTGACGGTGAGGTGTGTCCCCAGCGTGACCACCACGTGGGTCCCGGCCGGGAGAACGATGTTCGCGTCCTTGGACTGCACGGCGATGCCGGCGCCGACGATGCCGCCCATGATCCCGCCGATCACCGCACCCTTGGTGTTCTTGCCGATGACGCGGCCCAGGATCGCACCAGCGGCCGCGCCCGCGCCCACCTTGGCCACATCGCCGCCCGTGACGCCCTGGCCCTGACGCTCGGTATCCAGCGAATCGATGCTGGCCTCGATCGAATAGCTCCGGCCGCGGACGTTCACGCTGTTCACCGCCAGGGTCAGCGTCCCCGGAGTGGTCGGGTTCGGCGCGGACTTGACGTCGGTGATCGTCCCGGACACCAGGGAGCCTGCCGGGATGGCCACCCGGCCCGCGTCATCCGTCACGTCCGCCACGACCGTCGCGGTGAACGAATCGCCCGGCTTCGCGGTTTTGGAGCTGATGGTCTCCGTCGTGGCCATGGTGAACTGCCGCCCGGCGTCGAGCGTGCGGGTGGCCCGGGCTGCCGGGGCCTTCGTCGAGGTTGTGGTTTCGGCCGCCTGCCCGGTTGGCTTGCAGGCCACGAGGATGGCAAGGCTCAAGGCCGCCACCACGCTGGTCCAGTAATTCGGTTTCATAGCACGTCTCCGTTGTCCTGCGAGAACCTGCGCTTCACCTCGCGATCACCGTCGCTCAGCGCGACGAGGTCGCCGAAGAGGGAAGTGGTTGTCCGATGACCCATTTCACGAGTCGTCCCGCTTCGAGCGACGTCTGCCGCTCGACCTGGTTGATGAGGGCCAGCGTCTCGGCGGAAACCGGCGAGGGCCGTTGCCGCAGGAGCGCGTCGATGGTGGTGCGCTGGTTGACCTGCACGATGTCGATGTGCTGCGGCTGGACGTTCAGCGCCACGGGATCCGTCAACTGCTGGAAGCTCTTCAGCGCGCGCTCGGCGACCGCCTGATTGCTTTGCCACCGCGCTTCCGGAGCGTAGCCCAGGAGCCGGTAGACACCGCCGCCATACGCCACGAACAGCACCGTACCGCGAAGCGTGCCGTTGTCGGTCGCCGCCGCAAAGGGGGCGCCGACCGCCGTGAGCCCGCCGCTCAGCCCCACGCGCCCGGAAGCGCCGCTCGTGATCCCCTGCATCGAGAGGAAGGCGCGGGCAGCCGCATCCGCAGTCTGCTCTGGCGCCTGCGACAGCTCGATTGCGGCATCTCCCTGCGGGCTGACCGCGACCACCGCCTGCGCTCCGTTGTTCGTGGTCCAGCCATTGGGAAACGCCAGCTGGAAGCGGAGATCCGGGTGCAGAAACAGGCTGCCGTTGAAGTAGCCCTGGCGCGGATTGAGCCCGAACACCAGGCCGTCCAGCAGCCGCTCGTAGGCGTCGCGGTTGACGCTCGTTCCCGAGAAATCCTGCGGCAACGCCGCGATCTGTCTGTTGATCGACGTGATGCGGTTCGCCGGGCTGGGGTGCGTCGCGAGCCACGTGGGGAGACGGGCGCCGCCCTCTGCCGTGGTCAGCTGGTCGAGCATGCGGAACACCTGGGGCATCTCACGGGGATCGTAGTTGGCGCGGCGCATGTAGCGCAGGCCGAGCTGGTCCGCCTGGCTCTCGTCGTCGCGGGAGAACTTGAGGTACAGGATCCCGAGGGCCTGGCTCGCGGTGCCCGCGTATTTCGCGACCTGAGAGTTCGCCATGCTGCCGATCGTGAGACCCAGCCCGATCATCTGCTGCTTGCTCATCTCGGCGGCCGTGTGCCGGGCCGTGACGTGGCCGATCTCGTGACCGACGACGGAGGCCAGCTCCGCCTCGGAGGTGAGATGGGTCAGGAGTCCCCGCGTCACGTACACGAAACCGCCGGGGAGGGCGAAGGCGTTCACCGCCGGGTCGTCCACCACCCGGAACGTCCACGGCAGGTTGGGGCGCTCGGAGCTCGCGGCGAGCCGCGCACCGAACTGCTGGATGTAGCGTTGCCAGGTGGCGTCCTGATAGAGTCCGATGGTCGCGATGACCGCGGTGTCGGCCTGGCGGCCCATCGCGATTTCCTGTGACTCGCTGACCAGCATGAGCTGATTGGAGCCGGTGGCCGGATTGCGGGCGCAACCGCTCGCGGCGATGCCGGCGAAGAGCCAAACCAGGCCGCGTGAGCGGCCGCGCGTGAACCAGACCATTCCTGACATTGGACCAGTACTCCCGGTGTGTCTCAAACGGCGCCGGTCCAGCGATGAAGCTGGCCGGCTGGGAACAACGGCTATCCTCAACCACAACCTGCACGTACGGGCCCTTGAGCAACATCACTCAGCGGGATGAAAGACGACTTAGCTCCTTGGACGGACACTACTGGCAGGACCGTGCCCCACTCTCTTTCCATCCCTCCGGGCGATACCGGGCGGTCGTACGACGGGGCATTCTCCATCACGTTGTGAATCACTCCTGAGTTCGACCGCCACCCGCCCGCGAGGATACTCCCATGAGACGTACCATGATCGTCGTACTCGCGTCGGCTGCGCTCGGGGCGCTGGCGCTCAACTGCGCCCTCAACAAGGCGGAACAGGGCGCGATTGTCGGCGCTGGCGCGGGCGGCGTCGCGGGCGCCGTCATCGGCAAGGCCACCGGCTCGACGGTGCGCGGGGCCATCATCGGTGCGGCAGTCGGCGGCGTGGGGGGTGCGGTGATCGGGCACCAGATGGACAAGCAGGCCCAGGAGCTCGCCTACGACCTGCCCGGGGCCACCGTGCAGCGCATCGGCGAGGGCATTGCGGTGACGTTCCCCGAGGGGCTGCTGTTCGGGTTCGACTCCGATCAGCTCGGGAGCTCGGCGCGCGACAATCTGCGCAAGCTCGCCGAGAGTCTGAAGCAGTACCCGAACACGAAGACGCTGATCGTGGGCCACACCGACTCTGACGGCAGCTTCCAGTACAACAGGGATCTGTCGGACCGGCGCGCGCTGTCCGCCGCGAATTTCATCACCGGGGAGGGAATCGATCGCCTCCGCATCTCTACGGCGGGCCGCGGCGAAACCGAGCCGATCGCCACGAACGACTCGGATGACGGCCGGCGCCAGAACCGGCGCGTGGAGATCGCGATCACCACGAACGCCGGCAGCGGTTCGGGCAACTGAGCGCTGCGGCGCGCCATGCCCTGCATCCTCGCCGTCCTCATCCTCCTGACGCCGCGCCTCGCGGTCGCCCTCCTCTGGTATTTCACCCACTGGTTCGACGGCCTCTTCCCCTCGCTGCTGTTGCCCATCGTGGGCTTCCTCTTTCTGCCCACGACCCTGCTGTGGTACTCGGCGGTGCACCACTGGTTCGGCGGCGCGTGGACGACCGGGCCCGTCGTGGGCCTTGTCGTGGCGCTCCTGATCGATCTCTCCGCGATCGGTGGGCACCGCAGATTCACGCGCCGGCGGTCCTGAACGAAGACCGGCGGCGGTCCCGATCGGGGGGCCGCCGCCGTGCTCCTGCGGTGGTCGGTACACGGATCGCCGGGCCAGCCGTGCTAGCGCGCCGCACCTTTCGATAGTGTTCGACCACGGCGTTCGGCCCGGGCGGCCGCGATGCCCGCCGCGACCCCGGCGACGAGCGCTGCCCGTCCGGCGACTTTCAGCACCCGCTCGGACTTCAGCAGCGTCTGTTTGAGCCGGCGCCGCCGGTCTTCGGAGTCGGCCTGCTTCCGGGCCTCTTGCAGCAGACGGTCGGCTTCCCGCGCCGCCACCAGTGCCCATTGTTTGGCGCGCCGCGCGGCGCGTACCGCTGCGCCCATGAAGCGGTTCGTTCGTGTGGCCATGAAGATCCCTCCCAGGTGCCGAGTAACCCGCTACAGCGACCGGAGGAACTGCACCAGGTCCGTCCGCTGCTGAGGCTGGAGATCCAGGCCGAGCACCCGGATGTAATGGTCGACCACCGCCTCGAGCGTCGCCGCGCTGCCGTCATGGAAGTACGGCGGATGCTGCCACAGGCCTCGGAGCGGCGTCGTGCGATACCGCCCGGTCGATCCCCGTTGCGCGAGCCCCGGATCTGTGCCTGCAGCTCCCGGGACGTGCAGGCCACTGTCCGCTTCGGTGTAGTGCGGTGGGACGTGACAGGTGGCGCACCGGCCGGGGCCGGCGAACACCGCGGCTCCCCGCCGCGCGGCGGCCGTGTCGTACGAGCCGGCGGGGGGCGTGGGGGCGGCCAGGCTCAGCTGATAGAGGAGGAGAGCCGGGAGCTTCGACGTCACGAGATCGGGAGTATGGTGGATGTCATCGTGGGTCCTCGGATCCACGAAGGTCCCCTGGCCATGCATCTGCGTCACGGCCACGTAGGCATTCCAGTAGCTGATCGTGCCCTCTCCGGTGTAGGTCGCGAGGGTGGTCCCCGCGAGTCCGTAGGCAGGAGGGATCACGACCGGCCCGTTCTTCCCGTCGTGGTTCCAGCGCGCATCGTACTTGCCTGCCCCCCACGACGTGAGGACGGCGTGGGGTCCCGAGTCCTGGAGCGCGGGGGAAAGCGAGAGGATGAGACCCGGCTGCAGGTCCCGGTTCGGCCACCCGTCTTGGCGCCGCCCGATGCCCGCGGCGAGCGCGTTGTCGACCGTCGAGTGACACAGCGCGCAGGTCACGCCGAACGTGGTGATCCGGCCATTTGTGTCGACCGTGGCCTGGACGCCGACGACCGCGCCGAGCTTGAGGAGCGCGATCGTGGTCGCCGGGCTCGTCAGGTCGACTCGGCCGGCCTTGAGCTCGGTGACGAGTGACGGCGGCAGCGCGTCGAGGTCCACTTTCAGCCCCACAGCGAGCGCCGTCGCCGGGCTCACGCCCGAGCCGAGGCCGCCGAGCGCCGCTCCCTCGATCACCTCGTGCATCCGGAGAGTGTCCGTCCAGAACGCCTCGTCACCGAAGGTGTCGAAACGGAAGATCCTCTGCCCGTCGAGGGCGGTCGGCTTCGCGCTCACCGCTGGCTTGCCGCACGCGACGAGCAGCACCAGCAGCACCAGGGGCAGGGCGATACGTAACGACCTGAGCAACGTTGTCACAGAAGCCTCCGATGTCGATTCACGCCTGTCGGCGCCGCACGAAGTGGAGCACCAGGAATACCACGGCCACGATCAACAGCAGGTGAATCAGACCACTCCCGACGTGGAATGCCCCCCACCCGAGCAACCAGAGCACCACCAGCACGGCGACCAAGAACAGAAACATGGTTGTGTTCCTCCTCCCTCAGGACTGCTGCGTTGTTCCCTCTGCTGTGTCCGCCGAGATCTCCAGCGGCACGGTGCGGATGAGCGTCGCCTGCAGCCGCCGCACCTCGCCCGCCAACCGGTGGTCGACCGCGCGCTCCTGGTCGGGGCTGTCGCTCACGATCAGAATGCGCGTGGCCCGCCGTTC
Organism: Gemmatimonadales bacterium; assembly: GCA_035456525.1. Lineage (GTDB taxonomy): Bacteria > Gemmatimonadota > Gemmatimonadetes > Gemmatimonadales > GWC2-71-9 > DASTHG01. Next base: position 13,982 of record DATICZ010000227.1, read on the forward strand.
CAGCACCAGCCGACCTGTCCAGCTGCGAGCCTCCTGCAGCGCGACGCCATGTTCGTGGTCCAAGAGCGCTTGGATCGTCTCGAGACGGTGCTTCGGCTGTGGCGGGGTGATCCG
>DATICZ010000228.1:0-18639 GCA_035456525.1 Gemmatimonadales bacterium
AAGTCGGCCAACCAGACCGGCCCTTTGAACCTCGCTCCCGGCGAGACGTTCCTGGTGGACTACACCATCACAGTGTCCAAGATCGGCCCCACCGACAGTGACTGGCACGTGACGGGTAGTATCACGGTCACGCACGACAACACAACTCGCGGGGCCTTGCTCAGCGACCTTGGCGATGTCGTGAGCCCTGCGATCAGCGCCTCGATCCATGACTGCGAGGTCGATGGTACCCCCGTAGATTTCCCGGCAAGTGAGCTGACGCTGGATGTCGGGGAAACGCTTACGTGCGAATACGATGCGGTCTTGCCGGATGCAAGCAGCCGCACCAACACAGCGACCGCAACGCAGCAGAACCATAGCTACGATAAGGACGGGGTCGGGACGCAGACTGGCACTACGCTATGGTCGAATGCGGTGCCGGAGCCGGTAACCTTCAGTTCCACGCCGGCAAACGAGACCGACGAATGCGCTACCGTCAGCGATACCTACACGGGCGAGGGTGCCCCGGACGAGGAGACGTGCGCTTCGAAAACATACGATTACACGCGTGCCGTCCTAGCTCCGGAAGGTTCGTGCACCGACTTCACGGTGGACAACACGGCGACGGTTACGCCGGACGATGATCCGCCAGAGTCAGACAACTGGTCCATTCCGGTGGATGTCAGGTGCCCGGAGGGATGCACGCTGACGCTGGGCTACTGGAAGACCCACAACCCGACCTTCACGGGTGGCGCTCCACCGGATGGGAACTGGCTCAACGTGACGCCATTCGCGGAGTGGAGCGGATTCTTCACTCAGAGCAACTCGTACCCGACCACTGGGCCCAACACGCCGTCGCCGACGGCGCCTGGTACGCCGACAGATGCGTTCAGCTGGTTCAACGTGTTCTGGACCGCGCCCAAGGGGAACGCGTACTACAACCTCGCACAGCAGTACATGGCTGCGAAGCTGAACATTCTGAACGGCGCGGATCCTTCAGCCATTACCACGCCCACGGATTTGATCGCCCAAGCCGAAGGCTACTTCAGCCAGTACAAGCCGGCAGACCTCTTTGGCTTGAAGGGCAGCTTCACACTGCGGCAGAATTTCATCAGCCTTGCGGGGACACTGGGCCAGTACAACGAAGGCCTCATCGGTCCGGGTCACTGCTCGGAAGACGGGACGGCGACATTGCAGGTAACCAAGTAACTATCGGGACCACCTGCGGAAAAGGGCCCTCGTACGGGGGCCCTTTCTCTACTTTCCAGATCGACGGAGAGTCGATCGAGCCTGGTCTCCCTCAGTGCGCCGCGAACGTCACCCCGTAGCCCGACGTCGACGTCCGTACCACGTCGCTCCGCGACGCCGCCTCCACCACCGTGCCGCTATACTGCCCGACCTTGCTCACGTCGTCCACCGACGCCGTGAGCACGGCCCCCGACGTGAGGTTCCCCACCACGATCGCCCGCACCTCGCTCGGCGACACAACCCGCCAGTACACCTTATAGGAAGAGCTCGCCGACTGCACGTTGGCGAGGCCGGGGCCGGTCAGCGTCAACAGCACCACCCCGTCGTCGGCGTTCGGCGTCACCAGCGACACCGTCGCGGTCCCCGCTTTCGGTCCCGTCGAGTCGCCGCCACCGCAGGCCACGCCTGCCGCCAGCGCCACCAGGCCCAATCCGATCCTGGTCCAGCGAATCGCCCTCATGGCTGCTCCTTTCCAGCCACCGCCGTCGCAGGGAGTTGGCCGTTAGCCCGCAGGTAGGCCCGGAAATCACCCACGTCGAACCGCCCGTTCTTGTTGCCCTGCAGGTCGAGATAGCGCTGCGTCGTGAGATCGAGCTGCGTGCCCCCCAACAGGTGCTGCGAGGCGGCGTCCACGCTCACCGTCGGAGCGGTGATGGTCACGGTATAGCCCTTCACACCGAATTGCCCTGCCGCATCCACCCGAACCGCGAACGGGTACGCACCGGCCGACGAAGGAATTCCGGTGAGCCGGCCGTCCGTCGCCAGTGCGAGACCCGGCGGCAGCGCTCCGGAGTATAGAGTCCACGTCGCGGCGCCGGGCGCGGACACGAGGCGCAGCGTGTCGGCGTAGTCGCCGCCGCCGACGCCATCCTTCAGGGTCGCGTTGGCGATGCGGAGCAGGTCGATGCCGACGCGAAATCCCGCGGCGCGCATCCCCGCGGGATTCATCTCGACGAGCCCGCCGAGGTAGGGGGGCACGAGATTGAACCCGACATTGTCGGCGAGCAGCCGGGAGGTCATCGCGCCGCCCGCGTCGCGCAGGAAGGCGATCTGGGTCGGCCCGCCGAGGTGGGTGCGCGCGAACGGGTCGTTCACAACCTGGAGATTCGGGTCCAGCAGGATCACGCGGCCGAGGAATCCGTTGCTCACGTACAGATACCCGTCCTTGTCGAACGCGATTCCCTCGAGGAACGGGTTTGCCTGGTAGACAGGTTGCGGCACGCCGCTCACGACCTTGTAGATCCCGTCGAAGGCGTTCGAGAGGTACAGGTCGCCTGCCGGGGAGAAGGCGAGGCCCATGTCGAAGTCCACGTTGTTCAGCGCGGCGAGACTGACGGTCCCCTTCGATCCGCCGACCGGATCGTAGTGACGCAGCGCGTTGCCGACCGGATCGATCACCCACACGTCACCGTTGGGCCCGACGGTCATTACGCCGCCCGACTGCAGGTCGGAGGCGAACGTCGAGCGCTGTCCCCCACTCAATCGTACGATCTTCCCCGCGACGAAGTTGGTGTCGACGGTCGAGACCAGGACGTCGCCCTGGCCGTCGACGACGACCCCGACGGGGAAGTCACCGGGGAACGGAGCGAACACCGTGACCTGCCCGTTGGGTGCGACCTTCAACACACGCAACGAATCCACGTCGGCTACGTACAGCTCGCCCGCGGGACCTGCGGCGACCTGGTAAGGCGCGCCCAGACCGGTGGCGTACAGGGTGGTGAGATCGCCGGGGCCCGGGGGCAGCGTTCCGAACGAGAGCGCATAGGTGTACCCGGGGCCCCCCAGACCGTCGAAGTCCCCGATGACGACGAAATAGCGTCCCGTGACGTCGACGGTGTAATCGATGTGGCTGTCGGTGCCATTGAAATCATCGTTGAAAGCCACTGCGGTGGAACTGTCGGTTCCGATGAGCACCAGCACCGCGTCGAGTTGTGAGCCGCCCTGGGCCGCGTAGACGTCGAGCGCGACGATGGTGCCCGCGGTGAGGTCCACGGCATAGACATCCACGTCGCCCGCTGGATTGATCGTCCCCGCCGCCGTGTCCCCCAACGTCACGAGATCGGCCTGCGTGGTGGTGTCGTTCGGCTCCGACTCGGTCACCGTCGCGGTGGGGGCGGCCAGAGTGTTGGGGGCGACCCTGAGCGACCGCATCCGCAGCTGCCGAGCGAGCCGCAGCCGCGACGGGCCGGTCGGATAGGCAGCTGCGCCCGTCGCTCGCTTGGGAGTGCGTTGGGGAACCTGGGCATTCCCGCGTTGCGGGAGTGCGAGGAGTGCCGCCAGCAACAAACATGCAGCATGCCCTGCGGCGCGGGTGGACGGCATGGGCCCTCCTACGGTGCGCGGAGAGCCGAACACTCGCGGTCCGCAGTCACGCGGCGGTCAAGTGGCCGGCAGGGCGAAAGATGCCCCTTCTCGGCCGCCCCGCCAGCACCACCTACCTGCTGATCCAGGCTCGTTATGTCGAGGATGATCAGCGCGGCGCCGCTCGGGTCTCTCGCCCCGAAGGCGTACAGCCGGCCGTTGATCCGTGAGAATGTCGCCGTGTGGATGCCGCCGGTGGTGCCGCTGACGAGATACTTCCCTGCGAAGGTCGGGTGTGCGGGATCGGAGAGCCGGTAGAACCAGAAGCCGGAATTAGGGCCGTTTTCGGCGCTGAACATCAGCAGCTTGTTGTCGTCGGATACCTCCACGTCGCTGACCGTCGTGATGCCGGCCGTGACGATGGAGTCCACCAGGGTGGGCGCTCCGGTGGCGCCGAGCCGCCAAATCTTGACGGCGTTGCCCAGGGTCGAGCGGTTGCCCCACGTTCCGGTGTAGGCGTAGCCGTTCGCCACCCACAGGTCGGACCCGTAGCGCTCGGGGACGTTGTTCCCGCCCGCCGCGACGCTCAGCGCGCCGTTCGCCGTGCCGAGCTGCCAGAAGCCCGACACCATGTCCATCGCGTACAGCGAGCCGTTGTAGAGCTGCACGCCCCAGGTGTAGGTGTTGCCCGCGCCGAAGCTGAGCGTGTCGATCATGCGGGAAGAGATGTCACCCGAGAGGGTCCCCGACACATCGATCGCCACGACGCCGCCGTTGTAGTAGGCGGCGTACAGAATCTGGTTCGGCTCGTCCATCCAGAAATTGTGCGTGCCGGCGCCGGCTCGATGGAAGAACCCTACCTCGTGGATGTTGGTGAGGTCGGAAACGTCCACAACATGGATGTCGCCCGAAGAGGAGGCTCCGATGGAGCCTGGCCCCTCCTGCCCGATGAACAGATACTTCTGCTCCGGAATCGTGGGGTTGTGGAACCACCAGGCGTTGTGAACCTCCCCGCCCACGGTGGTGATGCTGTCCACCAGCACCGGGTTCGCGGGTGAGCCGCCCTTGATGCCGTTCCCCACGTCATAGATGATGATCCCGGTGTTCCACGCGCAGACGAAGGCCAGGCCGTCGCGGATGAACTGATCGTGGATCCCGTAGTTCTGCGGGATCGGAAGCGACGTGACCAGCAGCGGCCCTGCGGAGGCCGTGGCCGAGAAAGTCAGCGTCGCGCCCAGGGTGGGTGATGTGGCGGTCACCGAATTCGGCCCGGCTGTGTCGCCCAGGGTCAGCGTGGTCCGCGCCACTCCGAAGCCGTCGGTCTTCGAGGTGGTCGCCGAGAGCGTGCCGCCCCCGGCCGTGACCGCCCAGTTCACCGTCACGCTCTCGACGGGGTTGTTGTACTGGTCCTGGACGAGGACCGCGAACGGCACCGGCAAGGCCACGCCGGTCCCACCGGTCTGCACGTCGCCCGCGCTCTTGAGCATGTGATCGGGCGGGTCCGCGAGGGCCGTGGCGCTGAAGGTGACCGACGTGCCCCCGGCCTGCGCCGCGGCGGTGGCGGCGCCGGACACGGTCCCCAGCGTACGCGTGGCGGTGGCGATGCCGGCGGCGTCCGTCGTCGATGAGGGCGTGATGCTGCCGCCGCCCGCCGTGACGCTCCAGGAAACGGTGACCCCGGCCGCGTTCGCTCCCGCCTGATCCGTCACCTTGACCGTGTAGGGAATCGTCAAGACCTTGCCGACGGTATCGGTTTGTGCGTCGCCGCCGGTGATGGTGAGGAGGTAGCGCGCGGTCGGCCCGGAGTTGTCACTGCAGGCGAGGGCTGCGGTGAATACGACGAGCAGGACGAATCGATCGCGTCGCATCTAGCCTCGATTTCGGTTTCGACTCGGTGAGCCCACGGGACGGCGAAACCGTCGCACGGCGACTCCTAGTGCATCCGCATCCCTCCCATGTGCGCCTCGGCCGCCGGCTCGTACCGCCCCATCCGGGGCATGTGCATCCCGGTGGCCAAACGGATGCCGATGGTGACGGCAGTGCCGCGCGTCCGCCCATAGAAGGTCGCCGGATCGAATACCCCGCCTCCGACCCGTGCGATCCCGATCCACGACGCTTCCACGAAGGGGGTGTAGCGCAGCGCTCCCCAGGTCAGGTCGAGCGCGTCACCCCCCGTGACCACGGTCCAGCGGGTGATGCCCAGGATCGAGTTGTCGATCAACGGACGGCGGGTGCGGAAGCGACTGGAGAACGCGCGCTCCTCCTCGGGCCGGTCGCTGCGCTCGAGACGAACGTAGGGCCGGTGCCGCCCGAGGGTGACCGCGCCCTCGGCGAGTACCGAAGGGAAGACGAAGAAGCCGTCCGCGGTGGACGTGCGCGCCCATTCGATCTCGCCGTACCAGCGGTTGCGCTCCCAGCGGGCCGAGGCGCTCCACTTGCGGTCGGCGGGAGCCGCCCCGCCGCGGTCTTCGGGAGACTTCACCCGGGCGTAGGAGGCTTGTGTTTCGAGCCCCGGGACGGGGCTCACGCCGAGGCGCACCGACCAGGAATCGCCGAAACGGTCCCACGCCGGCCATGAACCGGGCGACACGGGCTCGTCGCCATTGAACAGCGATCCCTCGAGCGTCGCGGGCCCGACGCGCACACCCGCCAGGACCACGGCCCGCTCGAGGATCTGGCTCAGGTGGTGGTTGACGGGGAAGCGCACCGTCGGGCGCGACATAGGATCGTCGGTGCCGAAGGGTACGAAGCCCTTGCCCGCCGCCAGGTACACCCGCTGCCCGCCGCCCACGAGCATCAGCTCATGGACCAGCGTGTGCGGATGGCGGCGGTCCATGAAGCTCTCGCCCCAGCTCCCGGGCGACAGCTCGCCGTGCGGGATCGTGTACTTCTCGAAATCCACGGTGCCGATGAGTCGCAGCCGGCCACCGAGTGCCGCCACGTGCAGCATCGCCGTGGGCTGGACGATCCGCAGCTCCCCCAGCGACCGGCCTCCCGGCACGATGGTGGTTTCCGTGAACGCCGGAATCCCCTGCACGCCCCATTCGGCCGTGACGCGCTGCGCCGTGACGCGGCCGGAGAGAAGCACTGCCGGCATGATCAGGAACCAGCGCGCTCGTGGTCTCAGAACTCCGGCTCCGCGGTGTGATGGGGATCGTCGAGCACCAGCGCGGACAGCGATTCCTGCGGCGCGACGCGCGGCCGGTCTTCGGGAACGATGAGCAGCGCGTCGGCCCGGGCCATGGAGGTGAGAATCCCCGATCCCTGCGGGCCGGTGAGCCGCGCGCCGAGGACGCCGTCCGATCGCGCTTCCACGATGGCCCGCAGGAAGTGGCGCAGCCTGGGACCCAGGGTGATCTCGTCTTCCACTATGACGCGCACCGTGCGGCGGAACGGGCGGGCGTGTCCCAGCATGCGGCGGATGACGGGGCGCACGAACAGCTCGAAGGTGACCATGGTGCTGACGGGATTGCCGGGGAGGCCGATCCAGGCCAGCGGACCCAGGGGTGGAGGGAGCACGCCGAACCCCAGCGGCGCGCCGGGGCGCATGCGGACGCGCCACAGCCGCAGGTCGCAGCCCAGCTCGGTCAGGACCTCGCGCACCAGATCGTGCTCGCCCACGCTGACCCCGGCCGTGGTGACGAGCAGGTCCGAGCCGGCGGCGCGCACGATGCGGTCGCGCAGCGATTGCTTCGTGTCGCGCGCGATTCCCAGCTCCCGCGGCACCGCGCCCGCGCGCCGGATCATCCCCGACAGGGTGTAGGAGTTGGAGCTCGCGATCTTCTTTCCGGCGAGGATCTCGTCGCGGCGGTCGAGGTCCACGATTTCGTCGCCCGATCCCATGAAGGCGACGACCGGCGGGCGATGCACGGCCACCGGCTCGCGGGCGATCGAGGCGAGCACGCCGAGCTGGGCGGGGCCGAGCGGGGTGCCCGCGGGGAGCACCAGGTCGCCGCGCCGGATGTCCTCACCCGTCCTGCGGAGGTTCCTGCCCGCGTCGCGCGGGTCGCGAATCGTGACGCGCTCGCCGTCGGCCTCCGCGTCTTCCTGCCGGATCACGCCGTCGGCGCCGGTGGGGAGCGGAGCGCCCGTGAAGATGCGCGCCGCCTCGCCCGCGGCGAGCGTGTGCCGGGGGAACTGCCCGGCGGCGATGGTCTCGACGATGCGCAGCACGGCCCCGGCGCGCACGTCGGTCGAGCGGCAGGCGTAGCCGTCCATGGCCGAGTTGGTCCAGGGGGGGAGATCGATCGGGCTCGAGATGTCCTCTGCCGTGACGAGGTCGAGCGCGTCGCGCAGCGTCCGCAGCTCGGCCGGGAGGGGCCGGACGGCGGAGACGATCAGCCGCGCGGCCTCGGCCGGCGTGGCGCCGGTCAGGGCGGGAGGATGCGGGCCCGGTCCCACGCGAGGTTGGCGAGCGCCACGAGCCAGCTCGTGTCGCTGAAGCGGAACACGGGGAAGGGCGCGCGGAACGTCGGGCTGTCGGTGATCATCGCCACCCACAGATCGGCGTTGTCGCGCGCCGGATCGTAGATCGGCGCGTCGCCGACCGCCGTGCGGAACACCTCGATCTTGGGCAGCGGGTGGGCCGAGAACCCTTCGACGAGCACGATGTCGGCGCCGTCGAGGTAGCGCCGCGTCAGGGTGATGGGGTCGTCCTCGTGGTCGGTGCGCTCGAACAGCACGCGCGCGCCGGGCGCCTCGAGCAGCACGCGCTCGGCCTTGCCCTCGTGCCAATGGCGCCAGGTGTCCTTGCCGCGCTGGTCCAAATCGGCGGCGTGGGTACCGTGCTTGAGCGTCATGACGCGGAACTTGCGGCGCAGCTCGGTGGCCAGCGCCACCACGAGCGACGTCTTGCCCGCGTCCTTCTTCCCGATGATGGAGATTATGCGCGTCGCCGCCACAACACCTCCGCCTGCTCCAGGTCTTCTGGGCGATTGACGTTGAAGAACAGCGTCTCGGGATCGCCGAACGAGCGGACCCGGTCGAGCGATAGTGTACCCACGCGCACGGCATCGTGGAAGGCGATGGCGCGCAGGTCGCCGCGGGCGATGGCCCGCTCGATCGGCGCGCGGCAGGCGGGGCCGTACACGGCGCACAGCGGCTCGAGGCCGCGCCGCCCCCCGCTCTCGGGGAGAAAGGCGTCGAACCCGTCGCTGTCCGCGACCAGGGTCCGGAGCAGGTCTTCGCTCACGAACGGCATATCCCAGGCGACGCACAGCACCGGTCCCGGGGCGTCGCACACGGCGGTGTAGATGCCGCCCAGGCTCCCCAGGCCCGGGCGGATATCGGGCTCGCAGCGCAACCCGGGCGTCCAGCTGCCGGCGTCCGGGGCGTTCGCGACGAGCAGTGGAGGAGCGCCCACGGCCGTGGCGACCGCGTCCACCACGCGGTCCAGAATGCGGCGGCCGCCCACCTCGAGCAGCCCCTTCGGGGTCCCATCGTAGCGGCTCGCGGCGCCGCCGGCGAGCACGGCGCCGCGCACGCTAGTAGCGCCGGCCGCGGCTCTTCTCGAGGATCACGCCCAACCCGATGGTGAGGGCGACGTGATGATAGATCCTGCTCTGTGTCGGCGGCCGCAGGAAATCGTCCGACCTTCCGGTCACTCGCCTCAGGGGGACGATCACGTCGCGCAGCTCGAACGAGAATTGGTAACCCGGTCCAAGGCGGACCGTGATCCCCCCGGCAATCTGCCCGCTGAACGCCACCTCTTTCGGCTTGTCGTCCACGTAGACGGCGCGCCCCTGGAGTTGGCCGCCTTCGACGTAGGTCCCGGACATCTCGATCGTCCCCGAGGAGTAGGTTACGATGCCCAGCCCGCCCCTCACGTAGGGACTCACCGTGCGGTTCGCCGCGGCGCGCAGCGTCATGCCCCCCAGAAAGGCGATGGCGCTGGTGGACAGGGACGCCCGCGTCATGTTGTCGCACAGTTGCGCGTTCCGTGCGCCATAGGTCGGGTCGGCCTGTGGGTCGGTATTGAAGAACACCCCCGCGCAGGAGTCGTCCAGCGGCAGGCCGAGGTAGAACACGTCGAGCGTGTACCCTACGAGAGGACCGGGAAAGTAGGTGGCGCTCGCTCCGGCGACGAGACTCGACATCACGTCCCGGGTGAGCCGCAGCGTGTCGTAGGACGGCGAGCAGCTCTGCACCGGGGGGCTTCCCTGCAGCACGCAGAACGGCTGGCGCTCCACGTTCCACAGATTGTTCCCGGTCGTCGCCCCGCCGAAGATCGTCAGCACCAACGTCGGACGGGAGGGCGTCTGGGCGGCGCCGCGCGCGAACAGCAGACCGAGGGCCAGGGGTACCGACAGGGCAGGTTTCATGCAACCTCGAGGAGTTGGTGGTCCACGGCCAGGCAGCGGTCCATGACGAACGGCACTCCCGCGCTCCGCGCCCGCTCCGCCGCGGCAGGATCGACCACGCCCTGCTGCAGCCAGATGAGCCGGGGCGGGGGTCGCAGCGCCAGCGCTTCGTCCACGACGCCGCCCGCGAACGCCCTGCGCCGGAACACATCGACGATGTCGAGCGAATGGTCGCGCGCGGCCGCCGCGAGGGTCGGGTAGCAGCGCTCTCCCAGGATACTCGCGTGGTGGGGATTCACCGGCACGATGCGGAACCCGGCGCCCTGCAGGTAGCTGGCCACCGAGTGACTGGGGCGGGTCGGGTCGGGGGACAGTCCGACGACCGCGACCGTGCGGGCGTTGCGCAGCAGCGTGCGCAGCGCGTCGGCGGTCACGCGTCCGGCCGGTGGACGTGCGGCGACCCGCTCACCGCGCGTCCCACGAGAACCATCCCCGAGCGTTGCGCGATCACCAGGGCCAACGTGGACGGTACGCTCGGCGTCGCCACCCAGGCGAGGCCCGCGCGTGACGCTTTGAACGCGAGCTCCGCGGAGATGCGCCCCGTCACGAGCAGCCCGAGCCCGGCGATCGGCCGGCGCGCCAGCACGGCGGCCCCGATCACCTTGTCCACCGCGTTGTGCCGCCCGATGTCCTCGGCGTGAAACAGCAGCGCCGCGGCGTCGGTCAACGCCGCGGCATGGATCCCTCCGGTTTCGTTGTAGCGCGAGCCGTGGGCGAACAACGCCTTGAAGAGCGTGCGCAGCTGCTCGACGGCGGGCGGCTCGCCACGCACCACGGCGCGCGGCACCGCGTGCGGATCGGCGAGCAGCGTCGTGACCGCGCCGCACCCCGAGGCGAGCACGCGCCGGCGATTCTCCGCCTTCACGCGGGCCAGACCCTCCGGCCGCACGTCCGCCCAGAAGCCGAGGTCGGTGGCACAAGGCCGCAGTTTGAGCAGGTCGTCGACCGATTCGATGTAGCCCTCGCCGTGCAGCCAGCCCGCCGCCAGCTCCTCGAGCTGGTCCGGCGTGCACATCCACGTTACGACGGGCTCGCCGTTCACCTCGAGCCACACCGGCCACTCTTCGACGGCGGCGGAATCGGCGGTCATCCGGCCGCGGCGCGACCCTGGGGCGGGGGGAGGCACTTCGCGCTCAGGGCTCGCCGAAGTACTCGGAGTAGAGATGGGGTCCCTCCTGGACGCGGATCGCATGGAGCTGCACGCCGGACGGCAGGGAGCCGGCCAACCGCTCCCAGAAGTACACCGCCAGCGCTTCCCCGGTCGCCAGCCGTTTCCCGGCGGCGAACTCCGGCAGATCCCGGTTGATGTGGCCGGTCGCGAGCCGGCCCGTGATCTCATTGGCCAGCAGCGCGTCGAGCTGCGTAAGATTGACGACGCCGCCCTGCTCGGCCACGAGCGGCCCCTTCACCGTGATCCGGAACTGATAGTGGTGCGAGTGGTCGGCGGCGGCCTTCCCGAAGCTGTCGGCGTTGCGTTCCGCGGTCCAGTCCGCCCGGGCGATGCGGTGCGTCGCCGTAACTTCAACGATTCTCGTAAGATAGACGACTGGCATGGTCAGAATACCCGCACGGCGCTGGCCTTGAAGGCGCAGCTGACCGTGGCGCCAGGGACGAGTCCCAGCTCGCGCACGGCTTCCTCGGTGACCTCCGCCACGAGCTCAACGCCCACGTCGGCCGTGACGTGCACCAGTCCGGGCCGCGGGCGCGCGAGCCGCGTGACGTGTCCCGCGAACACGTTGCGCGCCGACGACGCCACCGGCTCGCGCGACAGGATGATGTCGCTCGGCGGGACGGCGAGAATCGCGGGGCCCACGCGGTCGGTCGCCACGGCGATATCGACCGTGCCGACCCGCACGTGCCGGGTCGCCTCGGGCGCCGTCGCGGGCAGCACCACGCGGAACAGGTTCTCCGGCGTAACCGGGACCAGCCGCCCGTCCGCCAGCGCGCGCAGATCATCCGACCAGCGGTATGCGTCCTCGAGCTGGTGCGACGCCAGGCACACGGTGAGACCGCCGTCGCGGCGGCTCCGCTCCTCCTGCAGCGCCCGGTACAGCTGCAGCGCGGCGGCACGATCGGCGGAGCTCACGGGCTCATCGAGCAGCAGCAGGTCCGGCTCGAGCGCGAAGGCGCGCGCCACCGCCACGCGCTGGATCTCCCCTTCGGACAGCTCGCGGCGCGAGCGTCCCAGCAACTCGCCGATGCCAAATCGCTCGGACACCGCGTGGACCGTGGCGTCGATCTCGGCACGCCGTTTCCCCCGCGCCTGCAGCCCGAAGGCGAGATTCTGGCGGACGGTGCCGCGAAACAGCACCGGGCGCTGCTCGACGAGCGTCACGCGGCGGCGCGCGCCCGCGGTCCCCCTCGCCGGGCGGTGGTTGAGCCAGACCTCGCCTTCCGTCGGCGTCTCGAGCAGCGCGGCGAGGCGCAACAGCGTGCTCTTCCCTGAGCCGTTGGGCCCGACGATGGCGACGATGGTGCCACGCTCCACGGCGAAACGGTCCAGCTCGAGGACGATGCGTCCCTCGTAGCGGTGTCGCACCCCGCGCAGCTCAAGCACGGCCGTGCCCCTGGAGGACCTGCAGGGCGACGTTCACGAGCAGGGCGAGCAGCAGCAGGATGCAGCCGAGCGCCAGGGCGAGCCCGAAATCCCCTTGCCCGGTGTACAGCGCCACCGCCGTGGTGAGCGTGCGCGTCTGTCCGCGGATGTTGCCCCCCACGATCAGTGCGGCCCCAACCTCGGCGGTACACTGCCCGAACGCGGCGGTGACGACGGTGGTGAGGCCGAAGCGCGCTTCGCGCGCTACGGTCCAGGCGCTGCGCCACATGCCGGCTCCGAGTGTTTCCGCGGTGCGGCGGATGCGGGGGTCGACGCCCTGGACCGCGGCCGCCGAAAGGGCTGCGGCCACGGGCAGCGCCAGCACCACGTCGCCGATCAGGATGGCCTGCCAGGTATAGAGCAGCCCGAGCCCGCCCAGCGGCCCGCGGCGCGACAACAATCCGAAGAGCAGCAGCCCCACGACGACGGTGGGAAACGCGAGCGCCGTGTTGACGACGGTCAACGCGGCGCGGCGTCCCCAGAACGCCCGTGTGGCGAGCAGGAAACCGGCCGGGATCCCCAGGGCGCACGCGATGGCGGTCGCGAGCAGCGCGATCTTCAGGGTGAGGAGGGTGATGCCGAGGACTTCGGCATCGCCCGTTGCCAGCAGATGGAGGGCGCGACGCAAACCCTCGGTCAGAAATTCCACGCGACGCCGAATGTCGCCCAGGGATGAGCGGTCCACTCCGTGAGCGACGCGTTGGCGGGGATAACGGAAATCCGGAAGTTCGCAGGGTACTGCAGCCGGTAGTAGACGATCCGGCCGCCGAGCTCGAACGATACCCGCCGGCCCGGATACCAGCGGATCCCCGCCTCAGGCCCGGCGGTGATCTTCGTGCCGAAGTTGTAGCCGCTCGTATCCGCGGCGATCGCGGATCCGAACGCCAGGCCCACGGTGCCGCCGATGTAGGGCTGGAGGCCGTGGAACGTCTTGCCTCCGGTGAGCGAGATCTGCAGTCCGGCGTCGGCCAGGACCAGGTCGTTGTTGACTGGACCGACGGTGTCCGGCGGGGATTCGCGGGCGGTGACGTAGAACGCGCTGGTCTGGGCGTAAGCGATCCCCGTCGTGAAAATGATCACGTTGCTGGCCTGGTACTCGAGCCGCAGGCCGCCGGTCGCGCCGTTGGTCGCTGCGACCGGGACCTTGCCGCGCTCGCCGCCGAAGTGGCCGCCGACGAGGCGCAGCATGGCCCCACGACGCAGATCGTGGTAGGGCGAGGTGCCCGGGTCGTGACCGACCTGGGCGGTCAGGACGGGCGGAAGGGCGGACAGGAGCACCGCGAGACACGCGGCTCCCCGTTGCACCGTACGCCGTCGGCCCGCCCGCCCGCCTGCCTGACCGCTGCTTTTCCCGCCCATCAGCTCACCTCCCTCAGGTCCCGTCCCGTCATCTCCGCCGGCTGCTCGACGCCGAGCAGATGAAGCAGCGTCGGTCCGACATCCTGCAGGCTGCCGCCGTGCCGCAGCTCCCGCACGCCATCCGCGCCTATCATGAGAAACGGCACCGGATTGGTCGTGTGGGCCGTGTGCGGCCCTCCCGTGGACGGGTCGATCATCAACTCGCAGTTGCCGTGGTCCGCCGTGATCAGCAGGGTGGTGCCGGCGCGCTCGGCGCTGGCCAGTACCCGCGCCAGCGACGCGTCCACCGTTTCCACCGCCTTGACCGCCGCCGGTAGTACCCCGGAGTGGCCCACCATATCGCCGTTCGCGTAGTTGCACAGAATGAAGTCGTGGGTGCGCTCCTCGAGGGCCCGGCACAGCGCATCGGTCACTCCCGGCGCACTCATCTCCGGCATCTGGTCGTAGGTGGCGACGTGTTTCTGCGAAGGCACGAGGACCCGCTCCTCTCCCTTGTAGGGCCGCTCGACGCCGCCGTTGAAAAAGTACGTGACGTGCGCGTACTTCTCCGTCTCCGCGGTGCGCAGCATCGTCATCCCGTGGTCGGCGAGCACCTCCGCCACGATCCGATGCAGGACCATGGGGCCGAACGCTACGGGGAAAGAGAACGTCTCGTCGTACTGCGTCATGGTGACCAGCGAAACGCGCGGCCGCTCCGCATCGGCGAAGCCGTCGAACGGGTCCACCGCGAGGGCCCGGCACATCTGGCGCACCCGGTCGGCGCGGAAGTTGACCACGAATACGCCGTCGCCCGAGCGGATACGGGGGGCGCCGGCGATCACCCGCGGCTTGATGAACTCATCGGTCTCTCCACTCTCGTAGGCCTGCTGGATCGCCGCGAGCGGTTCGGGCGCTTCGATTCCTTTGCCGTGGACCATCGCATCGTAGGCGAGCCGGGTCCGGTCCCATCGCTTGTCGCGGTCCATGGCGTAGTAGCGGCCGCTCACGGTGGAGACGACCGGGGCCCGGGATCCGGGGCCCGGGCCCCGGGCCCCGATCTCGTGGACCAGCGTGCGCATGAACTCAAGCGCCGACTGCGGCGGTGTGTCCCGCCCGTCGAGCCAGGCGTGAATCGCCACGGGCACACCGGCGCGCCGGCCGAGCTCGACGGCCGCCAGCAGATGCTCATCGAGCGCGTGCACCCCGCCCGTTCCAATGAGCGACAGCAGATGGAGCGTGCCCTTGCCCCGTCGCACCGATTCGCACAGCTCCACAAGCGGCGGCAAATCGAAGAATTCGCCGGAAATGATCGCCTGGGAGATCCGCACGATGTCCTGGGGGACGACGCGGCCGGCGCCCAGGTTCAGGTGGCCGACCTCGCTGTTGCCCATCTGTCCTTCCGGGAGGCCGACGGCGAGACCCGAGGCATCGAGCAGGGTGCGCGGGGCGCGCTCCCACAGGCGGTGCCAGACCGGCGTACTCCCGAGCTCGATGGCATTGCCTTCGCGGCCGGGGCGAAAGCCCCAGCCGTCGAGAACGATCAGCGCGACCGGGGTGCGCGACCCGTGCCTCTTGTTCATATTGAAGGGGATGCAATCTATCCGCGCGCTGTGCGTCCTACCAGTTGTTGCCTGCCTCGCGGTCCCGCTTCCCGCTCAAGCACGGGTCCGCGTCGCGAGGGCGGGCGAGTGGTTCTACCAGGCGGCCGAGGGCAAGCGGCTCGCCCAGGTCGAGGCCGGCGCCGTGGTGCGGCAAGGCACAGTCCAGGGCGACTGGGCCACCGTCACGCTGGACGGGTGGATCTTCAAGACCTCGGTCGGCCCCACCAGCGTGAGCGGGTTCGATCTCGCCGTGACCAAGTCTCCCTCGGAGAACCTGCGGACGGCCCCCGCCGGCAACGTCGTGGCGCGCCTGATCACGGGGTTCGCGCTCGACAAGGTGGACGAGCAGGATCGCTGGGTGCACGTGCGGCGCGAGGGCTGGATGCGGCGCGCGGCGCTCCAGACCGTGACCGATACGCCGTCCGGGCCGGTCTCCGCCAATCCACCGGCAGGGGGGCGTCCGACCCGGACGACCCCGCCCGACACCGGATCGGCTCCACCGCCGATCGAAGCGTCCCGCGTGCTGGTGACGCGCGGCACGACGGTGTATCGGGCGCCCGACAGCGCGGCGACGGGAGACGCGAGGGTTGCCGTGGGCGCCCCGCTCAGAGTTCTGGGGCGCGCCGGCGAATGGACGCGCGTGCAGCTCGATGGCTGGGTCAGGACGACGGATGTCCAGACGGCGCCGGCGGGAGTCCTGGTCGGGGTAAGCGCGGCCGAGCTGCGGGCCGAACCCGAACGCTACGTGGGCCAGGTGCTGCGCTGGACCTTGGAGATCATCGCGCTGCGGACCGCGGACGACCTGCGCCCCGATATCCCGGACGGCTCTGCCTACCTGCTCGCCCGCGGGCCCGTCCCCGAGCGGGGCTTCGTGTATGTCGTGGTGCCCGAATCGAAACGCGCCGTGGTGGACGCCCTGTCGTCGCTCTCCACCGTCCAGGCCACGGTGCGGGTGCGCACCGGCCGCAGCCGGTTCGTCGGCAATCCTGTGGTAGATCTCGTTTCCCTCGAGGTACAGCCATGAACGACGTGCTGCGCGAGCGGATGCTGCGCAAGCTGGAGACGCTGTCCGAGGAGAAGGTCTACCAGGTGCTCGACTACGTCGAGTTCCTCGAGTCCAGGTACGCCGAGCGGCCAGCGGGCGCGGCGCCGTTCCAGAAGGTCGCCGAGACGCTCGAGGATACGATGCGGGCCGGCCGGGTGCCCGTGACGATCATCAAGGGGACGATGGACGCGGTGGGCAAGGCGGGAAAGTTCTTCGAAGGACTGGCCGCCGCGGGGAAGGCCGCGGTGGATGAAGTGCGGAAGAAATCGGGGGACGGCACGCCGCCGCCCCCGCCGCCCCCGCCGCCCGCGCCGCCCCCGACGGCGCCGGAGACGCCGCCATCAGAGTCCTGACCGCCGTGCTCGCCCTGGTCGTCGCGGGCTGCTCCCGCGGCGGGGACCGTGGGGACGACGCCGCCGCGGGTCGGTCCGACAGCGGCATCCCCGGACAGCCGGCGGCCGCGCCGGTCCGCGGCTGCGGCTACATCACCGAGACCGAGGCATCCGTCGTGCTGGCCCAGCCGTCGCGCTATCGCCGCGCGCAGTCCAGTGCCCAGCTGTGCACCATTGAGCCCGTGTCGGGCGACGCGTTCCACGGGACGACGGTCACCTATCGGGTGGTCCGCGGCAACACCGCGCAGTTCGATTTCTTCGCAGCGCAAAAGAGCTCCCAGCCGGTCTCCGGACTCGGCGACCGCGCCCTGTGGCTCGCGGCCGGGGGCGCTCGTGGGAACCTGGTCGTAGTGACCGACACGAACGTCGTCACCCTGGCGATCAGCGATTTCCGCGGCCGGACCGATCTCCGGAAGCGGGCGGAGGCGTTCGCGAAGAAGGTGTTGGGGCGGTTGTAGGAGGGCTGGGACTCTAGCCCGTCTGTCGCTCGGGCCATAGCGTTTCCCGGTGGCTGTATCCCTGCTGGAGCTTGTGCGCGCCGCCCTAGCCGACCGCTACATGATCGACCGGGAATTGGGGCGCGGCGGGATGGCTCATGTCTTCCTCGCCCAAGATCTGAAACACCACCGTCCCGTCGCCATCAAGGTTCTTCGCCCCGAGCTCGCCGCCGCGCTCGGACCGGATCGGTTCCTGCGCGAGATCGCGATCGCCGCCCGGCTCACGCACCCGCATATCCTGCCGCTGCACGATTCCGGGGAGGTGGGGGGGCTCCTCTACTATGTCATGCCCTATGTTGAGGGCGAATCGCTACGTGACCGGCTCATGCGAAAGCGACGGCTCCCGGTCGTCGAGGCAGTGGACATCGCGCGGCAAGTGGCGAGCGCCTTGACCTACGCGCACAGTCATGACGTGGTGCACCGCGATATCAAGCCCGAGAATATTCTGCTCGCAGGGGACGAGGTTGTGGTCGCCGATTTCGGGATCGCGCGGGCCATCACCGCGGCCCAGGGAGATCAGCTGACCAGCACCGGGATCGTGGTCGGGACGCCCGCCTACATGAGCCCGGAGCAGGCGGCTGGGGAAATCCACCTCGACGGCCGCAGCGACGTCTACGCCCTCGGCTGCGTGTTGTATGAGACGCTCGCCGGGGCGCCGCCGTGGGCCCTCTTGGCGACGCCGATCCAGGCACGACACATCGCGGCCCCGGTGCCGCCGCTCCGCTCGGAGCGCGAGTCGGTTCCGGTCCACGTCGAGCAGGCCATCATGAAAGCGCTTGCCAAAGTGCCCGCGAACCGATTCGCGACTGCCTCACAGTTCGCCGATGCACTGATCCAGCCCCCTCGTCCCCCCTCTCCCGATAGAGAGTGGGGGATATGGGGTCAGGTCCGGCGCCGCCGGACGATCGTGAGCGCAACCGCCGTCCTCGCCCTGGGGCTCGCTGTCTGGGCGACGATCCACTGGTTGCGACCGACGAGTGAATCGCTCAATCCGAATCTCGTCGCGGTTCTCCCCTTCCGGGTAACGGGGGCCGACTCGCTCTACGGGGAAGGCATGGTTGACCTGCTCGCCGCCAAGCTCACCGGCGAGGGCGGCCCCCGCGCCGCCAACCCGCAATTCGTGATCAACGCCTGGCGCCGCACCGCGCGGGCGGAGGGGAAGGACCTGTCTCAGCAGTCGGCCGTTCGGCTCGCCCGGGGGCTCGGGGCCGGGCGGCTGTTGCTCGGCGCCGTCGTCGAGACACCGAACCGCCTGAGCATCCACGCCACATTGCTCGCGGTGA